>JAEVZP010000170.1 GCA_023392185.1 Bacteroidota bacterium
CAAACAACACTTCTTCGCCCGGAAAAGCAGGACCGAGATGTTCAATTGTCAGCCCCGTGCCGATGCCTTCCTCGCCCGCCTCTTTCATGTCCAGGACCAGCAACCGGCCGCTCCATTCCGCATCGCGTGCAAGGGCGAAGGTGGAATATACATTATGCACCGCGCCGGCCTCAAAGTGGGCCAGGTCATTTTCCATAACGGTTTTCCGGAAACTGCGTACCGTGCCGATGAGAAGCGTTTTCATATCTCTGCAAGTTCGGAAGGTATTTTGGATAGAACCGGAAGAATCCCTTTGGGCCGGCCCGACTTTCTGCGTGAAGGTATTTCCGGAAAATGGCCGGTTTTTGCCTTCTTCCGGCAATGCACTGTAATTAACAGCCTTTTCAATCTATAAAGATTAACTTTGTTTGGCTTGAAAAAATTCCTCGTCTTTCCCTTAATGTTTTTGTATCTGCTGGCCGCTTCCGGCCTGCTGGTGCATGCGCATTATTGTGGCGACGAGATTGCCAGCTGGGAGCTTTTTCAGAAGGCAGATGTCTGTGAGAGCGGTTGCGATGATGAAATGCCGGCAATAGATGAAGAAAGTTGCTGTCAGGATAAAGCCATTGCTGCCAAAATCACCACCGACCAGCAACAGTCGCAACCCACTAAAATTCTTTTCGGCAGCGATATTGCGCTGCCCGTTTTGCCTATTTTTCGGCCTTTATTTCCGGAAAATGCACTGTCTCAATCGGTTGCTGTAAAAGCACCCTGCAGAGCCAACGCGCCGCCCGGCAGATGGCAAAACATCCCGTTGCACAAGCTGCACATGCGTTTCGTTGTTTATGGTTAAGTGTCGGTGTGCCAACAACATATTGGTACACTGATCTAACGGATCTATACGGATTTACGCGGATTTTCATCCGTGGCTATCCGCCTAAATCCGTGTCCTCCGCGTTCCAGCCCCGGGCGCTGAATTTTCTCAACCATAACAACATTCAAACAATGAAACGCTTCTTTTTTTTCAGTCTGATTTCCCTGTTCTCGTTCTCTGCCTTTGCCCAGAAAGACGCGGTTAAAACCGATACTTTCAAAGTAGAAGGCAACTGCGATATGTGCAAAAAGCGCATTGAAGACGCCGCCTACATCAAAGGCGTGAAACGCGCTGACTGGACCGCCGACAACCACATGCTCGTGGTGACCTACCGGACGGATAAAACCAATCTGGAAACCATTCAGAAGGCCATTGCCAAAGTCGGCCACAACGCCGGTGACGTGGTGGCCGAGGAAACCGATTACACCAAACTGCCCGACTGCTGCCAGTACAAAACCAATAGCTGTAACCACTAAACCCGTTTGCAGTTATGGAAATGAAAACACGGGCGCTCCTCTGGGGCGGCCTGCTGCTGGGCGTATCCGCCTCGGCACAGGACACCACGAAAAGTACGCAGCAAATTGACGAGGTGACGATTCGGAACCGCACCAAATCCACTGAAATCAACCTGCTGGGCGCGATTAAAACCGAAAAAATCGGGGCGCGCGAACTGCTGAAAGCCGCCTGTTGCAACCTGAGCGAAAGCTTTGAAACCACCCCTTCGGTGGATGTGGCTTTTACCGACGCGGTAACGGGCTACAAGCAAATCCAAATGCTTGGCCTCACCGGCGCGCACACCTCTTTCACACGGGAAAACATTCCGGATATCCGGGGCCTTTCCGCGATTACCGGCCTGACTTATACGCCCGGCACCTGGATTGCAGGCATGCAGCTGAGCAAGGGCACCGGCAGCGTGGTGAATGGTTACGAAGGCGTGGCCGGCCAAATCAACGTGGAGTGGAAAAAGCCGTTTGAAGATAAAGAGCCGACGGCGCTGGTAAACCTCTACCAAAGCTCGCAGGCGCGCACCGAAGGCAACCTGGTGTATCGCAAACAGCTGAACGAACACCTTTCAACCAACGTCTTGCTGCACGGCCGCAGCAACTGGGCACGGATTGACCAGAACGGCGACGGCTTTATGGACCAACCGCTGGACAAACAATTTATCGGCGCAAACCGCTGGTTTTGGTTTGGTGAAAACGGTTGGGAAGTGCAGGGTGGGGTGAAAGGCGTCTATTCCACCAACACCGGCGGCCAGCTGGATTACAACCGCGACGTGCCTCAAATTTCCCCAAATCCGTGGGGCTATCAGTCAGATATCAACCGCATAGAAGGCTGGGCGAAAATCGGGCGGGTGTTTCCCCGAAATCCCGGTACGAGTGTGGGGCTGCAACTTTCCGGACTCCACCACGACCAGCAATCTCAGTACGGCGCGCGCAGCTACGACGGCAAGCAAAGTAGCTTTTACGCCAATTTTATCCTGCAAACCATTATCGGCACGACCGACCACGTGCTGAAGACCGGCGCGAGTATGCAGTACGATACATTCAACGAAGCGTTGGCCGGAACGCCCTATGGCCGCACCGAGTCGGTGCCGGGCGCTTTTGCCGAGTACAGCTACAACGGCAGCGAGAAGTGGAATGTGGTAGCTGGTCTGCGCGCCGATTACCACAACCTGTTTGGTGCCTTTATGACGCCGCGCCTGCACGTGCGCTACACGCCGTGGGAGAAATCTTCGCTTCGCGCGTCGGTAGGGCGGGCGCAGCGGACGGCCAATATTTTTGCCGAAAACGTCGGCTTTCTGGCCTCTAACCGCGCCTTTGTGATTTCCAATCCGGAAGCCGGTATGGCCTATGGCCTGAAACCGGAAATCGCCTGGAATGCGGGTTTGAACTTCACCCAGAAATTCCGTCTCAATTACCGCGACGGCGCGTTCAGCACCGATTACTACTATACCGATTTTCAGAATCAGATTGTGGTGGATGCAGAGAAGCCAACGAGTGTGCGGTTCTACAACCTGGATGGCCGGTCTTTTGCCCACAGCCTTCAGGCGCAGCTAGACTACGAGCTGATTCGCCATTTAGACCTCCGCCTGGCCTACCGCTGGTACGACGTGCGGACGACCTACGACGGTGTGTTGAAAGAGCGGCCTTTGGTGGCGGCTCACCGCGCTTTTGCCAACGTCGGCTACGAAACGCGCAATGCGTGGAAATTTGACTATACCGTGCAGTGGATTGGGCCGAAGCGCATTCCGGCCACCTTTGCGCACGGCCACGGGCAACACGGAACTACCGTGCCGGAAAGCTACTCGCCGTCGTTTGTGCAGATGGCGGCGCAGGTGAGTAAGGCGTGGAAGAATGGCGATGTGGAAGTGTATCTCGGCGGCGAAAACCTGACCAACTACATGCAGCACCCGATGATCTTGGGT
>JAEVZP010000239.1 GCA_023392185.1 Bacteroidota bacterium
ATGGGGATGATGACGCGGTGGGTTTTCCGGAAATGTTCCACCAGATCCCGGAAATTGCTGAGCGCGCCAAACAGCCCGTGGAGCAAAACCAGGGGTTCGCCGGTGCCTTCTTCTACAAAACTAAATTTGCCGGACTGTCGGATTTCGTACTGCATAGGATATGGGAAACGGGGGCTGCGGAGTGAGAAAGAGAGCGGATAGGGTCGGGCCTAAAAGTACAATGCCGCCGAATATCGGGAGGCTTAAAATCTTTTAGAATTTAATAGGGCGCTTCAAGGATTACTTTTGCCGTTTTTAGAACCGGAACCGCACTTCCTTTTTTTGGAGATGAGCAAAGAAATACGCATTGGCCTTCTTGTTACCGTTGCGGTAGTGGTGTTTTTTGCCGGTTTTCAATACCTGCGGGGCAAAGGCATTTTTTCCACCGAGCAGGTTTTCTATACCCATTTTGAAAGCGTGCAGGGTTTGCAATCCTCTTCGCTGATTACGATCCGGGGCATGATGGTGGGCCGTGTGCGCGCCATCGAGCTGGCCGACGACGGCGGCATCCGGGTGGCCATGGCCGTAAAAGACAAATATCCCCTGCCGCGCGGGACAGTAGCTACTTTATACAGTGTGGACCTCATGGGTGCTAAAGGCATCCGGCTGGAACTGGGCCAAAGTACCGAAACGCTGCAAAGTGGCGCGATTCTGCCCGCCGCCGTGGAGCCCGGAAAAATGGACGCGCTCACCGAAGAACTAAAGCCGATTCTGCGCAATGTGCAGCGCATTACGTTGCACTTAGACACTTTGCTTACGGGCGTCAACACCGTTTTTAGCGAGGATACGCGACTGCGGCTGGCCCACGCGGTTGCTTCGCTGGACGCCACGATGCAAAATTTTTCCGCCGTTTCCGGAACCTTGAAAAGCAAAAGTGCCGCCTTGGGCCGCACCATAGATAATGCCGAGCAGACGACTGCTATGCTGGCTGCCAATCGCTCCAATATCGACTCGACGCTTACGAATCTGAACCACCTCAGCAGCCGTCTGAAGGCCGCGCCGATTGCGCAAACCGTGCAGCAATTGCAGGACGTAGCCGGTAATATCAACAGCCTGCTGCGCCAGATCGAAAACGGCGATGGCTCGCTGGGAAAGCTGGTGCAGGACAAAGCCTTGTATGACAATTTAAGTCAGTCGGCTGCCGAATTTTCGCGCCTCGCCGAAGATTTGCGCAAGCATCCGGGACGGTATATCAACGTCAATATTTTTGGTCGGCGGGCGCAGACGGTGCAGCCATAGAGGTCTCAATTCCCGGCGCTTGTAGCCTCACCCCCGACCTGTTAGCCTCACCCCCGTCCCCTCTCCGAAGGAGCGGGGTGACAGCATAAAGAAAAAAGGGACAAGCCCCTCCTTCGGAGGGGTTGGGGGAGGCCGGAGCAGGGTTTGGGGGCGGAGCGGCGTGATAATTACTTTGAGGTCTGTTTAGCTTATTAATCTCTTTATGAAAAGTCTCTTTTTCCGGAAAACTATCCTCCCGCTGCCCTTTTTGCTGGTGGTTTTAGGGGTGATTTCCGGAAAATCAAGTGCCCAGACGCCCGCCGGAAACAGCAATCAGGTAACCGTAAACATTAACCACGCGCGCCTTTTTGAAGCCGTGCAGCAGGAGGGCCGTTCGCTGAACAAGCTGATTGGCGACGTGCAATTAGAGCAAAACGGAACCCTTTTTTACTGCGACAGCGCTTATATCGACCTCGCAGCCAACAACCTGGAGGCATTTAATAATGTCCGGATTATTCAGCCCGGCGGAACGGAGGTTTCTTCGGATTATCTCAAATACACCGGCAATACCAAGGTGGCTTTTTTGCGGGGAAATGTCCATCTCCTCAATGGCACCGACAACCTCTGGTGCGAAAACCTGACCTACAACACCGGCACTAAAATCGGGACCTACGACAACGGCGGCACACTTCAAACCGTTTCTACCACGCTCACGAGCAACACCGGCTGGTACAACACCCGCTCTAAAGACGCGCGCTTTACCGGCGACGTGCTGGTTTCAGATACGTCCTACAACGTTGTTTCCGATGATTTGGGCTACAACACGGCGACGAAAGTGGTGCTTTTTTACGGTCCGTCGGTGGTGAAAAATGACAAAAGTGAGCTGAACACGACGTCCGGTTTCTATGATTCCAAGGCAGAAGTGGCTCATTTTACGAAGCGCTCTTCGGTACGCAGCGGCGCGCAATACGTGGAAGGCGACACGCTGGACTACGACCGCAAAACCGGCAACGGCATTGCGAAGGGCAAAGTAAAAGCATTGGATACGGCCCAAAAGCTTACGATGTGGAGTAACCACGCGATCGTCAACGAAAAAACCAAAACCCTGCTGGCCACCCAAAAGCCGGTCTTGCGCAAAGAAGGAGAGAAAGACACCCTTTACATGCGCGCCGACACGTTTTTCAGCGCCACCTATTCAGGGGTATTGGAATGGCAAAAGACCCGACGTTTTCCCCAAATCAAAACCAAAATTCCGGAAAATTCCAGGCCTAAATCCCGCAAGGCGAAGGCTTCTGTAACGGATACAACGCTCGCGCTCACCGACAGCACAACCGCACCTACCGATACTTCTCACGCGTTTATCGGGTTTCACCACGTGATCGTGTTTTCCGACTCCATGCAGGCGCGCTGCGACAGTATTTCTTATACCCGCCGCGATTCTACTTTACGGTTGATGAAAGACCCGGTGGCGTGGTCGCGCCAGTCGCAGATTACCGGCGACACGCTGCTGATGCAAAACGACAGCGGAACCATTCGGCGTGTTTTCGTACCCAATAATGCCTTTGTAGCCTCGCGTACCGGTCCGGTCAAAGCCGCCATTTTCGATCAGGTGCAGGGCAAAACGCTTACCGGTTATTTCCAGAACGGCGAAATGACGCACATCGTCGTGTGGCCCGAAGCCGAAAGCATTTACTACCCTAAAGACGACAGCGGCGCGTATCTTGGCGTGAACAAAGCCACCAGCGAGCGGATGACGGTGCTGTTTGGTGACGGCGACCTGCAAACGATTTTGCTGGAATCGGACGTCAAGCAGAAGATGATGCCGCTAACAGGCGTGAATCTTTCGGAGATGCGCCTGCCACGTTTTATCTGGCGGGAAAAGGAAAGGCCGTTGAGTGTGGAAGAGATTTTTAAGTGAGAGGTGGAAGGTATAAGGTTTTAGTTTTTGGAGGATATTTCCGGAAATCCCGTTTAGACCTTTACACCCCATTTTGTCATTCCGCCGAAAGGCGGAATCTCAGAGACTCCTTGTGAGACCCCGCCTTTCGGCGGGGTGACAAAACAAAACGTAGTCGCCTTTCTGTTTTTTTCTTTTTGGAGACTACCCATTTTGGGATTCGTCGTTATGCACTTTTTTCCGGTTTCTCTATTTTGTCATTCCGCCGTAAGGCGGAATCTCATGGGCTCCTTGTGAGACCCCGCCTTACGGCGGGGTGACAAAACAAAATGTACGTTCGCTGAGGCGATGGCCATTTTCCGGAAAAGGCCGGTTTCCAGGAAGGCAATACCTCTGATCTGACTGGCGCTGTCTGGCGCGAGCGTTCCCCGCCGCCGGCAAGGCTAACTCCCGCTCGAGATGCATAGGGTAATCTTTTTCCGGAAAATGTGCTTCTGACCTGACAGGCATCTGCGTCCCTTCGGTCCTTGACCTGTCAGGTCCTAAAAACGCCGCAGGCTCCAACGCGAAGCTTCCAACTTTTCCAACGGCCCGCCTGCGGGACATTCCAACTGCGCACGAAGTGCTCCGTAGCTTCGCAGCTCCAATTATGCTTGTTTACAAATTCGGCGGTGCGTCCATTCAAACGCCCGAAAACATGGTCGCGCTTTTGCCCTTGCTTCAAAACGCCGGCAGGCCGCTGGCCGTTGTGGTTTCGGCAATGGGGAAAACCACCAATGCGCTGGAAATCATCGCCTTTGCCGCCTGCGGGGGCGATAAAGAAACTGCCTACCAAAAAGCAACCGACCTCGAAGAAAGTCACCGCGCCTACGCCAAAGCCGTGCTTTCGCCCGAAGCTTTTGAGGCCCTGGAAGCCGACCTCGCCGAGACCTTTACCGAGCTGCAATGGGCCATTGACGAGTGCGGCACCCGCAGCGCCGATTACCATTACGACCAGATCGTGTGCACCGGCGAGCTGCTGTCGTCCCGCATCTTCGCCGCTTTGTTGGAAGATAAAGGAATTCCAACCCA
>JAEVZP010000113.1 GCA_023392185.1 Bacteroidota bacterium
CCACATCCTGCAACTGCCGCGACAGGTAATAGGTGATTAAATCCGGAAAATAAGACTGCCCGTTCCACTCAAAAGCGTCTTTGCAGCGCCCCATAAAATAAAGGCTTCCATTCGCGTCCAGCCGCCCACAGTCGCCGGTGCGGTGCCAGACGGTTTTTCCAATCCGGATTTTAACCTCCGCTTCGGCCTCCGGGTTGTGGATATAATGTTGCAGCACATGCGCCCCGGAAACCAGAATCTCCCCCACACTGTTTTCCGGAAGGGTGGCTGCGTCCAAGGCTTCGGCGGATTGGATTTTTACACTTTCTACGTCCATTTTCACAATCCGCACTTGGGCGGAAGCGTCCGGAAAACACACCGGCAGGCCGCCTTCCAAAACCGCTTCGGGCGAGAACGAAGCCAGCGTTTGGGCATCAATGTGACTAATGGGTTCGGCTTCGGTGCTGCCATACACCGCATTGATTTTAGCATGGGGAAACGCGTTTTTCATAGCCGCCGCCAGCACCGGATACACCGGCCCGCCGCCCGTCAGAATTTCTTCTACTGTTTGTAAGGAAGAAAAATCGCCATTCGCAGCCGTGACTAATCCTTTCAATACCGACGGCGAACTGATAATCGCCCGGGCGTTTTTCCCCAAAACATCTTCCAGCAAAGCCGGATAACTTTCCGTTTTCGTGATTTTAAAGCGCTTCGTTGGCAACAGCGTCGTACGTCCGGCGGCCAGGTGGAGCAGCACCACAATCGGAAGCGTTGTCAGACACGGACTTGGAACCGTTTGGAGCAGCGGCGAAAGCGCCTGGAGTTGCGCGGCCAGAAAGGCGTGGGTGCGGTCGGCGGCCTTCGGTGTGCCGGTGCTGCCGGTGGTGAAGGTGACCAGCGCGGTATTTTCCGGAAAAACGGCTGCGGGTTGCAGATTATTTATTTCTTCGGTAGCCCCCACGCGGGTGGAAAGCCGCACCGGCAGTTGTCGCAAATCTTTTATGGCCCAGGACAGAAATAGAAACGCAGGCGGCGCGATAATGCCTTTACAGGGAACCGTTTGGAGGCATTCCCGCAATCGTTTAATGCCCACCCAGCCGTCCAGAAACACCGGGCACGCGCCGAGGTACAGCAGGGCCAGAACCGTCCGGTACAATTCCAGGGACATCGGAACAAATACCAAGACTTTGTCCTCTTTTTGAAGTCCTTTTTTCCGGAAATAAGCTGCCGTTTCCCGTACTTCTGCCAGCAGTTGCCGGTAGGTGAGCTGCCGGTTGTCATGGATTAAGGCCACCGCTTCCGGTTGGGCTTCGGTGGCTTGCAGAAAAGCAGAAAAAATATTAGCCTGGATGGATTCCATTGAACGGATTTGGTAGTGTATTTAAACGAATGATGGAACCGAAAACATTCGGAGAGGGCGGGTCAAGCCCCCTGCCAACGGCGGGCTAAAACAGCTAAAATAAGCATCAGAAGCGCTAATTTTTCCGTCATTCCGGGCTTGACCCGGAATCTCCAGCATCTTAAAAGGACCGTCATTCATTTAAACACACCACCACGGATTTAATATGGTATTTGCTCCTTCGCATAAATAGCATTCGGAGATGGCGGGTCAAGCCCGCCATGACGTCCAAAATGACCGACATAAGAACCTGACGCGGTCATTTCACGTCATTGCGGCCCCCGAGCCGCAATCTCCTGGACCCGGAAAATAACGATCATTCCTTCTAACACACTATCGTTGGCTTCCCAAACAGCGTGTACCGGCGCATCGTTTCGCCGCCGAAATGGCCGGAGCGCGTGGCGCTGCTGTTGGCTTCGTGAATAAAAGCGTGAATCAGTTGCGTGCGGTCAAGCCAGAGGCTGGGAACGGCAATTTCGCGGTACAAAGCATTTATGATTCCGGAAACTGGTGCGTTTTTTACCCGGGCTGCCGTTTTCAAAATCGTCCGGTTTTGAGACAGCGGATCGGGGTAGCAGAGCGCAAAGGCAACGGCGTTTCCGGAAGCGTCGTACACCACTTTCGTGCAGCCTGCCTCCAACAACGGCGTTACGGCGGAGAGCTTTTGAATGAATTGTTCTCTGGAAATGCTGCTGTAAAAAGGCGCAGTTTCAAAGGCGGCCGTGCACATGGGATAGACATCGGTAAGCACCTGCGCCAGATTTTGGGGAAGCACGGTTTCGACCCGCAGATGATTTCTATGCCAAAAATCAGTGTCTTTTTCGGTAGCCGGATCCAGCGGCGCGACGTTGGACAAATAAGCCCCCACCGGAACGAATCCTGCTTCTTCCCACAGTTCGGGATAATAATCCTGGTGCGTCGGTTCGCCGAGAAACGGTGGTTCAATGCCTTTGTCCGTTAGAAACCGGTAGCGGTTCCAGGTGGTGCCGTTCAGCGGACCGAGCAGCCAGACTGCGCCGGTTTTCCGAGCTTCCTCCTGCGCTTTTTCAAACAAAACAGCTGCGGCTTCCGGTGCATTCATGCACTCAAAAAGTCCCAGCTGCGCTGTTGGTTGATCCTGATACAGAATTTCTCTATTGTGATAAAACCCAACACGGCCGACTGGTTCTCCTTTTTCCAAAACCACCCAGCACTGCGCTAAATGGTCGGTTTCCGGCTGCTGCACAACAGTTTCCGGAACGCCAGACCCATAAATGCGGGGCAGCATCGCCGTAAAAAGCGCATCGCCGGGCGCACAGGATTTTAGTTCAAACATTGGATTCATAAAAAAGCTTCTACTGCCAAAACGCTTAGCATCGCCACTGCCGGAACGGTGAAGTTATCCCAGCCGTCGTCGGTAACGCGCTCGGCAAGGGCCGTAACCACCGCCGTAACCGTGCTGCCGATTATTAAAACCGAAAGCGACGTTCCCGGATTCCGGAAAAATTGTCCCAGAAAAAGCGTTACGCCAAACGCCAGCAAGGCAAAAGCCAGGCTGCCGGCAACCGTTTTTTGCGGCCCTTCAATCCCTTTAAAATCCTTCCATCGACTGCCGGCCAGCGCAGCAATCGGGTCACAAAATGCAAGGATTAGGAGTGGGGTATAGAAATAATAGCGCGGCTCAAAAAACGCATCGGGGCGGAGCTGTACGCGCTCATAAAACAAAAACGCGAAGATGACAATCACAGCAAAAAGCCAGCTGCCGGCCGTTTTGCGCTTCACCGCGTTG
>JAEVZP010000155.1 GCA_023392185.1 Bacteroidota bacterium
CCTCTACACCACTTTCGATTCTATCCTGCTGGGCCTGCTGGCCTCTGATGCGGCAGTAGGTTATTATACTGCCGCGACCAAGGTGGCCAAGATTGCCCTGCCGCTCATTACCGCCTACGCTGTTGTCTTGCTTCCGGGCATCACTGTAGCCATCGCCGAGGAAAAGCCGGAAGCGCTGCAAACCCACCTGCACCGCTCCTATGCCTATATTACCGGGCTGGGCGTTCCGGCTATGGCAGGTCTGTTCGTTTTTGCCCCGGCACTGATTCACATTTTCTCCGGTGCCGCTTTCGCACCGGCTATCCTGACCCTGCGGCTCCTGGCACCGATGCCACTGCTCGTCGGGCTGGGCTATTTCTGGGGCTATCAGGTAGCGCTGCCCCTGGGCAAAGAGCGCATTCTGCTTACGGCAGCCCTCTGGGGCGTAGGCGTTAGCCTGTTGGGAAATTTTATGCTGGTGCCGGTTTTGGCGCAGGATGGTGCCGCCGTTTCCGGAATTGGGGCAGAGCTGGCCGTAACCCTGGCTTATTATCTGGGGGTTCGCAAAAACGTGGCCGTTCCGGGAAGTGCCCGCCTGCTGGGAGAAGCGCTGCTCGCCGCCCTGCCTTTCGCTATCATCCTATTTTTGCCGCCGCGCTTATGGGAGCAAAGCAGCTCTTTGCTATGGCTGACCCTGCTCGGCGGCAGCACCACCCTCACTTATATTGTCCTTCAGCTATTTTTGTTCCGCAATGAGGCACTGCGGCAGGCCCTGGGCCGCTACCTGCCTTTTTTGCGCCCTGCCCATCCATGACCCGCCCCGTTTCGATAGCCGTCGCTACCTGCAACGGCGCACCTTATATCCGGCAGCAGCTCCAATCGCTGTACGGGCAAACGCTTGCACCGGCTGAGATTGTGGTTTGTGATGACCGCTCCGATGATGGCACGGCAGCCATCCTGCAGGAAGAAGCCGCCGCCGGACGCATCCGCCTGTTCGAAAATCCCCAACGGCTGGGCGTGATTGCCAATTTTCAGCGGGCCGTTTCCTGCTGTCAACCCGGAAATAATATTGCCCTTTGCGATCAGGACGATGTATGGGCGGAAGAAAAACTAGCCACCAACAGCCTGTGGCTCCAAGCGGCGGAAGACCGCAAAACAGGCCCGGCACTTAGCTTTTCCGATCTGGCGCTTACCGATGCAACCGGCCATCTCTATGCCGGTTCGTTTTGGAAAATACTGCGCATCCGTCCGGAAAAAGAACGGCTTCAATCGCTGCTTTTTGGCAACTTCCTCACCGGATGCACCCTGCTGATGAACCCGGAAATGCGCCGTTGTTTTGAAGAAATGTCCCCCGGCGCAGCCCCCATGCACGACGCCTGGCTCGGGCTTATTGCTTTTTCCTTTGGCAGCTATGGCTACAGTCCACACCCGCTGGTGCGCTATCGCCAACATGGCGGCAACGTGACGGCAGCCACCAACCGGCAGGTCGGCCTCCGGGAGAAGATCGCCGACAACCTGGCGCAGTTCCGGGGCAACCGGGATTATCTGGCTCCCCAAATCCGGATGGCAAAAGCTTTCCTGGCGCTGTACTGCGACCGGCTGTCGCCCCTGCACCGGCAGCAGCTGAGCGATTTTTGTCAATTGGAATCCGCTTCCTGGATCACGAAAAAAGCCCTGAGCCTGACGGCACGGTCCTATCGCCTGCGGGATGCTTTAAAACTTCCGCCTGCTCCATGATAGCTGTTCTGGCACCAGCCATCATCCTGCTCCAATACTACCTGACGGTCCGGCACCTGCAACAACGCCGGTACCCGGAACTGTTCGGCGTGGTCTTGTTTGCTATGGTCAGCTACGACTGGGTGTTTATCCATGCCAGCTACCTGCTACCCCGCACCTTTGTTGGTTTTTTAAAGCCTTATTTTGAATACCTGACTGCTTTTCTGGCCTTTATGGTGCTGCGCAGAAGTCCCGGATTGACCATCTTCAACACGCAGGCGCGGCAGTTTTTGTTGCTGCTTTTCCCGGCGTTGATAGTCATCCTGCTCAATGATCTGACGCCCGGCAGACGCCTCCCTGATCTGTTGCAATCGCTCCGGCTGTTTCTGCTGCCGATTTTGTTTCTTTTTCTGCTGTTTCGCTACGGCGCTTTCCGGGCGGTGCGCCCGGCTTTTGTGGTCAACAGCCTGATCTGGGTGTCGGTGTTGGTGGCCTTGGCCGGCAGCATACAAAAGCTGGGTTATAAAGGCGATGTCCGCGACTTGTGGTTTTTCGATTATTTCAAAACCTGGTTTCCCCACCCGGTGCTGGCCGGAAAAGCCAATTATGTGCGCAACGACAGCCTGCGGGTCACCGGTATTTTCGTAAGCCCCATTACCCAAACGATTGCCCTGGGCATCGGCGTGGTGTTGCTGGCCGCCCGGCAGATCTTTGAACCGATGACGCTGCGGAAGCGCGCCTGGGGCCTCTTCTTGATGGTGGCGCTGGTATATGGTCAGTGGCAGACGAGCACCCGCGTCGGGCTGATCATGGATGCCCTGGGCATTGCCGTATTGCTCGGCAGCCGGCTCCTGCCCCGGCTGCGGGGTTGGCTATATCTGATTCCGGTAGCAGCGGTGGGGGCTACTTTTGCTTCGCTGCTGAGCGGCGGCGTCAAAGAAGAATCGGCGCTGGGCCGGCTGGTACAGTTTGCCGATCTGCCGCAGTTTTTCCGGGTGCGGGGGCTGGGCTTTTCTCACCCGATGGTCGCCACGTATTTCGATTCGTACCTCATCACGCTCGTGCTGCTCTTCGGCGGCCTCATTATCTTCCCGTTTCTTTTTTTCTGGAAAATCAACCGCCCCGTCGTGCAGTTGTTGAAAGCCTGTCCGCGCAGCGTTTTACTCAACGCAACGCTGGCTTTGTGCAGTTCGTTTTTATATCTGTTTACCTTTCAGTTTATAGCCGGTTCCTGGCCCTACCGGGTTTATTTTCTCTTGCTTTTCTATTGCTGGTTTGCTTATGAACAATACCGCCAGGCAAAGGTCTGCCCTGCTGCTGCTGACGGTTCTGTACCGACAAACGATTTCTGAGGCGGCCACCATCCGGTCGCTGCTGGCAGCAGCGGCGGCGCTGGAAGCCACAGACACCCTGCTGATCTGGGACAACAGCCCGGAGCCGCAACCCGAAGCAGCGATTCGCCAACTGGAGGCAGCCCTTCCGCTTCAGGTCTGCTACCGGCACCATCCGGAAAACACACCGCTGTCCCGGGTTTACAACGAGGCCGCCGGCTGGGAAAGGCCCTACGATCTGTTGATTTTCCTGGATCAGGACAGCAGTTTTGATGGTTCGTATCTAAATGCTTTGCAGGAAGCTGCTGCCGCACATCCGGATATCGCTTTGTTTGCGCCCCTCATCCGGGTGGGCAAGCAGGTGGTCAGCCCCGGACATTTCCGGTATTTTAAAGGCAAATACTGGTCGGCTGCCCGCTATGGAAAGCAGCCTTCCCGCCACACCGTAGCGGTGATGAGCGGCGTGGCCGTTCGCCGGAACCTTTTCGAATCCTTCGGCCGCTTCGATGAGCGCTTCCGCCTCTATGGGATCGACACCAACCTGATGCTGCGCTACGCAAAGCTCTATACCCACTTCTTTGTGCTTGACGCACCTTTTGGTCACGACCTGTCGGATTTCAACGCAGAAACAGCGGCTACCAAGCGCTTTCGCTTTGAAGAATTCTGCCACGGCTCCCGCCTCAATGCCGAATGGCAGTCCCTGCCCGCCCGCCTCCTTACCCACCTGTTTATCCGCTACCGGCGGCTGCGCTT
>JAEVZP010000185.1 GCA_023392185.1 Bacteroidota bacterium
TGAACACGCCCACGCCGGCCATTATATAGGGCTGCATGCGCTTGCGGGCCATAGCGGTGGTATTGTCAAACCGGAACGGCATTACCTCTGCCATCAGCGAGCCCTCCCATACATAGCTGCGCACATCCTGATTGCGCAGATAACGCTGCACGTGGTCGTCATTGAGCTTGTCGGCCTTCTCTGCCTTGGTTTTATTCCAGTTGTCGTTCGCGTACAGGGTGCCGAAGTTGGCGCTGAGCCGGGTCGCAATAGCCGGATGGAAAGTATAGCGGGCATATACGCCACCCATAAAATGGGTATTGCCCCAGTATTCGCTGTTGGCATAATGATCCAGCGGCGTGCGGGTGCCTACATCGCCCCACAGGTCCGAAAGACCCACGGTGGCACCCAGCGACCAGCCGATTGGTTCGCTCAGTTCCGGCTCCAGCCAGCCCCGGTCATATTTTCTTTGTGCCTGTGCCGGAAGCACGGTAGCGCCGGCCAGAGAAAGGAGAAGAATACTGCGTACAAAAGATTTCCGCATGTGCAGATGCTGAGATTTTGGGCTACAAGGTAAGGAACAGGAGCGTTACAGGCAAGAAGTCATGTATCCTGTTTTGTGTATCATGTGTCATTTTCCATGTTTCACATTTGCATATTAGTCAAACTGACAATCCTGCCGGAGAATCCGAACAAAGCAAGTTTTTAGAATGTCCAGGACAAAACTGTTATTGACCCCTGATTGAGACCTCTAAAACACAGTCCTGCTCAGCAGGCATTACCCTGCCAAACAGGACTTGTAAAACCTAAGCTAGCGTCCGCTGAAATTAGCTGCGCGTTTTTCCATAAAAGCGCTGGTGCCTTCACGCATATCTTCGGTTGCAAAGCTTTCACCGAAACGGAAAATCTCATTTTTGAAACCTTCCGCATCAGCTGCGGCGGCATCATTGACGCAGGCAAGCACTTTAGAAACCGCCAGCGGGGCTTTGGAAATGATTTTTTGAAGAATTTTCCGGGTTTCTTCAAGCAGCTCCCCTGCCGGGTACACGTGGTTTACGAGCCCGATGCGGTAGGCTTCCTCGGCACCGATCATATCGCCGGTGAGGAGCAGCTCTGTAGCACGGCCCTTACCGATAAGACGGGTGAGGCGCTGGGTGCCACCATAGCCGGGAATCAGACCGAGATTCACTTCCGGTTGCCCGAATCTGGCTTTTTCAGCTGCGGTACGAAAATGGCAGGCCATGGCCAGCTCGCAGCCACCACCGAGTGCAAAACCGTTGACGGCCGCCACAATCGGCTTGGGAGCGGTTTCAATGGCATCGAAAACCAGATCGGCACCCCGCTGGGCCAGCGCAGCCCCCCCCTGTGAATCCAGCGAAGCAAATTCAGAAATATCAGCGCCGGCCACAAAAGCTTTTTCACCTGCACCGGTCAGCAAAATGGCTTTTACATCCGTGTTCGTAATCGCTTCATCAAGTGTAGCGCCCAGTTCAGTAATCACGTCCTTGTTCAGGGCGTTCAGCTTGTCGGGGCGGTTGATGGTGATGGTAAGGATACCGTCTTGCAAATCCGTAAGGAGCGTAGTTGTTGAAGCGGTCATTTTGGAGATAAAAAAGGTTTTAGAAAGCGGGTGAAAATAGGCGTTTCCACGGAATTTTACTTATGTTGGATTGACGGCACTGGTTCTGAGGGTTGCCTGAATTCGTCAGGTGGAACAGGTCCGGGCTTTCGGGTATCAGTTAAAACACAAAGAGCAGCAAATCCATTAAGAGGCATTAGTTGTCCCCGGGAGCACAGCTTGTGACCTGAAAGGAAGATCCGGATAGGCTAACGAAGTGGGCCTCAAACAACACCTGCCAACGCAGCCCGGCGTTGCGGGATCAATGCTGTTTTTCCAGGAGTGCTTTCCAGGATTCCAGCATGGTGTTCACATACTCGAGCTGTACTTCCGCCACCCCTTTTTTGCGGGGCTCGATACGATGGCTGAGTTTCACGGTATCGCCCTGCGCAATTGCGAAATAAGCAAAGGTCTTTCCCCCGGATTCCGGAGCCGGCGAGGCATAGCCGGTAATGCCGATACCCCAATCGCTGGTGAAAAGACGGCATACACTCCGGGCCATGTCTGCGGCCATCTTTTCAGAAACGCAGTTGCAGTTGATGGCGTGAATGGAATCAATATCGAGGTGACGCGCCTTCTGCCCGATATTATAGGCAGTGATGCCCCCCTGATAAAACTTCATGGCGTCTTCGGCGTTGGAGAATGCCATTTGCAGCAAGCCGGAAGTAACGCTTTCCGCCGCAGCCACCGTCTGACCTGCCTGCATCAGGTGGTCTTTGATTGCGTTCAGTAAGTCTTTATCAAACATAAAAAGCCGGTTTTCTACAGCCACGCGCTGTGCAAAAAACCGGACCACGACGCCCGCGCCTGCCCGGTATTGTGCTGTTAGCCCTGCAGCATGGCCTCGGCACGCGCAAGATCTTCCGGATGATCTATCTCCACACCCATGTATTCGGTAATGGCCATGCGCAGTGGAATGCCGTGTTCCAGAAAGCGGAGGCACTCAATTTTTTCGGTGCGCTCCAGCGGCGTCGGCTCCCAGCGTGTAAACTGCATCAGGGCTTCTTTCCGGAACGCATACACGCCAATGTGTTCGTAGTAAGGCAGGCCCACACTGGCGTCGCGTACGTAGGGAATGGGACAGCGGGAGAAAAACAGGGAGTTACCCCGCAGGTCGAGGGCCACTTTCACGTAGTTAGGATCGGCGATGAGCTGCGGATCTTTCAGCGCCTGCACCAGGGAGGCTACCTGCACCTGCAGCGCGTCTTCGCCACTGAAAAGGGCCAGCAACTGCGCCAGCGGCTCGCGCTGCACAAAAGGCTCGTCGCCCTGCACGTTGACAAAAATATCGGCGGCGCGGTCAGCGGCGGCTTCTGCAATCCGGTCGGTGCCGCTCTCAAAAGGCCGGGTGCTGCGGAAAACCGGTCCGCCCGCTACCCGGATTTCCGCTTCAATCTCGTCGCTGTCGGTCACTACCACCACTTCTTCAAAAAGACCGGTGGCCAGAGCCGACTCGTAGGTGCGGCGGATCACGGATTTTCCGCCAATCTGTGCCAGCATTTTGCGGGGAAACCGGCTGGAATCAATACGGGCGGGAATAAGAGCGATAACGCGCATACAGTTGTTTTTTTGCTTTGAAAATAAATGGCTCCCCCAAAAGGGAACAGGAACGTTTCGGGTTCTCCCGGCAAACCTCCCGCATCAAGCGGCGGCCCTTTCCGGAAAAAGCCGCCGTCCAGCGCACTTTTACCGCACTTCTGACTCTTTTAATGCCTTAATTTCTCTAAAAGACAAGGCATGCCTTGTCTTTACAAAGCCCTAATTCCTGATACCTTTATAATCAATAAAAGCCGTGGCCATCGCCATCCAGCCGGCAACGAACAACACCCCTCCCATTGGGGTGATGATACCGACCGGGCCAATGCCCACGCCGTTGTTCTTCAGAAAGACCAGGAGGTAGATACTGCCGCTGAAGAGCAAAATGCCCAGGCCGAAAAGCAGCGTGGCAATGCGCAACGCGCGCGTGGGCCGGAAGGCATACAGCAGGCCGGTTACCAACAGGGCAAAGCTGTGATAGATCTGGTACCGCACGCCGGTCTCGAAGGTGACCAACTGCTCGGGTTGGAGCACCTCTTTGAGCGCATGCGCGCCAAAGGCGCCCAGGATAACGGCCAGCGCGGCCAGCAGTGCGCCCAGGATAAGGGCCGGACGATAAAGCATCATAATAGCGCAAAGGTAGCTTCCGTAAGGCCTTCGGCAGCAAGGGTGTGATGCGCCTGTTGGTAGTAAGGCAGGCGTGCCGCAAGCAGGCTTTGCAGCTTTTGGAGAAGTACTTTTTCGTCTGGCCCGGCCAGCAGCGGACGCACGCCTTTTTGAGCGCGGATGCGTTCAGCCAAAAGCGGCAGCGGAACGTCCAGATACACCACCGTTCCGGCTGCTTTGAGCTTTTCGAGATTATCGGCAAAGCAGGGCGTGCCACCGCCGGTCGCCAGAAGGTCCCAACCGCTCTCCAGCAGGATGTTTTGGAGTATTTCCTGTTCCATTTTCCGGAAACCGGCCTCACCGCTCTCGGCAAAAATTCCGGGAATGGATTGCCCCCGTTGTCTGCTGATCTCTGCAT
>JAEVZP010000013.1 GCA_023392185.1 Bacteroidota bacterium
CAAAATAGCGGTAGCAAAATTGCCCGCTGCCAGCACCAGAAGCGGACCGGCAATATTGGGCAGAATATGACGTGTCAGAATCCGGAAATCCGAAAGACCCAGTGCGCGGGCGGCCTGCACATAGTCCATTTCGCGCAGCACAATCACCTGCCCGCGAATGAGGCGGGCCGCGCTCACCCAGAGCGTTAGTCCAATAGCAATGAAAATCTGCCAAAAACCTTTTCCGATAGCGATGGTGATGGCAAAAACGAGCAGCAGGGTAGGGATGGCCCAAAGAATATTGATCAGAAACATCACCACCGAATCGGTCAGCCCGCGGTAATAACCGGCAATCATGCCCAGAAAAATGCCGATGCTCAGCGACAACAATACGGCAATAGAACCCACTGCCATACTCACCCGCGCACCCACCAGCAAGCGCGATAAAATATCACGTCCGTAGCGGTCGGTACCAAGATAAAAAGTCTGCCGTTGAACAGCGGTCTGAAGATATTTTTCCGGAAATGCTAAGGCGTTTTGGGGAACCAGCAACGTCACCGGAAAGCGCAGCGTGTCTTCCAGGCCGTCGTCAATATAATGGCGGGCCAGCACGGTGGCCCCTTCCAGGGAATAACCGTTGATGGGAACGTACTGAAACTGGTCGGGCGTGCCGGTAAAAACCCGCGCAAACCCTGTTTTCTGATGCGGAACTACTGTTCTCGGCACGGGCAACAGCTGTATTTTAAATCCCGGACTTTTCGCGCCCAGCTCCACAATCGTGCGTGCTGCATCGGGTGTGGCATCGGGGGCAAAAACATAGGCAAAAAGCGCCAGCAACGCCGTCAGCACGATAACGCCCAGCGAAAGCGCCGCCGACGGACGGCGCAGCAACCGGCGTAAAAGCGAATCAGAGGCCATGTTGCGAAACAATCCACGCCATGCCCGTCATTGCTGCCGCACCCAGCTTGAGCTCGCGGTGGTTGACGGTTTCAAACACATCGGCTGCCGTGTGGTGCAGGTCGAAGTAGCGCTGCGGATCGGGCGCAAGGCCGCAGCCAACAGTGCCGTTTTCGATTAGCGGTTCCAGGTCGGTGCCGGCATGATTTCCGGAAAAATCATACAATCCAAGAAAAGAAAGGTCTTCGGCGAACTTCACCAGTCGTGCGCGCTTTTCGGCTTTGTTGGGATCCTGCGGCGGAAATTCAAAGGTGAGTCCACGCGGAGAATGACCACCGCCGTCGCTTTCAAAAGCAAAAATGTTGTTCTCGCCCTTTTGTCGCGCGCTGTCGGCATAGGCCGCGCCGCCGCGCACACCGTTTTCTTCGTTCATCCACAGCACCGCCCGAATGGTGCGTTTGGGCCGGAGGCCGAGCGCCTTCAGCGTGCGGATTGTTTCAATGGCCTGCACGCAGCCTGCGCCGTCGTCATGTGCACCCTCGCCCACATCCCAGCTGTCGAGGTGGCCGCTCACTACAATGATTTCTTCCGGGAGTTCACCGCCTTTAATCTCGCCGATAACATTGAAGGAAGGTGCCGTGCCGGCCATCCGGCATTCGGAGCGCAGGGTAGCGGTAGGAGTCTTTCCGGAAAGAAAAGCTTCTGCGAGGGCGTCAGCGGTTTGGTTGCCAATGGCGACTGCCGGAATTTTTTGGGTGCTGTCGGTATAGCGCATCATCCCGGTGTGGGGATAGTCGTCGAGGCCGGTGGAAACGCTGCGAATGAGGACCGCTTTTGCGCCCATAGCGGCAGCAACGTTGGCGGCGCGGCTGCGGTTGGGAACCGCATCGCCATAGCCGCGGAAAGTATTCACGAAATCCTGCCGGAAGCGGTAGTTCAGAAACACGATTTTACCGCGCACGGCGTCTTGTGGCAGGGCTTTGAGAGCGTCGATGCTGCCGGCCATCACCAGATTTCCGGAAAGATCCCTGCCGTCGGTGCCGTGTGAATTGCCCAGCGAAAGCAGCGGAACGCTTTTGGGGCCTTTGCCGAAATCAATTTTAAGGGATTCTGTGCCGCGAATCCATACCGGTACCGTAACGGGCTGAAGCCAGACAGAGTCGGCGCCGGCGGCTTGCAAAGCTTTTTCACCCCAGCGCACGGCTTTTTCGGCCTGCGGCGAACCGCTGAGGCGGTGACCGACGGTTTTGCAGAGGGTGCGCAGATTGTCGTAGCAAGTGCCGCGCAACAGGATTTCGTCTGAAATACGGCGCAGATTGCTATCGGCCTGTGCGCTCGTTGTTAAAGGCAAAAAGGCAACCGCCAGCGCCAGGATCCGCTTCGGGAAAAACATGGGCGAAAATAGGGTGTGGAGGTTTAGAGGCGCTTCGTCTTACAACGACATTAGGGCTGAAGGTCCCATTTTTTGAGCAAAATGACTTTAGTCTTCAACGCGCCAGTCAATCGGCTTTTTGCCGTGGGCCACGAGGTAGTCGTTGGCTTCTTTGAAATGATTATTACCGAAAAAACCGTTGTGGGCCGAGAGCGGCGAGGGATGCGCGCTTTTCAAAACGAGGTGCTGGCCCGGTGGAATCAACACCGCTTTGCTTTGAGCGAATTTTCCCCACAGCATAAACACAAGGTGCTCTTTTTGCGTCGCCAGTTGGTAAATCACCTGATCGGTGAACTCGTGCCAGCCGAGTTTGGCGTGGGAATTCGCCTTGTGGGCTTCCACCGTCAGCGAAGCGTTGAGCAGCAGAACGCCCTGTTTCGCCCAGGATTCCAGATTGCCGGTGCGGGGAATGGGATATCCAAATTCAGCGTGGATTTCCTTATAAATATTTTGCAGCGACGGCGGTACGGCCACGCCCGGCTTCACCGAAAACGACAGCCCGTGCGCCTGCCCCGGTCCGTGATACGGGTCCTGGCCCAAAATCACCACTTCTACCGCGTCAAAAGGGGTAAATTTAAAGGCATTGAAAATCTCGCCGCCCGCCGGAAAAATCTTTTTACCCTGCGCAAGTTCCGCTTTCAGACCCTGCGCAATCCGGGCAAAATAAGGCTTTTGAAACTCCTGCTGCAAGGCCGCTTTCCACGACGGCTCAATGGCTACCTCCATAAGGCTGTTTTTTCCGGAAAAGGCTGCTAAAAAGATGCCACCGGGGCGGTGCGCGTTTTCAGCGTGTCGCGGAACATCAGGAAGCCGCCGCAGGTTTCGTCGCGCCGCAGGTTCTGTTGCAGGATAAACAGATACGCGTCGGTTTTGGGAGCGGTAAACGGAAAGGAAATTACGCGGCTGCCGGTTTTGCGCGTCCGATTGGTTTCGTGAAACAGGCGACGCTTGTCGGGCCCCAGGATTTCGGTGGTCAGCAGATTGGCGTCTTTGTTGGCAATAAAAGCAATCTGGTATTTCTCTTTCTCGGCCAGCTCAATCACCACCGGAAACGGTTGGTTGGAAGACATCGTCAGCATCGCGTTGCGCACCACAGCAAAGCCCTGAGCGGCATAGTGTTGGCGCACTTCTTCGCTCAACAGGCGCGTGTCTGGGTCCATGCAACCTACTTTATTGGTAGCTGCGTTTTGAGCCTGGGGTTGTTGGGCCCGGGCACAAAAGGAAAGAAGAAAAAGACCGGCAAGTGGAAGAAAATGTTTCATAATGAAGGGCGAAGTTAATTGCTGCGCTTATGGAGTGGCAGTCCGGAAAAGGGTTTAAAAGACATTTCTCAGGAACACCGCTTTTAATTGAATTTCGTAAGAAATTTCTCGCAGATTTTTTACAGAGAAAAATCCCGGCAAAGCGCCTCCGTTACGTCAACTTTAAGCGATTCTGATCTCAAACACCGTTTCGCCTCCCAAAATTCCTTTTAAAACATCGCCGCTTTTCACCGGCCCGACGCCTTCCGGCGTTCCGGTAAAAATGAAATCGCCGGGCTGAAGCGTGAAGTAGCGCGAGGCAAAAGCAATGATTTCCGCCACCGGAAACAGCATGTCGGCGGTGTGGCCCGACTGCACGGCTTCGCCATTTTTCTCTAAGGCAAAACGTACGTTTTTCAAGTCGCCAGAGCCGTCTGTTTTCCGGAAATTTCCCACCGCTGCCGAGCCGTCAAACGCCTTGGCAAGCTCCCAGGGCAGGCTTTTCTTTTTCAGGTTTTCCTGCACATCGCGCGCCGTAAAATCAATACCGAGCGTAACGCCGTCTATGTAATCCAGCGCGTCGGCAGCCGGGATATTTTTTCCTTCCTTGCCAATTCTCACCACCAGCTCGCATTCGTAATGCAGGTCGCTGGTGAAAGCAGGAATGGAAAGCGCTTCGCCTTTGGGGAGTAGGGCGGTTTCGGGTTTGAGAAAGATAACCGGCTGGTCGGGAACGGCGTTTTGGAGTTCGGCAGCGTGCTTTGCGTAATTGCGGCCAATGCAGATGATTTTCATCGTGTTGTTTTGCAGAAAATTTTTCTCTTTTGAAGCGCGTAAAAATAATCTTTCCGGATTCGCCCGCCTTGGCCACTTTGCAGTTCCCGCTGCGCATCGCCGATATGAACTACGGTGGCCACCTGGGCAACGACCGTATCCTGACGCTGGCCCACGAAGCGCGGGCGCAAACCCTGGCGCAATACGGCTTTTCGGAGCTGGACTGCAGCGGCCACAGCCTCATTATGGCCGACGCAGAAATCGCGTTCCGCGCCGAAGCGTTTTATGGCGACACGCTTTGGATTTCGGTGTTTGGTGGCGATGCTTCGGCCAAAGGATTTTCGTTTTATTACCGGATGGAAAAGGCCGGCGAAACGCCTGTTGTGGTGGCTGAGGTACGCACCGGTCTGGTAGCCTTTGATTATGAAGAAAGAAAAGTGGTTTCCTTATCGGAAGCTTTCCGGAAAAAAATGCGTTTGTAAGAAAAGAATCCGCTTCCTATCTTCGCGGCCCGTTCCGGAAAAAGTCCGGCATATCCTGGCGAGGTAGCTCAGTTGGTTAGAGCACAGGATTCATAACCCTGAGGTCACGGGTTCAACTCCCGTCCTCGCTACATTTTCTAAAAGCCGAAAGACTTGAACAGCAAGCCTTTCGGCTTTTTTCTTGAGCATTGTTTTCCAAAAATTCCGGAAAACCTTCTCTATTTAAGCCTCTTTTTTCCGGAAATATCCCCTTGCCGGGCAGGGTTTTTGAGCACCGCAAAGAGCGATTCTTAAACGTTCTGACTGCTATGGATTCACAGAAAAAAACATCCAGTCATTGCACCGTGCCCAACGGCTGCCTCGTGATTGTAGGCGGTGCCGAGCAAAAAGAAGGCAGTAAAGAGCCGGGCGATCAAAAACCGCTGGGGGCGGCATGCCCGGTGCTGGCTGCTTTTGTAGAAAATTGCCCTAAAAAACATCCCCATATAGAGCTGATTTCTACCGCCAGCGCTGCAGATACGGAAGAAGGATTTAAGGCGTATAAAGCCACTTTCATGAAATACGGCGCGCGCGAGGTGGGGCATATCCACCACAACAGCCGCGGGGACGTGGATGAGGAAGCGCTGCGGGAACGCATCCGGAAGGCAGATGCGGTTTTCATGACCGGCGGCGACCAGCTCCGGCTCACGTCTATCTACGGCGGCACGCCCTTCCTCACCGACCCCAAGGAAGCGTATATATTCAACAAGCTCACCGTGGGCGGCACGAGCGCAGGTGCTATGGCGCTTTCCACGCCCATGATTTTTGCCGGTGCCGGTGAGCGGGAGATGGTGGCTGCCGGCGTGAAGGTGACTACCGGACTGGAGTTTCTGAAAGATGTTTGTATTGACACCCATTTTGTGCACCGGGGCCGGTTTGTGCGCATGGCGCAGGTGATTGCCACCAATCCGGCCAGCATTGGCATCGGTATTGAGGAAGACACGGCTATCATTGTTACCGAAGGATTGAACGGAAAGGTGGTGGGCAGCGGCGTGGTGATTCTTATGGACGGCGTTCGCAGCCATTCCACCAACATTCTGGAATTTAATGAAGAGAAAAAGCTGACGATCCGCGACCTGGACGTTTCTGTTTTGGCCGATGGCGAAACCTTTGAAATCCCCCAGCGTAATCCGCCGCACCGCTGATTTTTGGGGAAGTTTTTCCGGAAATTCCGGCCTTTTTTTCCAAAACAGGTGCGCCGAAGTGAAATGCTTTTCAAACGCCCGCGAAGTCCGTTCTTTGCAACGAATTCCTACCCACGAAGCGTTCCGCTGGAACGCGGCTGGTGTAAAACCTATTTTTTCCTACCCACGAAGCGTTCCGCTGGAACGCATCTGGTATAAAACACATTTTCTTCGCTACCCACGAAGCGTTCCGCTGGAACGCGGCTGGTATAAAACCTATTTTTTCCTACTACCCACGAAGCGTTCCGCTGGAACGCGGTTAGAATCCGATATCCTGTTTATAACCCACGAAGCGTTCCGCTGGAACGCTTCTGGAATCTGGCCGGCTTCCTGCTCTCCTTAAAAAATCCTCAGAACAATGGCTTCAAACAATGCAACCGTCAATCTCGCCATTCAGTTTTTGCCCTTGCGCTACCCGAAAGACAAAGCCTACGAAATTGTGGATGCTGCGATTGCAGTGGTGCAAAATTCGGGATTGAAATATGTCGTTGGGCCGTTTGAGACCACGGTGGAAGGAACCTATGAAGCGGTGTTTTCGCTTTTGGAGGATATGCAGGAAGCCGCCCGAAACGCCGGGGCCGACGAGCTACTAATCAATATGAAACTGCACCGGTCTTTTATAGAAGACATGCACATTACCGACAAAACCGGAAAATACAACGCCTAAGCAACCGAAATGAATCGCTCCGACCTTGTAGCCGCTATCCGCGCCAAAAAATCCATGCTCTGCGTCGGGCTGGATACCGACCCCGCCAACCTGCCCACGCATCTTTCCGGAAAGGAAAACGGCGTTCTGGAATTTAATAAACGGATTATTGACGCCACCCGCGAGTTTGCTGTTTCCTATAAACTGAACACCGCTTTTTACGAAGCCCAGGGCGTTCGTGGCTGGGAAATCCTGGAGGAAACCCGAGCCTACATTGGCCCCGACTGCCTTACCATTGCCGATGCCAAGCGCGGCGATATTGGTAACACGGCAGCGCAATATGCTAAAACATTTTTCCAGACCTACCCGTTTGACGCCGTGACGATTGCGCCGTACATGGGGGAAGACAGTGTGGCACCGTTTCTCCAATTTTCCGGGAAATGGGGCATTGTGCTGGGCCTGACGAGCAATAAGGGAAACGCCGATTTTCAGCGGCTGAAAACCGAAGCCGGCGAAAAAGTTTTTGAAGTGGTCTTGCGTAAAACCGCTTCTTGGGGCACGCCGGACAACCTGATGTTTGTCGTGGGCGCGACCAATCCCGACGGCCTGCGTCATATCCGGAATTTATTGCCGGAGCATTTCTTTCTGGTGCCGGGCGTGGGCGCGCAGGGCGGCGATGTGCCGTCGGTGTGTGAAGCGGGCTGCAACAGCGACGGCGGCTTATTAATCAACGTAAGCCGGGGCATTTGCAGCCTGAGCAAGGGCGAGGATTTTGCCGGGAAGGCGCATGAAGCGGCGCGAAAATATCAGTCGGAGATGGCACAGTGGGTGTAGCGGCCTCTCCCCCGGCCCCTCTCCGCAGGAGAGGGGTGACAGAAAGTATGGGCTGCTTCGAAATGGCTGTTTGGTAATGAATCTCTGACCTGTGTGAATCCGCGCGAATAATTGCAGTGTCGTTTTTATAGAACGGGGGCAGACTTTGGGAAATAGTGCTGCTCGTGATTTTCCGGAAATTCAGGCCTCTAATCGTTCGGTTGAGGTCCTTTCTTACCTTTATCGGCTATGGAATCTTCTCTTCAGATTGTAGAATGTCCGCGTGATGCAATGCAGGGCTGGGCGCATTTTATTCCCACCTCCGAAAAAATTGCGTACCTGAATCAGCTGCTGCGCTGCGGTTTTCCCATTCTCGACTGCGGCTCGTTTGTTTCCCCCAAAGCCATTCCGCAAATGCGCGACACAGCGGAGGTACTGGATGCGCTGAATCTGGAAGGAAGTGACACCAAACTTCTGGTAATCGTAGCCAATCAGCGGGGCATCGAAAGTGCGGCCGCGCACGAGCGGGTGCATTACCTCGGCTTCCCGCTTTCGGTTTCCGAAACCTTTCAGCAGCGCAATACCAACAAGTCGATTGCCGAGGCGATGGACGACGTGAAAGCCTTGCAGGAAGTGTGTGAGAAGACGGGCAAAGAAGCGGTTGTGTATCTTTCGATGGGGTTCGGCAATCCGTATGGCGATCCATATACGCCTGACTATGTGGCCGAACAGGCGGGACAGCTGGCGGTGCTTGGCGTGAAAAACATTTCGCTGGCTGATACGGTAGGCGTGGCCGAAACGGCTACCATTGATGCCCTTTTCCGGAAACTGGTGCCGCAATTTTCGCAGGCGGTGATCTCGGCCCACTTCCATGCCACAGCTACCAACTGGCGCGGGAAGCTCGAGGCTGCCTGGAATGCCGGTTGCCGCAGGTTTGATGGTGCAATTGGCGGGATTGGCGGCTGCCCGATGGCCAAAGACGAGCTGGTGGGCAATATGAACACGACCAATCTGCTCAGCTGGGCGGCCGAAAACAATATTTCAACCGGTATCCGGACCCCGGAATTTGAGCGTGCTGCCCGGATGGCGGAAATGATTTTTGCTTCTTAAAGTCCTTTGGATACTACTATTTTCCGGAAATAAGTCCTTTTTGAAAGCCATTTGAGGAAAGGCCAATCTTTTTGGCTTTCCGTTTTTGGATTCCGGCATTGGCTGATTGACCTTTGGCTTCCCACAATATCTTTTTATGTCCGTCCACAGCGAAATAAAGAAAGTAACCACCCACACCCTTCAAGCGATGAAAAAGCGGGGCGAGCCGGTTTCGATGCTCACGGCCTACGATTTTTCGATGGCGCGTGTGCTCGATGATGCTGGTATCGACGTGCTGCTGGTGGGCGACTCGGCTTCCAACGTGATGGCCGGACATGAAACCACGCTGCCCATTACGCTGGATCAGATGATCTATCATGCGCAAAGCGTGGTGCGGGCGGTGAACCGGGCGCTGGTGGTCGTGGATTTGCCTTTTGGCTCCTATCAGGGTGATTCCAAGCAGGCGCTGCACTCAGCAATCCGGATTATGAAAGAATCGGGGGCGCACGCCATTAAGCTGGAGGGTGGGGCAGAGGTGGAAGACAGCATTCGCCGGATTATTTCGGCGGGTGTGCCGGTGATGGGCCATTTGGGCCTGACGCCGCAAAGCATTTATCAGTTTGGCACTTATTCGGTGCGGGCCAAAGAGGAAGCCGAAGCGGCGCTTTTGCTACAGAATGCCGCGCTGTTGGAGGACGCCGGTTGCTTTTCGATGGTGCTGGAGAAAATTCCGGCTGCACTGGGCGAAAAGGTGGCACAGGCCGTTTCGATTCCGGTGATTGGCATTGGTGCCGGCGGTGGTGTGGATGGTCAGGTGCTGGTGATTCACGACCTGCTGGGCATCACGAAGAATTTTTCCCCGCGT
Organism: Bacteroidota bacterium; assembly: GCA_023392185.1. Taxonomy (GTDB): domain Bacteria; phylum Bacteroidota; class Bacteroidia; order Chitinophagales; family Chitinophagaceae; genus UBA1952. The sequence goes on from JAEVZP010000013.1 coordinate 9,442, forward strand.
TTCCTGCGTCGCTATCTCAATCTGTATGACGAGATGAAAGGGGCGGTGGAAAATTACATCCGGGATGTAAAGACGAAGGATTTTCCGAACAGCGAAGAGCAGTATTAGAGATTTGGCTGGTGTGTTCAAACGACTGAGGGCTGTTTTCAGGCATTCTGGAGATTCCGGGTTTTTCCCTCCCGATAGCTATGGGGACGAAGTGACGGGAAGCAGCCGAAAATCCAATCTGTTGCGGTCAGTTTTTGGATGTCAGGGTGGGCCTGGCCTGTGTCGCTGAAAAGCGGTAACCCGCCCTCCCCGGCTTTTTTGTGCTCCCTTCATTCAAACACACCCCCAGGTTTGGGGTAAAGAATATTCTTTCCGGAAGAGAAACTTTTTCCGGCGAGAGTTTATTGTCTGACCTGCACCTTCGGAGATTGGGGCCGTGTAGATTTAAGTGAAGTCTGCTGCTCCGGGAGATCCCCGGGCGCAGATCTGTACATCAATCAGTTGGCTGGGCTACCAGAAACTGGCTGGGCATTTTACGGCCGTTTTTAATAGCCGGAAGTTTTTCAGCATAGTTTCTTAAGTGCTGCCCTGTTTAAAATGCAACAGTGCGTTATTGTGCTTCCGGGTTTTGCCGGCGAGGCCAAAGAAGAGCATTTCCGGCTTTGGTTTGAGAGAGGCAAAAGCGGCACTGCTGCTGCGGTGCTCAGAATACATATACGTTGGAATGACCAAAAGTATCAAACTGTAATGTGTTGATTGTAAAATCAATGTAACATTTTTTTTACATGAAATTTGTTCAAAAGGATGTGTTAAGTCTTGGGTAAAACGATTGATTGTCTGTATAAGAAAACCTAATTTTAACTACTTGTCGTTTAATAGAACGTTATCATGAGCTTGCCAGGGAGGAATTTCTCCAACACGGGATAAAGCCGAACACCCATTAATAAAGTAGGCGCCTTGTTCTTTTCTTATGAGACTCAGAAAGTTACTCCTACCTATTGCCTTGTCGCTTGCGACGTGGTTTAGCGGCACGCAAGCGGAGGCACAGACGACCATTACCACGACCTTCGCCAACAACAACGGGTCGAGTATGGCGACGTTCAACTTCGTCAACAACGGTACCAGCGCCGTCAACATCACCGAGATCGGTAGTGTTTGTGGCAGCAGCGCCACGCAGACGGTGAGCGCCTGGTACAAGCCGGGAGCCATCAGCGGCCCTCCGGGTGCCATTGACGCCGGTAATGGCTGGACGCAGTTTGCCAGCGGCACCATCACCGGTATTGCCAACAGCACTACTACCACCGCCCAGCCGTTTTTCCCTACGGCCACTTCTACGCTGAACACCCTGACGGTTCCGGCGGGAGCCACCTATAGCATTGCCGTTGCGGCAACCAG
>JAEVZP010000041.1 GCA_023392185.1 Bacteroidota bacterium
CCCATGAAGCGCGCCGAGGCCATTGTGCCGCTTTCCCGCGATCACCACCACGGGCTGCTTTTTGCCTGGAAGATTAAACAAGGCATTCGTTATGAAGCAGCTCCGGAGCGTATGGCCCCTTATGTGGCTTACTTCTGGGAAGCCCATCTCGCGCCGCATTTCCGGGAAGAAGAGGAAATTTTGTTTCCGCCGGCCGCCGGAAATGAGCTGGTAGCGCAGGCTAGGGCCGAGCACGTTCTCATCCGCGATCTGGCGGCTGCCGGCGCGCAAGCTACCGAAACACCGCTGCTGCAGCAGCTGGCCGATGCGGTGACGGCCCACATCCGTTTTGAAGAACGAACCTTGTTTCCTTTCCTCGAAACCCACCTTCCGGCCCATACCCTGCGCGAAATCGGCACGGCGCTGGAGGCGGTTCATCAGGCCTGCGACGACACCTGGCAGGACGAATTCTGGAAAGCGCAGGAGAAGTAAATCTTTGCCTTAAAAAGAAAAATGCGCTTCCCGTAAGAAGCGCATTTTGAATCGCGCAGCGCCTTAACGGGTATCGGCTTCGTCGGCCTGCTTGTTGTCTTTATAAGCCTGCGCCGCCGCCACCGCGTCGGGCATCACATTGCTCATCGTGATGTTGATTTTGTTCATCAGGCCGCTGATCACGCGGTCTTCGCCTTTCATCAGCGCTTCATAGCCATCTTTGGCCACGTCGGCGGGTGGGGCCAGCTTGTCTTCCTGCACCACCACAGCTCTTTCCATGCCGGCTTTGTGGAAAAAATCGGTATCGGTTGCGCCCGGCATCAGATCGGTGATGGTAACGCCCTTGGTGTCGCGGATTTCAAACTTAACGGCCTCGCTCCATGAAAGCACAAAAGCTTTGGTAGCGTGGTACACGGCCTGCAGCGGACCGGGCACTTTTCCGGCAACCGAGGCTACGTTGAGCACTTTTCCGGAACCGCGCGCCACCATTTCCTTAAGAAAGTGCTTGGTAAGGATGATATAGGCGTCGATATTGAGGCGGATAATCGCCAGTTCGCGCTCGATATCGATGTCCAGAAAATCGCCCCAGGCACCCTGCCCGGCGTCGTTGACCAGAATATCGACCGGCCGGTTCACCTCGCGGCATACTTCGAACGGGCCTTGTGGGTCCATAAGGTCTTTGGCAAGGGTGTGGACCTCCGGCGCGCCGAGGGCGCGCAGTTCGTCGGCCACGCGCACGAGGTCGGCTTCGGTGCGCGCCACAATTGTAAGGCTGTAACCATCTTTGGCGAAAAGCTTTGCCAGTTCGTGTCCGATGCCGCTGGTGCCGCCGGTGAGCAGCACGTGTTGTCCGTTGTTTTTCATAGGAAAGGGGAGGGTAGGGATCTAAAAAAACGGAATGCGCCAAAATCATTCCAGCCGGGGAGAAAGCGGTTGGGTATGAATTTTGAACCGCCCGGGAGCAATTCCTGCGGTTGCTGCTAAGCCGATAGTCCCGGTATCCCGGGCGCTTTCTAAAAAAGACTTCAATGATGCTGTATTTCCGGAAAATAAAAGTCGTGAGCCTCGCCCTGCTGCTGGGCGTTGCCGCCGGTTGCGAAGCCCGCAGCCAGTCGGTACAAAGCGCTGTTTCTGATACTGGTGAAGCCCGGACTACCCAAGCCCTTACCGTGCTTGAGCGTTGGGAAATGCCCGCCTCCCTGACCGAAATTTCCGGAATGGCACCTTATAAAAACCTCCTGGCCGCTATTCAGGATGAAGACGGAATCATTTTTCTGTTTAACCCTGCTACCGGAAAAATAGAAAGGGAAATCCCGTTTTCCGGTCCCGGCGACTATGAAGGCATTGCCATTGTGGGCGAAACGGCCTGGGTGTTGCGCGCCGACGGGCAGCTTTTTGAGGTTCAGAATTTTGCCGGACAATCGCCCGTCATGCGCCAGCATGCCACGCCGCTTGGCAAAAAGCAGGATACCGAAGGCCTGACCTATGATGCCAGCCGCAGCCGCCTCCTGATCTCGGTAAAAGGAAAAGATCCTGAGCATGCCGACACGAAAGGGGTGTATGCCTACGACCTCAATACGCATCAGCTTTCCACTCCGCCCGTCTATCAATTATCGGCTGGCAACCCGGCTGCAAGCGGATCTAAAAAGAAGAAAAAGAAAAGCGCCGAGATCCGGCCTTCTGAGATTGCCCTGCACCCCGCGACCGGCGACCTGTATGTGCTCGACGGCCCGGCTAGTCTTTTATATGTGCTGGACAAAGCCGGCGCTTCCAAACACGTTTATACGCTGGATAAAAAAGACTTTCCGCAGGCCGAAGGGCTTGCCTTTACCGCTGACGGCGGCTTCTACATTTCTACCGAAGGCGGCAAAGGAAAGGGGGCCATCCTGCAGGTGAAACTCATCCCCTGAGAAACAGCGAGCCGGGAAAATCATATTTTCAAACCCTTCTTACTAAAACCAGTCCCTTCTGTTTGTCATGAAAAAATCCCTTATCGCTGCGCTGAGCGCGCTGGCGCTTTTGACCGCTTGTTCTAAAGGAGATGATACAGGCGGTGCGCCCCTGCCTTCTGTGATTGGTAAATGGCAACTCGACAACTTCACGTTGCGCTATATGAAAGCAGGCCGCCCCGATTCCAACGTAATCGTAACCCGCAGCACCATGTCGGAATGTGCTTTAGACGATTATTATGAATACCGGGAAGACGGCACCGGTACGCAGTATTATGGCAGGCTTTGCGCCGGCGAAACCCAGACGCAGGTACCGTTTCAATGGACGCTTCAAGACTTTGTGCTGGAACAGCAGTTCTCGGACGGCCGACTGGAAGGCATGACCATTTCCAATATCAGCGCCGACTATTACACCGCCTTCGACACCCTGCTGCCCAGCCCCGGTCAGCCCGATACAGCCACCGTCCTGCAGCAATACCGGCGCATCCAGTAGTGGGTTCGCTTAAAAGCGGTGTTGCGCCAGCATCAAAATGCGGATCCCAATTTATTTAACAGGACTGCTGTTTTTACGTGGAGAGTGGACACGGAGAATCCAGAGATACTACACAGCGTTCCACGGAGGATTTCCGGAAGTCTCTGCGCCCTTTGTGTCTTCTTTGTGGCCTCTGTGTCCCTTTTAACAGCAATCACCTGATAAACGGGACACCTAAAGCGAGATTCACGTTATTGAGCTTCTATCGGCTGAATTAACAGCGCTGCCAGGAAGTCAAGCGGGTCATTGAACTCCTTGCTGGTCTGATAGATCAGACAATTACATTCAGCACTCGTTCCAAAGTGCTTTTGACGTTATCGGCAATCAGGTGTAGGAAAGGCGTTTTATCGTCCCCAACCTGTGCCGCTTCCAGCGCCGTGTAATAGGTCAGGCGGCTTTCGGTATCTCCTTTCAGAATGGCAATCGGGTAGCCGTGCTGTAAAAGAAATAGATTCATCACAAGGCGGGCCGTCCGCCCGTTTCCGTCAATAAAAGGGTGAATGGTAACAAGCCGTTCGTGTAATTCTGCGGCCCTTAAAACCGGGTGTAGCGTCTCCCTGTTTTTCGCCTCCCAAAGAAAATAATCTTCCATTTGCTTTGCCAATAGATACGGCTGTGGTGGAACGTGCGCCGCGCCGCTTATCAGCACCGGAACGCTCCGGTAGCGGCCCGCGTGGGTGTTGTCAATGCTTTGCAGGATCAGCCGGTGAATATTGAGCAGCACGGCTTCGGTAAAGGGTTCGCGTCCGGTAGCTATTTCTTTGACGTATTCCAGCGCGTGGGTGTGGTTAATGGCTTCCAGGTGATCAGTCAGCGGTTTGCCGCCAATGGTCAGCCCTTTTTCCACCACAAGCGCCGTTTCCTGCAAAGTCAGCGTATTGCCTTCTATGCGGTTGCTTTCGAAGGTGTATTCCAACTCAAAGGCGTGGGCTACTTTGCCGCCCATCATTTGCCGGTAGCGGTCTAATTCCGCTTTGAGCCGGTCGGCCTGTGCCAGGG
>JAEVZP010000114.1 GCA_023392185.1 Bacteroidota bacterium
GTACACCGGTGTTGTGAAGCCGCAGATCGATCTACTGTATGACAAAGGCACCGCCTTTCTGCTGAGCTACGACGCGCGCCGCAAAAAATACTACTTCGACGGCTACAGTACTTCTGCCGGCATCGTCTCCTTTAACGGCAACGTGAACGACATCGGCTATTTTGTGGCCTCCTATGACGCACAGGGCAAAATGATCTGGTTCCGTAAAAACGGTGCTGTGGCAGGCCGGCTGACCAGCAAACCCGCATTTGATGCCCAGGGCAATCTCTTTATCATGGGGGCAACCCTCCCAAACGATACCTTCATGGGGCATGTGTTTCTCAATCCCCTCTCAACGAGAGAGAGTTTCCCAATTATCGCCAGCCTGGATTCCAGCGGTGGCCTGAGGTGGGTTCAAAGCGGCCAATCGATCCTAGGAGGTCTAGTTACCAATAGGATGCGGTATTCTAACGGTGTGGTAGGTATTGCAGGGATCTACAGGAGTACGATGCGCTTCGGTACCTATCAGGTGTCCAACAGCGTGATGAGCACCGGTACAGACTTGTATTTTGCGCGTCTGGACGCCGCCACAGGCACCTTTCTCAGTCTGGACTCGGCCAAAAGCCCTGCCGGCTCCGGGGCCGACGATTACATCGATGCAATGGCCGCAGACAGCAAAGGCAATTTCTACCTGGGGGGCAATCTGGGCGACCGGCTTTCTTTTGGCCCGCACACCATCGCCAACAGCGGCGGCAAATCCGATTGGCTGATCGCCAAGTTTGGCGCTGCCAACTGCGGCTGCGCGGCTCCGCCGGCGGCTCCCACCTTCACCGCCACGGCCACCGCGCCGCTGGGTTTTACCTTTTCCTTTGCTCTGCGCAGCCCTACTGCCGGCATCGATTCGGTGGTTTGGCTCTTTGGCGACGGCGGGCGGCAGGTGGTCAAATCCAACTTCACCGCTGCGGTGCAGCACACCTATGCTGCGGCCGGTCACCTGGGGGCTTGTGCGGTAGTTTACACGGCCTGCGGCAACAACCAGAGCTGCCACTGGCTGGGGGTGGCAACGGGTGTGGAAGCGCTGGACCCACCGGCAGACGTCTCCCTGACCCTGGCGCCCAACCCGGCATCGCAAACGGTGCAGATCGGTTATCAAACAACGGTTGCAGCACAGCTGGAAGTCTGGGATGTATTGGGCAGAAAATTGACTTCGCAGCCGCTGGAAGCAGGCACCAGCAGCTGGAATCTGGACGTCTCTGGCTTTGTGCCGGGTGTTTATCAGGTGGTGCTGCGCACCGAAGGCAGGGTGAGCCTGCACCAAACTTTGGCTGTTCAGCATTAGCAGACAGCAACTTCACAAGCGCTTTTCCGGAAATGCTCTTTATTAGAAAGCCCCGCAGCACATTGCTGCGGGGCTTTTTGTTTCTGTAAACGAATATATTGGGTTTCCCCGGCCAGTCCATTTATATTGAATTCGTAGGGACACGCCGCGCGTGTCCGAACAGCGTCCGTGTTTTTTGCGGACACGCGCAGCGTGTCCCTACAGGATATTCCCGCACATTGTCCTACTGGCACTCTTCTAATACCGCTTGGAACAACCCGTTCCATTTGCCCATGAAACATTTTCTTTTGTCGGTGCTGTGCCTGCTGCTGACCGTTATAGCACCGGCACAATCCGACCGGATGTTTATCGTAAGCCCCACGCCGCTTTACCTCACGCCCCGAAGCGACAAAACGCCGCTCGGCACCTTGCTGCGGGGGGCCAAGGTGTGGGTAATGCCGCAAAGCAGGGAAACCGGCGATTTTGTGAAGGTGGAAGTGTACAAAGGCTTTACCGGATACGTGGCGGCCAACAGTTTCCGGAAATCCCTCAACGCTGCCGACACCTACAGCCCCTCGCCCGCACCGGTGATTGAACAGGACAATCACTATGGCTCACCGCATCTTTTTTCGCTGGTGGCCGGATTGCGGTCGCGCGACGGTGTGGGGCCTACTGCCAGGGTGGTGAAAATCTATACAACCGGCGAGGCGGTACCGATAGAGTACCTGCCGCGCCGCGCCGATGATTATGTGGTGATCCGCACCGATTGGGACCGCAACCCGGAGCTGGTACAACGTCAGTATCTGGGGCCGCTGCCGGCGCTTTCCGAGTATCTCGCCCGCTATGATGCGGTGCCGGCCACCGACCTGAAGAACCGGCGTTTGTGGGCCGAGCGCGCTATGGAACTGGCCTGGAATTCCGGCGACGCAACCGCCAAAGTGCCGGCCATGAAGCGCTTCCTGCAAGTGGCCCGCGACCTGAGAGACCCAACGCTGATTGCCAACGCCGAACTGTCGCTGCTGCTGGCCCAAACCCAGGATAATCGTCTACCCTACGAAGCGGTAGCACCTTTAATGGCACCGTCCAAAACCTACGGCATCCTGCAAGGCCACCGGCTGCCGGACAGTGGCCTGCGCCATTCGCAGGTGCTTCAATGGCTGGGAAAACCCACCAAGCAAACCAAAATCACCGACGATGACTGTGGGGTGTATATCGGCGACCAAATGCTCTTGTACCCCTCAGCGGAGATTACTGCGGATGTGAAACAAGACCTGGCAGATGTAATCCGGATGAACCTGCAAGACCCAAAGAACGCTTTTGTCATCAACAATACCAGAGTGGATGCCACCACGAGTGAAATGGAATTTGTGCGCACCCATGGACGGCTCCTGTGGGGTTCCGGCCTGCGTCCGAATCAGTACTATCTCGCCGTAAACGATTACACCACGCTGATTTTTGTGTTTAAAAACGGGCGGCCGCTGGAGTGCTATTGGGTTGTGCAATGCTAGAAAAGCGCGCTACGAACGCTGTTATTCTCTGTGGCACTCCGTGCTTCCTCTGTGGCCTCTGTGTCCCTTATCCCGTAAAGGACAGGATTCACAAAGCGCGCCTACAGCCTTAAAAAGGGTCCTCCTGCGGCTCTTTTTTGGAGAAAGAACCTTACTTTTCCACCCTCAGAAAAATGCTTTCCGCCCTTTTTCAAAACGACCCGGCACTAACCGACGCCGACCGCGCTGCGCTTCAGGTTGCGTTCCGGAAAAAGACGTATCCGAAAGGAGGCTTTTTGCTGCGCGAAGGAACGGTAGCAACGGATGTGTTTTTTATTGCCGAGGGTGTGGTACGGCAGTATTTTGCCCTGGATTCCGGAAATGCACACGCCTGCACCTTTACCCTGCCCGGCGCTTTTGTAACCAATATTGAAAGCTTTATCCAGCACACTCCTTCGGTTACTGCTATTAACGCGCTGACGGACACGGTTTGCTACAGCATTTCCTGCGAAACGCTCACGGGCCTGATGACGGCCAGCCCGGCCATTTCCGCTTACTTTCAGCGCGAAGTAGAGAAAGTAGCGGTGGAAAATGCTGCGCGGGTGCGGCAGCTGTTATCACAATCGGCGGAGGAGAAGTATTTGGATATTCTTCGAAACACGCCGGAGTGGATCGCCCAGATTCCGCAGCAATACCTGGCGCAGTACATTGGCGTAGCGCCAGAAAGCCTCAGCCGGATTCGCCGGAAGATTGCAGGGAAATAGCTTTTTTTCTTCCCCGCAGATTTGCGCTGATTTATTCGCAGATAGCCGCAGATTTTTACATAATTGAGCCTTCCCTGAAAATCTGCGCCCTCAATCTGCGGTTATCTGCGGGGAAAAGTCACCGCTCTGTTCTATTCCCCTACCCTGAATCGCCTGCTTCTTAACAAAGGTTATTTTCTCAGGAACACTGCTGCCAGAGCTTTGCCTCTATTAAAAAACCTTTTTAACGATGCAAACAATCTTAGGCGGAGGCGGCGCAATCGGAACGGCGCTGGCACGCGCACTTAACGCATACACAAACGACGTCCGCATTGTGGCCCACAACCCAAAGGCCGTAACCGGAAAAGAAGAACTGGTGCGCGCCGATCTGCGCGACCCGGCAGCCACCGACACCGCTATTGCCGGCTCGGAAATCGCGTACCTCGTCGTGGGGCTGCCTTATAAAACCAGGATCTGGCAGCGCGACTGGCCTCAAATCATCGAAAACGTAATCGCCGCCTGTCAAAAGCACGGCACCAAACTGGTTTTCTTCGATAATGTCTATCTCTACGCGCCCGAAGCGCTGGCCGATATGCAGGAAGATGCTCTAATCAGGCCGATTTCCGGAAAAGGAAAGATCCGCGCACAAATAGTAGCGCGACTGCTCCGGGCACAGGCTGCCGGATTGCCCCTCTTAATCGCCCGAAGCGCCGATTTTTATGGGCCCGGCGCAGAGAAAGTCAGTTCGGTTTCCATTGGCATTTTGGAGAATTTGGGGAAAAACAAGAAGGCGTTCTGGCAGGCTGATGATGCCAAAATCCATTCATTCACTTTTACGGAAGACGCCGCCCGCGCCACCGCCCTGCTGGGAAACACTCCGGGTGCCTTTGGTCAAGCTTGGCACCTGCCCACCTCGGCAGAGCGCCTGACCGGAAAGGATTTCGTGGCGCTCGCAGCTTCGCTAATGGCCGTTCCACCGCGTCATTGGGTGCTCAAAAAAAGCTTGATGCGGCTCTTAGGAATTTTTAGTCCGATGATGCGCGAGCTGGCCGAAATGCAATACCAGAACGACCGCGATTACTTCTTCAACAGTCAAAAATTCCGGAAAAAGTTTCCGGAATTTAAGGTGACGGATTACGAAGCGGGGTTGCGGCAAACAGTGGGAAACCTATAAGGTTTCAAAAACCTTATAGGTTTTAAAAGCAGCGGCTGTTTCCGGCAGCCTCGCCTCCCGGCCGGTCGCGTTCGTGACCTAATGTTTGTCTTCTGGAATCACGGATGTCCGCAACCGGAAAAATCCGTTTGAAGCCACAGCAATTCATTTATTCCGTATTCCGCAAACCGCTTCAGCGCTGCCGCTGTAGCTTTGACTTTCACCCAAAAACCCAGTTCTGTTATGAACCTTTCCGCCCTGCACCCCGCCGACAAAAGTGTTTCTGCTGCTCCCTTTCGCAAAGACGGCGCGGGAACCGTAATGGCCATTCAGCTGCGCGCCGACGGCCACCTGAAAGAACACACCACGCCCATTCCGGCGACGCTGGTTTGCGTGTCGGGCGCAGTGCAGTATGTGGATGAAAACAGCGAGAAGGTGACGTTGCGCAGCGGCGATTACTACCACATCACGCCCAATGTAAAGCACCACCTGGACGGCGTGGAAGATGCACAGCTGATCCTGATCAAATAAGCCTATGGACTTCTACCGGCAGCTTTGCGACTGGATCACGGCGAGCGCCCCGGAACAAACGATTTCCGGAAAATCCTTCCTGTTGCGCGCCGGCGAAACGGAGAAAAAACTGTATTTCATTCGGGAAGGCGCGGTGCAGGTCGTGTACAGCCCCGGCGATCACACCCATGTGATCCGGCTGGCCTATTCCGGCTCTATCGTGAATGCGCTGCCGTCGTTCCTGACCGGAGAGCCGTCGGCTTTTTCGCTCCAAACGATTCGAAAAACAGTGTTGCACGCCGTGTCAGCGGCTGCGCTCAAAAACGATTTTCTCTCCACTCCGGAAGGCGCAGATGGCTACCGGCAGCTGCTCGAAAACCTGGTAGTACAACAGCAGGAGCGCGAACTGGACCTTTTGTGCGCCGACCCCGCCGAGCGTTATCGCCGGGTGCTGACCCGCAGTCCGCAACTTTTCCGGGAAATTCCGCTCCGTTACATCGCTGCCTACCTGCGCATGACGCCGGAAACCCTGAGCCGCATTCGCGCAAATTATTGATGCGGATCAAGAACGACGGAAACCAAGTGCCGGAATTTTGCACCTGAAATAAAATTTCCGGCGTTTATGAAACACAATACCCAGGCAGTCGTAGCCGAGTTATCCACCCTGCTTCAAACCACTCAAAAAAGCTTTTCAACCCTGAAAAACTTTCCGGAAAAATCATTGCAGGCGCATCCATCCGGGGGTGGCTGGAACGCTCTGGAATGTCTGGAACATCTCAACCGCTACGCCGTCCACTACCTGCCTGCTTTGGACAAAGCGCTGGCACACGCCACAGGAAAAGCTGAAGCCGAATATAAAGCCGGTTGGCTGGGAGAGTATTTTGCCAAAACCATGCGCGCCGAAAACGCCCGTCCCGGAAAGATGAAATCGCCTAAAGACAAAAACCCGGTAGGAGCGCCTCTGGATGCCCGGCAGGTTTTAAGCGTTTTTGAAAAGGATCTCCACCGGACCGAAGCGATTCTTCAGAAATCCCTGACCGCTTCCTGGAACCGGACCCGCATCACGACAAGTCTGTCATCTATGCTGCGCCTGAACCTTGGCGATACGCTGCGTTTTTATATGTATCATGTGGATCGGCATATGCAGCAGGCGATGCGGGCGGCAGAAGCTGTTTAAGAGCACTTTTTATTTCTGCCATTCGCGGTAGCGGTCGCGCACCCACTGCATCAATTCCAGTTCGGTGGCCGAGTGGAAGAAACTGCGCGACATGGGATTTTCGCGGATAAAAACATGGGCAGCTGAGTCCGTGAGCCCGGTGAGGCGGCTGACGAGCGGCGCATGGTAGCGTATGGAGATCAGTTGCTCGTTCTCATGGGTTTCCATGGCCTTTTTAAAACGCTGCGCCCGCGCCTGTTTTCCGGAAATCCGGTAGGCCAGCCAGGTCACCCCACCGTCGAGCCGCAAGCCATGTTTCAGCGGATGGGCTACCTCCGGCTTGAAAACGGCGTCGCCCAGCGCTTTGCGATACAACAACCGATTGCGGGCCGAATCCCGCTGCCACCGCTCATAAGGGGTCGTAACTTTTACTTCTTTGAGGCTGCCGCCGGAAAGCATTGCAGTGCTGTCTTGCTGCTGAGCCCACACCGGACCGCAGATGAGCAGCAGGATTGTGCTTAGCAGGCAGGGTGCGAGGCGGTTTTGCATAGGCGTGGTAACAAAAGGAGCGGGCGGGATAACTTATTTCAGCGCATACTCCAGCCGGACGGTAACCGTTGCGGTTTTGGATTTGCTGGCCGTATTGAAAGTGCCGCCATAGGTAAAGTCTTCGTTGGAATTGCGGCCCGTGATCTGGAAAACGCCCATGCTGGCTTTGCGCAGCTCGCCGAGGCGGCTGTGACCCGCTTTGGCGATGGTCTCGGCGCGGCGTCGGGCATCTTCCCCGGCTTCCTGCAAGAGTTTGATCTTCACGTCTTTCAGCTTTGTGTAGTAATACTGTGGCTCGTCGGAGTTGAGTTCCACACCAGCTTCCAACAATCCGGTCACTTCGCGGGAGATGATTTCCACTTTTTCGATTTCGGCAGATTCTACCCGCACGCGCTGGCTGAGCTGGAAACCATTGAAAATCGAAGAAGTCCGGTTGCCGCGGTCGTCATAGGTTTCGCTGTATTGCCGGAAAATGGTGATGGAAGAAAAGACCATTTCTTTTTCGCTGATGCCTTTACTGCGCAGGTAATCCCGCACCCGCGTTTCGTCCTGCTTGAGCATCGCGTAAGCTTCTTTCAGGTCCATCGACGTGCGCATATACGAGCCGGTCCAGACAATCAGATCGGCTTCAAAATTATATTCTGCCGATCCGGTTACCGGAAGGGTATTGCGGGCTTTGAACTTGTAGTTGTAGCCGGAGGTCAGTACAATCGCGATGAGGACTGCTGCCAGAGCGGCAATCAGGGTTTTGAGTGGAAAGGAGCGCATGGAAGGGCGAAACGGTTTCTTTTCAAAGATATTGTACGCAACTTTTTACCTGCTGCCGGCTTTTCAGGTCACGTCTGTGTGGGGCAGCAATTCAGCCGAAGGGCGCTGCGAGAATTCGATCCGGTATACTTTGATGAGGAGCAGCAGGTAGGAAAGCAGCAGCGGACCGAAGATGAAGCCCATAAATCCGAAAAGGGGCACACCGGCAAAAAGGCCCAGCACGGTAATGATCGGATGCACATCGCCCAGTTTTTTGAGCAGTGTGAAGCGCAGGACATTGTCCACATTGGTAATGATGAGGACGGAATACAGCAGCAGGCCGGTGCCGGCCGCCCCATGGCCGGTTGCGTAGAGATAGACCACCAGCGGAGCCCAGATGATGGCAGTGCCTACAACCGGCAACAGCGAAAACACACCGGTAACCACCGCCCAGACGATCCACTCTTCAATATCGAACATCCAGTAACCCAGCGCTGCGGCTAAGGCCTGAATGAGCGCCAGCACCGGCAGGCCTACGGCGTTGGATACCACCATAACGCGGGTTTCCTTCCACAGCATGTCGATATTGTGGTCTTTCAGCGAAAGGAATCGCTGGATTTCCCGCTCCATGATGCGGCCGTCCATCAACATAAAATACAACAGAAAAAAGGCCAGTACAATATTGGTGGCCATATTGGCCGCCGAGCCGAGAAAGCCGGGGAGGGCGGCTGCCAGCTTCTCGCCCGCCTGCTGGATCTGCTGATCGGTCACAGCCATATTAAGGGCTGGAAAAGCAACCTTCAAACGCCCAACGAGTTCTTTGACCGATCCGGACATATCGCGCGACTGATCCAGCAGCAGGGATATTTTGGGAGAAAGCAGGTACCACAGGCCATAGAGCGGCAGCAGAATTAGTATGATGGCCGCCACGATGAAGACCGTGGCGATGACCCACTTTTTGTGGCCTTTTACGACGGTGAGGTGATAGTAGGGTTCGCGCAGCAGCACGTACAGCATAAAGGCCCCAAGCACTCCCGGGAAAAAGATAAAAAGCTCTTTGCCGAGGATCCAGGTGAGCACCAGAATAATAAAGATCATGAAGATCTGCTTCAGTCTTACGGCAGGAATCAGGCTCTTTTGCATATTAAGAAGAAGCGGTCTAAAAATTCTGGCCAGCGGAATTTGGGTGCCCTGCCTTACCTTTAAAACCCTTACAAGTGGCACGGTATTTGTTCCCCGTGCAACCATATCAAGTTCCCTTTTCTCTCACGCTTTTACCTTTCCTTTTATGGCACAAACAGGCAAAACAATAGCCACACTGCTGACCGGCATCGCAGTGGGCGCAGCTCTCGGGTATCTCCTCGCAACCGATTCGGAAGAAAGAAATGAAGAGCTTACTAAAATGAGGGATTACATGAATGATAAATATTATGACCTGAAAAGTCGCTTTTCAAAGCAAAGCGCCGACCTGGAAGAAGAAATTTACAACGCCTAACCCCCTACCACTGTGCGCAACCTTTTCAATGAGTGGAAAGAAAACGCGACCCGTTTTCTGGAAGTGCGGGGCAACCTGCTCAAGCTCACGCTGATCGAGCGGACTTCCAACGTCCTGAGCTTTCTGATCTATGTTTTCATCCTGATGTTTCTGGCCATTGCGGTCCTCATCTTCCTCGGCATTGCCCTGAAAGAACTCTTTACGCAATGGTTCGACTCCGCTGTCGGCGGTGCTTTTGCAACGCTGGGCTTCTACCTGCTCCTTGTTTTGATTGCATTCCTGATGCGCAAGTCGGTGCTCAGCTCCTTTGCCAGCATCTTCGTTCGCCTGCTGACCGCAGAAGACGAAGACGATGACCTGGCCCATGCACAGAAAATTCAGGTAAAGGACTAAGCATTCTTAATACACGCTTCAAACCCGGACCCAGCCGTGAAACTTTATAAAAGACAGCTTAAAAGCATCGAAGACCTTAAGAGGGAAAAAGTGCTGCTCGAATACGTCAAAGGCGAGAGTGATGCAGCCGACCTGTTCTCTATGGAAGGGCTCAAACGCAGCAGTAAATCACAGAAAACAAAACTCTCTGCTACCGAAACGCCTTCTAACCGCCTGGCCAGCCTGGCTATGGAGGTCCTCGGCCTGGGCTCCGGCACCAGCGCTTATGAAAGCATGCTGCCTTTTGTAGAGAACAATAAGGCGACCATCCGGCTGGCCAAAACCTTTTTGCCTAAAAGGCAGATTAAGAAGGTTTTTTGGGAAATCATCTCCGGCTACCTGAAGTGGCGCGCAGTGGAAGGCGGGGTATGGCTTATCAAAAAAGGCGTTCAGCGCTACAAAGAGAAAAAACGCTTTGAGGAGGCAGCTGTTTATTACGATCCCCGCCACAAACGGCCCCGCGTGGTGGTGAAAAAGAAAAGAAAGAAATTCCTTGGTATTTTCTAAGGCCCCAAACAAGCAGAAGCCGCTTTCCGGAAGGAAAGCGGCTTCTGCTTTTCAAGGTCAGGGTTAGGAATTCCGGCTCACTGGCCTCAGGCGCGACAGAGCGACCCCTATTTCTACTGAAAGGCTATCTGCTGAAATGTATGTGTTGTCTCTTTTTTCCGGAAACAGACGTTCAAACAAGGCTGTTTTTCCGAAAACATTGCTCTGGAAATGCGCACCCGGATAAAAAGCGTAGCCTACGCGCCGGCAGGCGGCAGGTGCAGCGCCAGCAGCGGCACGCTGCTGTGACCAGCCAGGGCCAAGGTATGGCTTTTGTGAAACAGCCCGGCCCAGAAACCGTATTCCCCCGGCACTACGGCCAGCCAGTCGGCAGGATGCTCCACTACAAAACGCGCCAGAATTGTATCTACGGCTTCATTGCCACCAGCTTCATGGAAAGTGGCTCCCAGTGGCGTCAGCGCCGACAGAATTGCGGGCGACAAAGGCCCTTCGGAGTTCACGGTTACCACATCGAGTGAAGCGCCGGTGAGCGACAGCACTGACTGTAAGGGTGCCAGCGGAAATACATCCGGTGTCTGATCAGATCGCAGGGCCAGCACCATGCGTTGGATCGGCTTGTATTCATAGCCCCGTTGCACGGCCAGCACGTTGTGGCTCGAATCGCGCAGGATGTCCAGCCCGCGGTGGTCTTCCCACCAGTCGTTCATCGTGGCCGGATCAACACCCAGGATAACGAGACTGTTGGCGGTGTGGCCGTCTCCATCGAGCACCGCTTCGGGTCCCATCAGGGCCAGCCGGGTCGTGGTAGGCACCTGCGGAAAGCGCGCTGCATATTCCTCCAGGAGTTTTTGCAGGCTGTCCGCCGCGATGCGCTGCGCATCTTCTATGGGCAGGAAAGTACCGGAAAAAGCATCCGGTGTGTATAGCAGCGGCACGTCGTAGATGTGAATCAGAGCAACGGGGAGCCGCTTCTCGATGGCTAAGGCATAGCCATATTCGAGGGCAGTTCGGGACTCGGGCGTGAAATCGGCAAGAATGACAATGCTGTCCATAGGCGGAGTGTTGACCGCCGGAAAGTTAGGAAACGCGGGCCTATGAAGCGCCTGTTTTGCTAAGCTTCTTTTTTGCCAGCCGGCACCAACCGGGCCAGCACTTGCAGAAAGGTGCGGAACAGGATATACAAATCCAGGCCGATGCTCCGGTGTTGCAGGTAATAAATATCCCACTGAATCCGCTTGCGCAGCTCCCGGTCATTGGTAATCTCGCCAATAAAGCCGTTGATCTGAGCCATGCCGGTCATGCCGGGCGTAGCCTCGTGGCGCAGGTGATAGAAAGGAATTTGATCCGCATAATAACGGGTATGAAACAGCATGTGCGGGCGGGGACCGATAAGGCTCATATCGCCCAGGAAGATATTCAGCAGTTGCGGCAACTCGTCGAGGTGCGAGGCACGCAGGAAACGACCCACGCGGGTGATGCGGCTGTCATTGGCAGTAGCCTGCTTGGTATGCGCTTCGTCATTGACGCGCATCGTCCGGAATTTGAGGCAGTGGAAGGTCTCTCCATGCAGGCCGGTGCGGGGCTGCACAAAGAAAACCGGTCCTCTCGAAGAAAGCTTTACCAGCAGGGCCAGAATGGGGAACAGCCAGCTTGTGAGCAGGAGCAGCACAATGGAAAACGCGAGGTCCATCCCGCGCTTGGCGGTCAGGTAGGCCCCGGAAGGCTGATGTGCAATATAAAGCTGGTTCATGTGCCGGAACATCTTCCGGATCTCGGCCATCTCCGAATTTCCCTCCTGAACGGTGGGCCGTGCCTTGGATTTAGACCGGATCGAAGGTGTGCTGAGCACCATTGTTGACATCATACCTGTATAACGCGTTTCAAAGCGGCTTCCCCTAATGGGCAACCGCTTTTTTCTATTTTTTATTTTCGGGCGCAAAATTGAAGGAAAATTTGCAAGCAGGCAAATTCCTTACAACCACCCGGCAGGCCGAAGACTTTTAAATTTGTTTAAAAATCAGCCCTTATTTAGCGCCTATCCTAAAAGTAAAGGATTGTGAAGGAAGCTGGTTGACTTACGGTTCTTTTAGCTGCGCTGCTACTTCGTGGTGTCTGGGCGGAACAGCCTGTTCCGCTGGAAAGCGGGAGGGTCTCACAATATTCCAGGATCCCGTTCCGCCCAGACAAAAGACAGGGACCTTACGGTATCATCCGAGCCCTTGGATAGGCGCTAAGGCTGCCAGAACGCCGCTCGCTATACAGGCCGGAAACAAAAACGCTATATACAAGGGTGTAGAAAACGGTACCTGCCTGCGTTTCAAAGACCGCTTCCTGCATCATAAAAGCCACAGATAACGCGGCAAAAAAGAAAAGAAACGGCCGCCGGGAGAATTGCCGGATGCCAAGGCGCAGCAGCGTGCCGGCCATTGCAATCGCGAGCAGCAGGCCCGGCAGCCCGGTAGCCAGCGCCGTATGCAGGAATGTGTTGTGGAGATTGATGTTATAAAAGGCGCTTCGCTCCGGATGGTCTTTTTCCATGTTGGGAATGCCCAGGTCTCGGATGCTTTGGTTGATTGCTTCTTTGGCATCTCCCACGCCCGTGCCCAGCAGCAATGTCTGCGGCGAAGCGCCCATATTCTCCAGGCCAATGCGCCATAGGAAAAGCCGCACATTCATATTGCTAAAGGTGTTTTCTTCACCTTTGTAGCGTTTCAGAAAAGACAATTCCGGCCGGCTTTCGCCCAACTCCCGGAAGCGCGCCTGAATGGCCGGTTGCCGGGCTGCTACCCCGAGCGCCAAGGCTACGGCACCAACGAAAGCCCAAGTCAGGATTTTTTGCGGAAGAGGCATTTTCCTCCCAAAACTCCGTATCAGAATGACCGGCAACACGGCAACCATAAAAAGCAGCAGGAGCGTGCGGGCGGCCAGCATCAGGAAAAATGCCAGGAGCAGCAGCAAGGCTCCTCCCCGCAAAAACATGGCAGCAGTACCCCTCCGGCCCCGCAGTTTTAAAGGCTCCAGGAGCAGAAATAAAATAGCCGTTACCGCGTACCAAGCCATATAAACGGCATTGGCGCTGAGGCCGGCTACCAACCGGTGGTAAAACAGCCCCTGCACGTCGCCATCCACCCGGTAGTGGCTGTAGGACGTCCACATGCAATAAGCGCCCACCGCTGCAACACCGAGGGTTAGAAAGGTCATTACCCTTCGCCTTGACGGCTCTTCATAAAGATCACTGCAACCAATCGCCAAGGGCAACAGCAGTAAAGGAAGCTTGGTGCTGAGGATATGCGACGTCTCGGTACCGTTGTGGCTCCAGAGGGCACTTGCCAGCGTCCATCCATATAAGGCCAGGGGCAGCCAGAGCAGCTTTCGGTGTCTTAAATTCCGGAAAAGGATCTTACCACACAGCAACACAGCTGTTGCTACAACCCCGATTACCCCTACCGAGCCGAAGGTAAACGGCAAAGGGATCGCCAGGGCGAGCAGACAAGCGGCCAGAAGCGGAAGCGTACGCCGATAACCAGACGGTTCGGTCATGCGCTAAAGATAGCAGTAGAAACGGATTTGGGCCCGGCACCCCGGCCAACGCCGTACAAGGGAGCGTTGGACTCTATTGCCCTTAGTACCTTGCGGCCTCTTAAAAAAAGCGCGCGGCGTGCGAAAAAACTATTTTTATAACCTGCTGCTCACCGCCTCCAACCTGGTGATTCCCTTGCTGAGCTTCCCGTATGCCGCACGGGTACTGGGGCCGGCAGGCATCGGCCGGGCGCAGTTCGTTTTTTTGCTGTGTCAATACCTGGCGCTCCTGGCAGCCCTGGGCATTCCGATCTACGGTGCGCGCGAGGTGGCCCGGCTCCACAGTCAGCCGGCGGCACTGGCATCGCTGCTGCGCTCCCTGCTCACCGTCAACTTCCTGACCGGCCTGGTCCTCTTTGCCGGGTTTCTCTTCTGCATCTTTACCCTGCCGGCACTTTCCGGCGCCCGGCCGCTTTACCTCACAGGAAGCCTGATGGTCCTGCTCAGCTTTACGTCCGTCGAATGGGTGTATACCGGGCTGGAGACTTTCCGGCAGCTGGCCCTGCGCTCGGTGGCGCTCAAGCTGTTGTCGCTGGGAGGCCTTTTCCTGTTGGTGCATCACCCCACCGATCTGGCGCTGTACCTGGCCCTGCAGGTAGGAACCGTTCTGGGTTACAATCTGCTGAATTTCCGGGGTTTGGTGCGGATGCTAAAAGGCGGGATGGTTCAGATCCGGCCGCACCTGCGCCCGTTGCTGCTCCTCTTCGGCACCACGATAGCTTCCACCCT
>JAEVZP010000246.1 GCA_023392185.1 Bacteroidota bacterium
CCCTCGAAATGGTCCTGGGCCACGATTTGTTTCGGGCCGACAATTCCACCCGTTCCGGAAATATCGTTCCGATTGCCTTCCCGATTATCGCCGGCAGCGGTACCCTGACCACGATCATGTCGTTCCGCGCCACGGTCCACGTGTACAATATTATTCTGGGCATCCTGATCAATCTCGTGATTGTATATATCGCGCTACGCTCCCTCAGTACGCTGGAACGCTGGCTTGGGCCTAATGGCATCGCCGTTGTCCGGAAATTTTTCGGGGTGATCCTGCTGGCCATTGCGGTGAAAATCTTCCGAAGCAATATTGGCATCTTAACGCCTTAGGTTTCCTTAAAATTCTGGCTCCTTTCTGACTGCTTTATTCCATCCTCCCCAACTTTTTTTCCAGACCGCCGTTTTGGAAGCCGGTATCGACGAAGCCGGGCGGGGCTGCCTTGCCGGACCGGTCTTTGCCGCTGCCGTGATTTTGCCGGCTCATTTCCGGCATGCCCGTCTTACCGACAGTAAGGTGCTTTCCGAAAAAGACCGGACGGAACTGCGGCCCCTTATTGAATCGGAGGCGCTGGCCTGGGCCGTCGCCACCGCTTCAGCGGCCGAGATTGATACCGTAAATATCCTGCAGGCCACGTTTCTGGCGATGCACCGCGCTGTGGATGCGCTTTCCCCAAAGCCGGAATTACTGCTTGTGGACGGCAACCGTTTCAAACCCTACTTCGGCATTGCTCATCAGTGTTTTGTGAAAGGCGACAGCCGTTTCGCTGCTATTGCTGCTGCCAGCGTACTGGCCAAAACCCACCGCGATGCTTATATGCTGAACCTGGCCCAAAAGCATCCGCAATATGGTTTTGAAAAACACAAAGGCTACCCTACCAAGGCCCACCGCGAAGCGATAGCAATCTATGATTTCTGTGCGGAACACCGGAAAACCTTTCGGTGTGTGTAAAGGGGCCCGTTTCCAACAAACGGTTCTTCCAAAAGCAGAGAGGCCGAAGCTGGTTGCAGGACACCCGGCAGCAATTTTTTATCGGGCCAGCGGCAAGCGGATCTCAAAAATGCTGCCCTGCGGCAGATGGTCGCGTACGCTCACCTGCCCGCGGTGTTGCTGCAAGATGCGCCGGGTAATGAAAAGGCCCAGACCGGTGCCTTTGGTACTGCGTGTATTTTCAGCGCCGACCCGATAAAACTTCTCAAAAATCCGCCCTTTCTCTTCGTCCGGAATGCCAATCCCTTCGTCGGCGATTTCCAGAATGGCCAGCCCGTTTTTACAATTTAAAGAAACATGCACCGGGGCATCGGCGGGACTGTATTTAATAGCGTTCTCCAGCAGGTTGGAAACGACCATTTGCAGCAGCATCCGGTCGCCTACTACCGGACATTCGCCGGATATATTTTCATCAAAACGCCCCGGATAACGGCTGTTATAGTTGTCCAGAGTATCTCCCAGGAGTTCAGAAAAAGAAAAAGCTTCCTGCACATGCTGATACTGCTGACTTTCCAGCCGGGAGGCCAGCAGCAGGTTATTACACAAGTCATTAAGCCGGTTGGCTTCGGCAACACAACGTTCCACCAGGAGGGTTTGCTGCGCATCGGTCAGCCGTCTTTTTTGTATGGTTTGCAGGTTGAGCTTCACGGCCGCAATGGGGGATTTCAATTCGTGCGTCACAGCGAGCATGAAATTGGACTGCTGCCGCGAGAGCCGCAGGCTGCGCCGGATCGCCGAATACACCACCGCCGCACCGATGAGAATAATCATCAGGAAGGTGCTGCCTTCGCCGTAGTATTGTTTGGTGCGCGAGGCCCGGCGCTCTTCTATTTCGGCCAGGCGCTGCTGATATAACCGCGGGCTCAGGAGGCTATCCACCTGCAAGGGCAAGGCCTGCCGCTCTGCTTCAAAAATAATCCGGCTTTGCCGTTGCAGGCTAAATCCCCAAAACAGCAAGGCTGCTACCACATAAAGCAGCAGCAGTACATACAGGATTTGGGGAAGACGAAAGGATTTCAAGATTGGATCGCGGCTGGTTTGAAAGACAAGTGGCGCTGCTTCTGTCCAGGCAAGGTATCAACGACCTGGGAAACCTGCCTTTATAAACGCCCAGAGTAGCCGACCGACACTGATTCGGTTTTTATTGGTTTTCATTCCAGTAATAACTGTCCGGATACATACGCCTTCCAAAAATAGCGGTACCTACTCTTACGATCGTTGCCCCTTCTTCGATAGCGGTTTCCAAATCGCCACTCATGCCCATCGACAGCTCCTTCATTACTACATTAGGCAGGTTCAGACCGATCACCTGTTGCTGAAGCTTTTTAAGCCGCCGGAAGCATTCGCGCACCTTTCCGGTTTCATCGCTGAACCGGCCGATGGTCATCAGCCCCTGGACACGGATTCTGTCGAGCGTAGCCACCTGCCTCACCAGGTCCAGTGCTTTTTCCGGCAGAACGCCAAATTTGCTTTCTTCAAATGAAGTATTTACCTGAATGAAAACAGCAATCGTTTTACCTTCAAACGCCAGGCGCTGTTGTAGTTTTTCAGCTGCCTCCCAGCGGTCGAGCGACTGGATGCAGGAAACGTCGTATTTCAGCAGTTCCTTGATTTTATTGGTTTGCAGGTGTCCGATAAAATGATTGGTATGCGGAACATCTTTCAGCGCTTCATATTTATCTTTAATTTCCTGTACTTTGTTTTCCGCAATCAGCGTGCAGCCGGTTTCAAAAGCCATTTTGATGCGCTCGGCAGACACGGTTTTGGTTGCCAGCAGCAGTTTCACTTCCTCCGGATTCCGTCCGCACGCGTGACAGGCCTGGCGGATGCGCTCCTGAATAAGGGCAATATTTTGAGCAATTTCCGTTTTCATCCCAGGACAATTTGCTGTTTTATCTCCAGTTCTTGAATCAAGGATGCCTTTACCTGCGTGAGGGCATAGTCTTTCGCTTCCGCAAACGAAACAGCGTATTTGGGCTCTATAGACTGCAAGTTTTCCGGAAAACGCGACAGCAGGCGCTCGTAGTATTGTTGCAGCACCTCATTTGAAGGCATTTCAAACCGGATGCGCAACTGAAATCTTCTCAGCAAAGCCGCGTCGATCATTTCGGCATGATTGGTAGCACACAGCAGGAGGGCGTCTGCGGGGTAATAATCAATCAGCTGGATAAGCGTATTGACCAGCCTCCGCATTTCACCCACGTCTTTATCGTCATTCCCTCTTGCCTTTCCAATCTGGTCAAATTCATCCAGAAACAAAACGGCCTTTTCCCGGCCCGCCTTGTCGAAAATCTGTTTGATATTCTGCGAGGTCTCGCCAATGCGCGAGCAGATAATAGTGCTCAGGTTCAGAATCAGGAGGCTCTTACCCAAAGCCTTTGCCAGGGCCTTGGCCGTCATGGTTTTGCCACAGCCCGAACTGCCCTGAAGCAGGATTTTATTATTTACCGGCAGTCCGTACCGGATCAGTTCTTCGGCATAGGTATGTTCTTTAATCAGGCTGACCAGCTGCTGCCGGTTGGATTTTTCCAGAAAAATGTCATCGAGCGACACCGCCTCTTTGTCATTTATAATCAGGTCTGTTATGTTCATCGGTACTAAAGGTTTGACGAAACATTCATTGAAAACAGGATGTCCTGTAATTCGAATTCCGTTCTGTTTTCAGAAAACATTTTTTCGAGGGTTGCCGATACCGTGTCACCTGCCAGTTGTACTGCCTCTGTAAAATTGACAGCGCGCAGCATCGACCGATGCAGATGAGCGGTGAAGAGTTCGCCCGTTCCGGCAGGGTGCAGGTTTATTTTCCGGGTCTTAATGATTTCGGAGCTGTTGCCGGCGACCGCGCACTTATACACAAAGTCCCTTTCCGGTTGGTCAAATTCATAACTTGTAATAACGACTTTCTGCCGTTGCAGATCGAAGCGTTGCCGGAGCTGCCCGATGATGTCTTCGGCAGCCGCCGTTGTATGCTGAAGCATGCGCGTTGCTTCAAACTGGTTGGGGGTGAGCAAATCAGCCAGGGGAACCAGATGCGTAAGAATGGCTTCCGGAATATCAGCAGGCACATATTGTCCCTTATCTGTGTCGCCCATGACCGGGTCGCACAGGTACCTGATTTCCGGGTTTTGGTTTTTGAGCGTCCGGATAAAACCGGCGGCGAGCTTTACTTGAAGTGCAGAACCGATAAATCCGGTGAGAATGGCAGAGACATTATGCAGAATACCCGGCTGCAGGATGCCGTCCAGAACCGAAGAAAATAATTCATCCGGAATGATGCCCCCGCCGAAGGTTGGCAGGCTCAAGTGGTTGGAGTACAACACCGTCGGGATGGTTACCACTTCATGACCACTTATCTGCAGGACCAGCGAGGTAGTATTCATCCCAACAAATCCCGTAGCCACCTTGCTGTGAATGATGATGGTTGTGCGCTGCTTCAAGGGAGGAAGATTAAGACCGGGAACGTATGGGGTTTCTGCGTAGGTTTTGAATAGCTGTGTACGGCCATTTGGTTTTTCAAATCCTCTTTAAAGCAGTCGGCGGGGAGGGCCCTTCCGTTTAGCGTTGCTCTGCTGCTCTGCCTCTTTTTTCGATCCGCAAACCGATATTCATCACCTCCGGCAGCGGATCAACGCGCATCAGATGCTCAAATTGAATGGTGTAGCGACCGGCATTTGGGAATAAGATATTGGGTCCTCTTTCCGTAGCGATCGGCATGCGCTGCTCCCAGATCTCATTCATATTGCGGCCATACCAAATGCCGTTGTCCTGCGCCAGCGGAATTTCAATCTGCTGGTTTTTGGCAACCGAGTCCTGGGGCCCTTTGATTGAAAAGCGGAGCCAGATATTGGAAAACGGATACGCCTCGGTGTGGCGGATCAGAAAATACAGGTTGTAGGTTGCCAGTGAATCGGTGATGTCGAAATAAAACACCGGCTTGTAATCAGACTGCCAGCGCGTGCCGGGAATGGCTTCCTGCTGTTGGAACACTGCGCCGGTAGGCTCGCAGGCCATCAGTCCAAGGGTTGCCAGCGCTAAAAAAGCGGGTATTTTGGGGAAATTTTTCATCTTACAAAACATTCAAAACCTGTTCTTTCGCTTTTTCCAGTTCGTCTTTCATCCCCACCACAATCTTCTGAATGGCGGCGTCTGATGCTTTGGAACCCATAGTATTGATTTCACGACCTACTTCCTGCAACACAAAACCGAGCTTCTTGCCTTTGGATGTTTCGTCTGCGTCGGCCAGCAGTTCCCGGAAATAGCGGCAGTGTTGTGCCAGGCGGGTTTTTTCTTCGCTAAAGTCCAGTTTTTCTACATAATAAATCAGTTCCTGCTCTAGGCGGTTGGCGTCGATCTTGTCGGCCGAGGCAGCAATGGCTTCCAGCGATGCCAGCAGTTTTTGGCGCACGCGCTCGGTGCGCGGCGCTTCGTAGGGCGCGGTTTCACCCTGAGCAGCTTCAATGGCGCTGATGCGGGCTTTGAGGTCTTCTTCCAGCATGGCGCCTTCGGCAAAGCGGTGTTGCATCAGTGCGTCGCAGGCAGCCGCCACCTGTACCAAAACGGCGTCGGTCACGCTTTGCGGCAGGCTCTCGGTTTCCGGCGCAACCACTTCCGGCAGGCCCAGCAGCGTTTGCAGCAGGTTGCCGGTCGGCAGCGAAAGGCGGTCGGCCAGCTCCTGAATGCCCTGATGGTAATGGGCGGCCAACTCCTGATTGATCTGCATCATGCGCGAGCTGCCACCGGTGCGCAGGCTTACAGACAATTCAATGGTGCCCCGAAACAGCTTTTGGCCCACCAGCGTGCGAATCTGGGGTTCCAATGCGCGCAGGCTTTGGGGAATCCGCAGCGACAGGTCAAAGCCTTTGCCGTTGAGCGAGCGGATTTCGGCTACAAGGTTGTAACCTTCAACGGTGGTTTCGGCCCGGCCAAAGCCGGTCATGGAATACAGCATAGGGAAATTTGAGGCAAAAGTCGGGCATGTAGTTCATTGTTGCGCCGGAGAAAAAAAGAGTCATTCCCAAAAAGGCCCTTAAAAACGCTCCTTTGTTTTCCGCCTTATTTGGCTTTGGGGTTACTTTTGAACCCTTACGACATGCAGAAAATCATTGTAACACTCCTCTTGTCCCTCACTTTTGGGGCAGCGCTGGCGCAAAAAGGCGTGTCGCGGGAAGAGTTGGAGCGGCGGCGGGTTCGCCTGCTGGAATCGATCAAACAAACGCAGGCCGAACTGGCCGCCACGCGTCAGGATAAAAAAATCACCCTAAGTCAGTTGCAGGCCCTGCAGGCGCAGGTGGCCAACCGGCAAAAGCTCATCGGCTCAATCAGCACGGAGTTGGGCCAACTTGACGGCAGCATCCGCAACACCCAGCAGGAAGTAAATAAGCTTTCCAGCGAGGTGTCTTTCCTGCAAATGCGCTATGCGCAGAGCATTCGCTATGCCTATCGCCACCGCAACTCGCAGAGTATGATGGCATATCTGTTTTCGGCTTCGAGCTTCAATGACGGCATTCGCCGGCTGGCCTACCTGCGCAAGTTCCGGGATTATCGCATGGCGCAGGCCGATCAGATCCGCCAGGCACAAAGCCAGCTACAGCGCAAAATCGGGGTCCTTCACAACGAGAAATCCCGGAAAAACGTGCTGCGGCAGGCAGAAGAGAATCAGAAGGTAGTCCTGCAACAGGAAGCAGCCCAGACCGACCGGGCCGTGCGCGAACTGCGGGGCCGGGAAAGCGAACTCGCGGCTTCGGTGAGCCGCAACCAGCGCGACGCTAAAAACCTCGAACGTGCGATTTCCGACGCCATCCGTCGGGAAATTGAAATCGCCCGCAAAAAGGCGGAAGAAGAAGCCCGCCGGCAGGCTGAGATTCAACGCAGGCAGGAAGAAGAACGCCAGCGGATTGCGGCTGCCAAAGCGGCTGCCGAGCGGGAAGCGGCTGCCCGCGCAGCCGCGCAGGCCAAGGCAAATGCAGCCGCCGAAGAAGCCCGCAAAAAAGCTGCCGCCGTCCCTTCAGGCAATACCAATAACGCCCCCACCTATGGCAACGGAACGGTGGCGCTCAATACCGGCAGTGGCTCCGACAATCCGCCACCGGCAGCAAATGTGCCGGCTCCGAAGCCTGCTGCTACACCCCCACCCAAACCAGCGCCCCGCCCGGCAGCCGTCAGCCTCGGACTGACGCCGGAAGCTGCAGCGCTTTCTGCTTCCTTCGAATCGAACCGGGGCCGGCTGCCCTGGCCGGTAGAAAAAGGCTTTATTGTGTCGGGCTATGGCCGCCAGAAACACCCGGTAGCCGAGAAGGTAATGGTGGAAAACAACGGTATCGACATTCAGACCTCGGCAGGCGCTACGGCTCGGGCGGTGTTTGAAGGAACCGTTTCCCGGGTGTTCTATATTGCCGGTTTCGGCCAGAATGTGTTGATCAACCACGGGGAATATTTTACGGTGTACAACGGTCTGGCGAATGTGTCGGTTGCAGCGGGTCAGAAGGTGCAAACCAAACAATCCATCGGCACTGTGGGGCCCAATGAAGACGGAGTTCCGATCCTGAAGTTTCAGGTGTGGAAAGGCGCTTCCACCCAAAACCCGGCCGGCTGGATCGCACAGTAGCAATAAAAAGTATTTATGCAGGCGCTTTCCGGGTCCTGAAATCTTTGGGAGCCGGAAAGTGCTTTTGGGGGAGGTGACAGCCAGGTGCATCCCCTTATCCTGCTTTTATCCTAACTTAAGGACGGGCGGCGCGAGGCTATAGATTCAGGGCGTCGGGAGGCCACGATGTGCAATCCGTTTTCCGGAAAACCGGGGCATAAAACCCTTTAGCAGACAGCAGTAACAGCCCTTCGATCGTTTTAAAATCTACCTTTTCCCCGGCAAAAGGATCCGGCACCATCCGGCTGCGCCTTTAAACGGGACGAAAACCAGCATTAACCAGCAAGGGCAGACACCAGGTATCTGCCCTTGCTGGGTCTCCGAAACCCGGAATAGCTTCTTAATGATTTAGAACCACCACGGTTTGCGGCGGGTATTGATCTTGTAAAAGATATTGAAGGACAGCGTTGAGTAATGATCTTTGTCGTCTTTATTACCCCGAATTTCGCCGGCGGCGTGGCGGTAAGAGTCTTTACCGGTAATCTGCCATGTTTTGTCGGCCATGTCCATTGCCATATCCACCTTGTCGGCCGGCAGTTGTGCGCTGTAGTAGGAGGCCGGCAGGTATTTATCGGACACCCCATCGATATAATCGGTAAAGGTGACGCGGTACAGGTATTCAACTCCGATGCCCACATTGCGGCCGAGATCCCAGCGAACGCCTATGCCGAGCGGAACCGCCAGGTTCCAGCGCTGCGACAACTGGGGTGCGCCGTCAAATTTCCAGCCGTCGCCTTCCAGGTGCAGCTCATGGAGATCCTGCCACTGTCCGTATCCGCCGTCGTTTCCGGGGCGGCTCTTCCAGGT
>JAEVZP010000124.1 GCA_023392185.1 Bacteroidota bacterium
CAAGGGATCCTACAACCGTCAGATGGCACTGGCGCTTATGGCGCTCGCGCCGGAATCTTTGGAGATGCAATTAGTAGAGATCGGCGACCTGCCGCTCTACAATCCTGATCTCGAAGACGAACTGCCGCAGTCCTGGGCACACTTCCGGGAACAGATCCGGGAGGCAGATGCTGTTTTGTTTGTAACGCCGGAATACAACCGCTCCCTGCCGGCCGCCCTCAAAAACGCGCTCGATGTGGGTTCCCGCCCCTATGGCCATAGTGTATGGAACGAGAAACCCGGTGGCGTGGTGAGCGTTTCTACCAGCGCGCTTGGCGGGTTTGGCGCCAACCACCACCTGCGCCAAAGCACGGTATTTCTCAACATTCCCATGATGCAGCAACCCGAAGCCTACATTGGCAAAGCCGCCGAAATCTTTGATGAAGACGGCCAGATCAAAAGTGAAGACACCCGGAAATTCGTTCAGCATTTTATCAACGCCTACGCCCGCTGGGTCAAAGCCCATACCTCTTAACGTCGTTTTCACGCAAAGCCGGAGATCCCAATTTTTCCATTCTCTAATCCCGCAAAGCGGGGTCCAATTCCCTTTTCTATGGACTCTATCAACAAAAATCAACCCGAGCAGAATCACAAAGATCTTTCCGGAAAAGAAGCCGGAAAAAAGATGCAGGAGCTGATTAAAAAAGCCAATGTTTGCTTTTTCTGCACCGCTTCTGCTGCCTCCAATCCGGAAGCGTCCCGGCCCATGTCGGTGCAAAAGGTGGAGGAAGACGGCACCTGCTGGTTCCTCAGCGCTTCCGACAGCCATAAAAATGAAGATATTGTCCGCGACGCACATGTACGGCTGTATTTTCAGGGTGCGCCGCATTCCGAATTCCTGGTGCTTTTTGGCCTCGCCAGCATTTCCCGCGACAAAGAAAAAATCAAAGAACTGTGGGAACCGATGCTCAAAACCTGGTTTACAGAAGGAGTAGATGACCCGCGCATTACAGTCATTGCCGTAAAGCCGCAGGCCGGCTACTACTGGGATACCAAACACGGTGAAATGGTGGCTTTCGCCAAGCAAATCATCGGGGCGGTAGTTGGTAAAACGCTCGACGATTCGATAGAAGGCACCCTGAAGGTGGAATAAAAAAGGCGAAGACCGTGCGCCGGAACTTATATTAGCAGACGCTTCGCGGCGTCTGCTTTTTTCTGGATGCGCGCTTTCCCGCGCCGCCAAAACCTTTTCTTTCTGTTGCTTCAGCACTTCCGGATCCGCTTTTCTTTTCTGTTATTGCCGGTTTTCCTGCTGGCCCTGGCCACCGTTCCCCAAATCCGGATCTTTCCGGCTGTTCTTTCGTTTCTCATTCTCCACCTGCTCGTTTACCCGTCGAGCAATGCCTACAACAGCCTCCAGGATCGGGATACCGGCCCGATCGGCGATGTCGAAAATCCCGGAAAAGTACCGCCTGCGGTAGGGTGGGTTACCGCCCTGGTTGATGCCGTGGCCGTTGGGCTTTCCCTGCTTGTCAGTCCGCTTTTTGCCGGCTGCATGGCCGCTTATATTGTCTTGTCGCGGCTGTATAGCTACCGCGGCGTGCGGCTCAAAAAGCATCCGATCTTAGGTTATCTCACCGTTGTGCTTTCGCAAGGGGCACTGGTTTACTTTGCTGCCTATACTGCGATTTCCGGAAATACCGGTGCGCCGTTCCCGGGGCTGCTCGTCAGCACGCTGCTGATCGGCGCTTTTTATCCGGTCACGCAGATTTACCAACATAAACAAGACCGGGAGGACGGTGTTTGTACCCTGTCGGCCCTGCTTGGGGTGCGCGGCACTTTTGTGTATTGCACCGTGTTGTACGGACTTGCTTTTTCGGTTTTGGGTTACTGGTTTTTTATACACCACCGACTGCTGCAATTTGCCTTGCTGCTGGCATTGTTTTCGCCGGTATTATTTTGGTTTTTGCGGTGGATGCGGCAATGCTTCCAAGACCCCGCTTTCGCCGATTACCGCCATACTATGCAGATGAGCTGGCGCGCGGCTATCTGCACCAATACCGCCTTTCTGATCCTTTCTATTCTTCCCCGTTCCTTTGGCTAAGATTATCGCTGTCGGCACCGCACTTCCGGAATTTGCCATTCCGCAAAAAGACATTCTGCAGTTTATGCAGGATGCCTACGGTATTTCCGGCACTGCCGACGGCCGCAAGCTGCGTTTTCTGTATCATCAGAGCGGGATCGATACCCGCTACAGCGTGCTGCCGGACTTCCTGCCCGGCCATCCGGAAAAAGACACTTTTTTTGAAGCTGCCGGTGGCTGCCCCGGCCTCGAAGCCCGCATGGAGCGCTATGTAGAAAAAGCGCCTGCCCTTACCGTAGCCGCTGCCCGCGATTGCCTTCAAACCGCCGGAATTGAAGCAGCGGAAATCACACATTTTATCACCATCAGCTGCACCGGCCTGAGCGCGCCCGGCCTCGAACTAATGGCGATGGAAACGCTCGGCATCCCGGCCAATGCCCACCGCACCGCCGTCAATTTTATGGGCTGCTATGCTGCGATCCACGGATTGAAGCATGCGGCTGCTTTTGCCGACTCTCACCCCGATGCCAAAGTGCTGATCGTGTGCACCGAATTGTGTACGCTGCATTTTCAGAATGCCTATGAAGAAGAAGGAGCAGTGTCGGCCGCGCTCTTCGGCGATGGTGCCTCGGCTGCCTTGATTACCGGAAATGCATTTGCTGCCGACGGCTTCAAAGTCCAGGATTTTTATTCCGAAATCTTGTGGCAGGGCCGCGATGAAATGGCCTGGAATCTTTCTTCCAAAGGCTTTTTGATGCGCCTCTCCGGCTATGTGCCCGATCTGCTCGGCGCCGACATTGCGCCCCTGCTCGACCGCGCGCTGCAACGCGCCGGCGCCCGGCGCGAAGAAATCGGACACTGGTGTGTGCATCCCGGTGGCAAGCGCATTCTTGCTGCGCTCGAAAAAGGACTGCAATTAGAGGCAGCCGATCTGCGCTATTCCTACGCCGTGCTGCGGCAGATCGGTAACATCTCCTCGGCTACTATTCTTTTTGTCTTAAAAGAATTGTGGGCCGATGCGCTGGCGCAAAAAGATCGCAAAGTTTTTGGCGTTGCCTTTGGTCCCGGCCTCACCATGGAAAGCTTTATCCTCCAACCGGCATGAACTGGAGCCAGCGCTGCAACCGGAAGGAACTGCTCGACGGCGACGGCATTCCGTTTGCCGACCTGGCGCTCAACCTGCGCGAACTGGACTTCATCAACACCCGGCTCGGCGGGCATCGCATCACGTTGAGGGGTTTAAAAGCCCTGCTGCCCCCCCAGTTTCCGGAAATCCTGCACATCGCCGAAATCGGCTGTGGCGGCGGCGATAACCTGCGCGTTATAGCCCGGTTCCTAGAAACGAAAAAGATTCCGTTTCGCCTTTCCGGAATTGATCTCAAAAAAGAGTGTATCGATTATGCCCGCGCCCATTCCGGCATTCCGGAAACGGCTGTTCGCTGGATTTGCAGCGACTACCAAACGGTCGATTTTAGAGAAACAGGACTCCCGCACATTCTTTTTTCCTCGCTTTTCTGTCACCACTTCGATACCAAAGCGCTTATTGGGCAGATGCAATGGATGTCGGAGACGGCACGGCTGGGTTTTTTCATCAACGACCTGCACCGCCACCCACTCGCCTGGCAGTCTATAAAGCTGCTGACAAAGCTGTTCTCCAAAAGCCATCTGGTGAAAAATGATGCGCCCCTATCGGTGCTGCGGGCGTTCCGGCGCAGCGAATGGGAGGAGATTTTCCGGAAATCCGGCCTGCCGCAGCCCCAGATCGAGTGGTGCTGGGCCTTTCGATACCTCGTAATTTCCCCGAATCATGCAGCAGTTTGAGGTGTTGATTATCGGTGGCGGCATTGGCGGCCTTTCGGCGGCAACCCTTTTTGCCCGCGAAGGTTTTTCGGTTGCCGTTTTGGAGAAGGAAGATTATCCGCGTCACAAGGTGTGCGGCGAATACATTAGCCGGGAAAGCGGGCCGTTTTTAGAAAGGCTGGGGCTGGAAACCGCTCCGCTGCCGCAGATCGACCGATTCCTGCTCAGCACAACCGGCGGTAAAACCCTTTCGGCCGCTTTGCCACTGGGCGGGTTTGGTCTCAGCCGCTTTGCTTTCGACGCAGCCCTGGCTACCAGCGCAGCCGGTGCAGGCGCACAGCTCTTCCCCCAAACCAAAGCAGAAAGTGTTTCCGGGGAAGGTCCGGAAGGCTTTGTTGTGCAGACTTCAAAAGGCCCTTTTTGTGCCAAACTGGTGCTGGGCAGCTGGGGTAAAAAAAGCAATCTGGATGTGCAGCTCCAACGCTCTTTTCTGCGCAAAGAAGACCCGGTGCTCGACGGCTGGGTGGGCATCAAATACCACATCCGCTACGATGCCCATCCGGAGGATCTGATTGCGCTGCATCATTTTGACGGCGGCTATTGCGGCATTTCGCGTATAGAAGACGGCCGGCTGTGCCTGTGCTACCTCGTTCGCGGCAGCTGCCTGCGCAAGGCCGGAAACAGGATTCCTGTACTGGAAGAAACGGTGCTGTGCCGCAATCCTTTCCTCCAAAAAATCTGGTACGATGCCACTTTCCTGTATCCAAAACCGCTGGCCATTTCCGGAATTTCTTTCCAAAAACGCAGCGCCGTTGTGGCCGGTATGCTATGCCTGGGCGACAGCGCCGGTTTGATTCCACCGCTGAGCGGCAATGGCATGTCGATGGCGATGCACAGCGCAAAGCTGGCCTTTGAAGCGGGCAATGCTTTTTTAAAAGGGCAAAAATCCCGGCCGCAGCTGGAAGCAGATTTTACCCGCGCCTGGAACCGCCATTTCCGCCTCCGGATGCATGCAGGCCGCCTGCTGCAGGGCCGCTTCGGCAGCGAAGTGCTTTTAAGCCCCGTTATTTCTATACTCAATGCCCTGCCGTTTCTGAAACCAGCCCTGATTCGTACGACGCACGGAAAAACGTTTTAAGGCGATTTCCGGGCGTGCGGCGCCGGGTTTGCGGCCGTGCGCTCAGGAACTTCTATTTCCGGCGACACTTCCTTCCCGGCTGTTTGCGGTATGCGCAACTGCACCATCTGAATGCGCATGCCGTCCAGCTCGGTAACCGTAAACTGATAGCCTCGCCAGCCAATCGTTTCACCTGCTTTTGGGAAACGGCCGCTCAGCTCCAGCACCAACCCGCCCATAGAATCGCTGCCGCCCCGCACCCGGTCAAAGGTATCGGCGTCAATGCCACTGATGCGGCAGGCGTCGTTAATGTGCATCCGGCCTTCAAAAAGGAAGGTGCGGGCGTCGATTTTGCGGAAATGAATTTCTTCTTTGTCAAATTCGTCGCGGATGTCGCCGATGATTTCTTCCAGCACGTCTTCGAGGGTAACAATTCCGGAGGTGCCGCCAAATTCATCGGCTACGATGGCCAGGTGCATGCGTTGCTGTTGAAACTCTTTGAGCAAATCTTCAATGGGCTTTTCGGCATGCACAAAATAAGCCGGGCGGATCAGCTTATGCCAGTCGAAGCCGGCCTCGCTGTTTTGAATTAAAAAATCTTTGCTGTTGACCACGCCGACAATCTGATCAAGCGTGCCGCGATAGACCGGCAGGCGCGAGTGTGAAGTTTGAGCCGCAAAAGCCTGTACCTGGGCAAAAGAAAAGGTTTCGGGCACCGCCTTCACATCCAGGCGGGTGCGCATAATCTGCCGCACGGTGATTTGGCCGAAGCGCAAAATGCCTTTAAAGATGCTCAGCTCCGAGCGGGAAGCCGGGTGGCCGAGCGACTGCGTAATGGCCTCTTCCAGTTCGGCCTCAGTCATATTGGCCGTAGGGCGGGGCGAAAGCTGCTCTTCAATATAGGCATTGGAAGAAATGAGCGTGCCGGCGATAGGCTTGAAAAGGCTGTCGAAAACACTGAGCACCGGCGCTGAAAATAACACCATGCGCGTGTTGTACTGCGCGGCATACACCTTTGGAAGAATATCGCTAAAGAGCACGAGTACTACGAGAACTGTTACGGTCTGAATGGCAAAGGAAAGCCAGCCGGTGGTGGGCAGGCCGTTGAGTGCCAGCAGTTCGCGCACGAGCAGGCTGCTGGTGATGATAATGGCAATATTGATAAACGTATTGGTGATCAGCAGGGTAGCCATGAGCCGCTTGGGCTGATCGAGCAGGGCAACAGCCTGCCGGGCGCTGTATTGATCGCGCGTCTTCAGGTGGTTGTAATCTTTGGCCTTTAAAGAGAAAAAAGCCGTTTCTGCCCCGGCAGTAATGCCGGAAAGCAGCAATAAAAGCAGGACAACAACCGTCAGAAAGGTTATATCGGTAACGGGTTCGGCAATGGCCTGAAACAAAACGGTTGCCGGAAGCGAAACACCGAAAAACAAGGGCATGAGTTCTTTCGTTTAATAAAAAGACTTTTCCGGAACAAAGACCGGTGGGTTGATTTGCTCAGAAAGGCAGGGTCTCGTCGTCCGCTGCCGTGGCCGTGCTGTCGGTAGCGCTGTAGCCAGACGCGGTAGTAGCGGAAGGAGTAGAGAATGAATTTTCGGGTTGGCCCGCGCTGCCCGCGTCTGGCTGTCCGGAATAGTCGCCTTCTTTCTTCCGGTCGAGCATCACCAGGTTGTCGGCCACCACTTCGGTGGAAAACCGCCGGATTTTCTGGGCATCTTCCCAATTGCGGTTTTTGAGTTTCCCCTCAATAAAAACGAGCGAGCCTTTGTGCAGATAGCGCTGCGCCAGTTCGGCCAGTCCGCGCCACAGCACCACGGTGTGCCACTCGGTTTGCGAAACCGTACGTCCTTCCTTGTCTTTATAACTTTCGGTGGTAGCCAGCGGAAATTTGGCTACAGCAATATTGCCTTCCAGATACTGTACGTCCGGATCGCGGCCCAGATTGCCAATCAATACAACTCGGTTTACGCCTCTCATAAAAGATGTCCCTTTTTAAAAGTCAGGATTCGGTGCTGCGGTAAGGTTCTTCGAACGGGTTTTAAAAGTAGTCTTTTTTTTCAAAAAAAGTAGCGATCGGCTTGGGCAGGGGCAGCCGGACAATATCAGCCGGGCGCATCCAAACGCCGGTTTCGGAAAAAGCCGCCGGTTTTCCGGAAATCCGAATGCGAAAAAAACGGATGTCGAGCGCCTGATGGGTGAGCTTTCGGTGGAGCTGACCTTCGTACTCCAACGCCTGCATGTCCAGCCCTGATCTGGGGAAATCCGGGTGTGCGGTAATCGAGCGGG
>JAEVZP010000034.1 GCA_023392185.1 Bacteroidota bacterium
CGGGTGAAAGCCGTTTTGGCGGTCGAAAAAACCGCCGTAGAGAAAGGAACCGTTTTGATTGAAATGGAATAATGAAAAGCCTTTTTTTAACCCTCACGCTGGCTTTGCTGGCCTTATTTTCCGGAAATCCCACTCTTGCGCAGCGGTTTAGCTATGTGTATCTGCAGGGCGACAAGCAAACACCGATTTACGTGAAGCTGGAAGGCGAAATGCTGCCCCGCTACGGCCAGAATTATGCGCTGATTTCGCGGCTTGCACCGGGGGCGAGTAACGTGGAGGTTCTTTTTCAGCAAAACAAATTTCCTTCTCAGAAATTCACCATTCTCGTTCCGGAAGACGGGCAACGCAGCCTGCTGCTCACCCAGCGGCCTGAAGGCTGGGCGCTTTACGACCTGCGGCAGGGCTTCTATATCCCCGCCGGAAATATCGCTTCTGAAGACCGCTACAATGCCCCGAACCGAAATGTAGAAAAAGAACCCGAAGCGCCGCCGGTCACCGCCGCCCGGACGCCCGATTTTGAGGAAGCACCCGTGCCCAAACCACCCGTTGGGGCCAACGGCGAACCCGAATTTATTCCCGACTTAGAGCTTTCGCGCGGCGGCAACAAGCCGGTAAAGAAAACACCTGTAAAAAAAGGCAGTACGCCAACGCCTACTGCACCAGCGCCCATCCCAACCGCAACTGCAGCCAGCGAAGGGTGCGGCAAGCAAATGAGTATTGAGGAGTTTAGTACGTTTTACGGGCAGGTGCTGGCCCACGCCGGACTGGAAGAGCGCCTGACGTTCCTGATGGACAGCGAGGTATGCCCCACCCCGTATCAGGCGCGCATTATTGCCCGCAGTCTTTCCGGCGACGCACCCCGGCTGCGTTATCTGAGTCGTGTGGTGCGCCGCAGTCCGTCTCCCAAAACATTTTTGCCGCTCACCAATGTCTTTTCAAATACCGACAGTGCTGAGACCTTCCGCAAACTGATTTCCCAATTATGAAAAAAGCCATTCTGGCCCTGCCTTTCCTGACCCTCTTCGCCTGCCAGACCTCCCCATCCAACAACAACCTGTTACTGGGGGAATGGCAGGCCATCGAACTTCAAAATCCACAGATCGACGCACTGCTGGAGCAGCAGCGCATGATCCTCGATACGATGACACAACTTCCGGCCGAGGCTGCTGCTTCCGGTATGCCGCCGGAAATTTCCACCGTCGATTCCTTTAAAGCCCATGCCTACCGGGAGCTGGACGCGCTGCGCGATTATTACCGGCAAAGCGCCACCGAAACGAAATTCACGTTCCGAAAAGACAGCGTGGCGATTCTGGACTTTCCGCAAGGGGCCGATAGCGCCCGCTACACCATGGAAGGCGACAGCCTGCTGGTGCTCAATGAGCGTGCGCTCAAAAGCGTGGGTGATGAGCGTCTGGTGATGTATATCGACCGGCTCAGTGCCGACTCGCTTACCTTATCGGTGCCCGAAGCCAACACCCGCAGCGTGATGCGGTTCCGGAAAATAAAGTAAAAGGGACTGCGGGATTAGGGATAGGGATGCTTTGTGTGCCGATTTCCGGGAAGCATTTCCGGAAAAAAATTCTCTAAATCTGTTGTAACCTTTTCCTTCCGCGTTCCATTCGGTTTGCCCCGTTTATCTTTGCCCACCTTTCCTCAAACAAAAGACTTCCTTTCCTTTTATGGCTGCTGATACCAACCTTCGTTCCATACCATTTCGCCAGGCGCTGCGCGAGGCCATGCAGGAAGAAATGCGCCGCGATGAGCGCGTGTTTCTGATGGGCGAAGAAGTGGCTCAATACAACGGTGCTTACAAGGTAAGCCAGGGCATGCTCGACGAGTTTGGCCCCAAGCGCATTATCGATACCCCGATTGCCGAGCTGGGCTTTACGGCCATTGCCGTCGGCGCGGCGTCCAACGGCGTGCGCCCGATTGTGGAGTTTATGACCTGGAACTTTGCCGTGCTGGCCCTCGACCAGATCCTGAACCATGCGGCCAAGATGCGCTCCATGAGCGGTGGCCACTTCGGCTGTCCAATCGTGTTCCGCGGTCCCAACGGCTCTGCCGGTCAGCTCGGCGCGCAGCACTCGCAGGCGTTTGAAAGCTGGTATGCCAATATTCCCGGTA
This sequence comes from Bacteroidota bacterium, assembly GCA_023392185.1. Lineage (GTDB taxonomy): Bacteria > Bacteroidota > Bacteroidia > Chitinophagales > Chitinophagaceae > UBA1952. The sequence continues at coordinate 2,125 of JAEVZP010000034.1, forward strand.
TCAAGGTGATTTCGGTTTCCAATCCCTACGACGCCAAGGGCCTCCTGAAAAGCGCTATCCGCGACGAAAACCCGGTTGTTTTCATGGAAAGCGAAGTGATGTATGGCGATATGGGCGAGGTTCCGGAAGAAGAATACCTGATTCCAATCGGCAAAGCTAAAATCGCGCGCGAAGGCACAGACGTGACCATGGTTTCTTTCAACAAAATGATGAAAGTGGCCCTTGGGGCTGCCGAAGAGCTGGAGAAAGAAGGCATCAGCGCTGAAGTCATCGACCTGCGCACGATCCGTCCGCTCGACTGGCACACCATCGTGGAGAGCGTAAAGAAAACCAATCGCCTCGTGATCGTAGAGGAGCAGTGGCCTTTTGGCTCGGTCAGCTCCGAGATTGCTTACCGCGTACAGAAAGAAGCGTTTGACTACTTAGACGCGCCGGTACGCCGTATTACTTCTACTGATACCAATATGCATTATGCGCCGAACCTCGTAGCCGGCGCCCTGCCCTCCGTTCCCAAAGTGGTGAAGGCAGTGAAAGATGTGATGTATGCCGTGAAATGATTTGCCATTCCAGTTTTAGAATTAGAAAACTGTAGGAATGCGCCAGGAGGCGCATTCTGCATATCTGAAAGCAACAGGCACGCCGCCGTTGGCCCGGATTTTACAAAGATTAGAAGAAAGGAGTTTTTAAAAACTCCTTTCTTTTTTTATTCCGGAAAATCCTTGTCATGAGCAGCGCATTTGTAAAAGAAGAAGAGGGCCAGTGGCTCCACGACATCCCACCTACCCTGCCCGCCCTGATCAACTACCTGACGCGGGAAAACAACGGCGTGCGGGTCTATGAAAAAAGCCGGAAAACAGACCCCAAAACCGGCCGCGAGGTGCTTACCATGAGCAACGGGCTGGACTACGGAATCGACGAGGCCGGGCAATGGGCCATTATCTGGTAAGCGACGGTCTTAGTCGAAAGTTTCAGCTGCTGGTGGCGGCGTTCTCGGTTTCCAGCAGTCCGGCGAGCAATTCGTAGCTCCGCAGCTTGTGAGAAATTTCATAGACATGTGACACGGCGATAATCTCGTCAGGCGCATATGTTTCCAGAAAAGTCTTTAAACGTGGCCCCACCGTTTCGGGCGTACCAATGAAAGTGAGCGCCAGCATATGTTGGAGCAGCGCCTGTTCCTGCGGCGACCAGTCAGGTTGCCAGCCGGGCGAGGGCGGTCCAAAAGGCCGGCGCGTATCGCGGATGATGTTGGTAAAAGTCTCATAAACGGTAGTAGCCAGCAGGTCGGCTTCTGCATTGGTATCGGCCAGAATGATGTTGATTGCGGTGAGCACGTACGGCTCCGGGCACTCTGCCGATGGCTGAAAACGCTCGCGGTAGATCCGGAGGGCCTGCGGCATTTGGGAAGGCGCAAAATGACCGGCAAAAGCATAGGGCAGTCCCATCTCTGCGGCTAGGTAAGCGCTGTCGGTGCTGGAACCTAAAATATAAATCGGCACTTCCTCCCCTTCTCCCGGAATGGCGCGCACCCGGCGACCGCCACTGTCTTTGGAAAACAGGTCCTGCAATTCCCGGATTTGCTTTGGGAACCCTTCGTTGACAGCAAACGGATCGCGGCCGAGCGCCTGCGCGGTGAGCGGATCCGTTCCGGGCGCACGGCCCACGCCCAGGTCGATGCGGCCGGGAAACAAAGCATTCAGGGTGCCAAATTGCTCAGCCACGACCAGCGAGGCGTGATTGGGCAGCATGACCCCGCCCGACCCCACCCGTATGGTGCTGGTTTTATCGGCCAGATAGCCAATCAGAATGGCCGGCGCAGAAGAAGCAATAGAAGCCATATTGTGGTGCTCGGCCAGCCAGTAGCGTTTGAAGTGCAGCTTTTCGGCCAGCCGGATCAGCGCCACGCTGTTGGCAAAAGTATCCTGCAGGGTTTTCTCCGATAAAATGGGCGCGAGGTCGAGGATAGAAACAAAAGGCTTTTTCATGCCCGTAATGGCTACAAAATCGGGGCCGAAAGCGCTTTAAGAAGGGGTCAAAAGACATTTTTGACCGAAAAACCCGGAGGTAGCCAACCGTATTTTCTGAATTCGGATGATTACCTTTCCATTCGCCCATGAAAAAAGTTCTTCTCTTCCTCCTGACCGCCGCCGCCAGTCCCTTCCTCTATGCCCAAACGCCCGATACGGCACGGCTTTCCCAATACCTCGAAACGCTGTCTCAAAATAAGCGCTTTATGGGCAGTGTGGCCCTGATGCAAGACGGGAAAATGGTGTACCAGAAGTCCGTTGGCCTGGCGGATGTGACAGACAACACCGCCAACACCTCACAAACGCTGTTTCGCATTGGCTCTATCACCAAAACATTCACGGCAGCCCTGATGCTGAAAGCGGCCGAGGAAGGAAAATTACAGTTAAGCGACCCGCTCAGAAAGTATTTTCCAACTTTAAAAGTTGTTAGCGACGCCACCATTGACCAAACGCTCCGCCACCGCAGTGGCATCCACAATTTCATGGCCGACACCAGCTATTACGCCTGGAGCCTGAAGCCGCAAACCGAGGCCCAACTGCTTTCCCACATTGAAAAAGGTGGTCGCGATTTCCCCCCCGACAGCACGTTCTCCTACAGCAATTCCGGCTACGCGCTGCTGGCTTTTGTTTTAGAAAAGGTTTATCAAATGCCCTACGCCCAGATTTTGGAAGCCAAAATCACAAAAGCGCTGGGCTTGAAGAACACCGGTATCTATCCGAAGGGCCACAACCAGAACAAGTCGTACCGCTGGGAAGGGAAATGGGTTTTAGAGCCGTCAACCGACTTGTCTGTCACTGTTGGTGCGGGCAATATCCTTTCCACTCCCGCCGACCTGACGCGCTTTTTTGACGGCCTTTTTAACGGAAAAATCATTTCGGCGGCTTCCCTAGACGAAATGAAAAAAACGCAGAACGGATTTGGCGCCGGGCTGGCCGTTTTTCCGTACAAAACGGAGAAAGGGTACGGCCACACCGGCGGCATCGACGGCTATCACTCCATGGCGGGCTACCTCCCTCAAAGCAAAATCGCGTTTGCGACCCTTTCCAACGGACTGAATTTTGTTCAGAACGATATTGCCATTGCCTTGCTGCAAACCGCACACGGCGAGGCGAT
>JAEVZP010000088.1 GCA_023392185.1 Bacteroidota bacterium
GTGCAGGACAGTTCTTGACAGCTTGGAGAAAAGACACTTTTTAGGGAAATCCGGGGCTGATAACCCCAGCCAGATTCTTTCAACACAGTTTTTAGTGGCATTTAAAATGCTCGAAAGGCTCGAGGCAATGGCGACACTGGTACTGGGCTTTGCAGGAAGTGGCCCCAAAGCCGGAAATCAGTTGGGTGTTTTCGGAATTGCACCGCGGACACGGAACGGTTTCTTCTTCAAAAAGGGCTCGTTTTCGGTTGGCGCTGTACTGGGGTGGGGCAATGCCGTATGCTTTGAGCTTTTGCTTTCCGGATTCGGTCATCCAGTCGGTTGTCCAGGCAGGCGAAAGCTGCTGCTCGATATTGACTTTGCGGATGCCGTGCGCTGCGAGCACCATGCGGATTTGCATCGCAATCACGTCCATCGCCGGACAGCCGCTATACGTCGGTGTGATCGTAACCGTGACATCGCCGGCGCTGTCGATGGCTACGCCGCGCACAATGCCCAGGTCGAGAATGCTCAGGACGGGCACTTCCGGGTCGCTCACCTGCTCCAGCCAGCCGAGCACTTTTTCCGCAGTAAAATCGGAGGACGGTGTCATATTTTTGAAGTTAAGTCCGGAATGGTTGGCAGGTGGGTTCAAAAGAGCAGGGAGCCCGTTCAAATCTCTACTTTTCACTTTTTCTTAATTACTTTTCAGGCGTCCGGCGGGTCATAAAGGGCTGTTTTCGGTAGCTTGCACTTCTTTTTGCGGCACGCTTCCTCTTTTTTCTCTTTTCGTGTCGGAATGCCCATGTTGTCGCGTCGTTTTCTTTTATCTTTTTTCGTTGCTGCCCCGGCCCTGGCCTTTGCGCAAAAGCCGGTGGTTTATAAAGAGCCGCGCATCCTCCTGCTGATAGACGGGTCATCGTCGATGCTGCAGGAATGGGGGCCAAAGGAAAACCGCTTTCACACGGCCAGCCGCCTCGTGGAGACGCTGATGGATTCGATGTACCGCATCAATCCCAACGTAGAATTTGGCCTGCGGATGTACGGGCAGCAGTCGCCCGCGCAGGACAACAACTGTTTTGACACGAAGCGCGAGGTGATGTTTTCCAAAAACAACCGTGATCAGATGGGCCTGCGCCTGGCTGCGCTGCGACCCTATGGCGTTTCTCCCATTGCCTATAGCCTGCAACGGGCAGCTGAGGAAGACCTGACCGAAGAGCATCGCTACAGCTACAGCATTATCCTGCTCACCGATGGCGGCGAGAGCTGTGGGGGAGATCTGTGCGCCGTTTCTAAAAAACTGGAAGAAAAGGCCATTTTCTTTAAGCCTTATATCATCAGTATGGTGGATTATGAGCCGCTCCGGCAGCAATACCAATGCCTGGGTGAATATCTGACCGTTTCAAAGGAAGCGCAGCTTAAGCCTACGATTCAAACCATTCTGGATGCCTACCGGCTGGCCCTGCGTACCGTTTCAGAAACGCCGGTAGAAGCGCCGCGTCCGGCTCCATCGCCGTCCCCACCAGTCGTGCGTTATGAGCCGCCGGTACCCACACCGCCGGCACCTGCGCGCGCAGTTGTAGCCCGTCTGCCGCTTCGGTTGGGGGAAATAAAGCTGCCGGTTCAAATCTCAACGCCTGCGCCCGCCGTTCGCCGGTCGGTTCCCCGGCTGCCTTTGCCCGGCTTCCTTGCAGCCGCGCCCACACCCGCGCCGCCTCCGCCACCACCTCCGCCGCCTCCGCCACCGCCAGTCCGGGAAGCCGCTGTTCAAATCGCTTTTTTAAAGCCCCGGATTCCGGAAATAAAGCTGCCGGCACGGCCGGTATCGCCAATGGCAGCCGCGCCGCGAACCATTTCCGGGCTGGCGCTGCCGCAGCCGCTGGCACCCGACCCGCCGGTGCGGACCACGGTTGCTGCGCTTCCGTTCCGGACTCCCGCCGTCCTGTCGCCCGTTTTTCCCCCTACGCCCGCCGCGCCCCGGCCCCTGGCCATTCCGGCGCTCAATCGCCCGCAGCCGGAAGAGGAGCCGCGTCCGCTGGAACCACTGACCTTTGTGCTGCGCCGCCACCGCATTCATGAGATGACCCCGCCGGTTTTGGTAGCCCGCAACCGGGTGGTTCCGAAGCTGGCCTTGCCCAAAGCCATAGAAGAGCCGAAACCCACGGTGGTTGCCGCGCCGCCGCCGCCCAAACCCAAAACAACGCCGCCCAAGCCGGTTGCTACTGCCCAGGATGGGCCGACTCCGGTGGAGTTCAATGCCAGGTCGGAGCGGGCTTCGGCTTCCGGATTGCTGGTGTTTTTCACCGACGGCAAAGGCAAATACTATAAATCGACCCCGCAGGTAGAAGTGCGCGATTCCAAAACCGGTGCGCTGGTCAAGAAATTCTACCGCACTACAGACGCCCGCGGCGAGCCCGACCTGCAGGCGGTGCCACCCGGCACCTATGACGTGGTGGTGACCGGGAGAAGCAATGTGATGGCGCGCAACATCCCCATTGGTGTGGATGAAAAAATGAACCTGCAAATGGTGGTTACCAACGGTTCGCTGCGCTTTACCTATACCTCCAACCCGCAGCGGCCGGTATCGGAGTTTACCGCCTCGGTGGTGCGGCGCTTTGCCGACGAGCACAGCATCATAAAACAAAAAGGTACTGAAGAGCTGCCCTACGAGCCGGGCAATTACTATCTGGAGTTGAACACCTTGCCGGTGACGCGTCGCAATCTCGATATTGATTTTGGGGGCGCGACCGAAATCCAGATTGCCGAGCCGGGCTGGGTGCAGTTTACCAACAAGGCACCTATCGCTTCCAAAGTGGTGTTGTATCAGCCCCTGGGCGATGGCTTTGCTTCTTTTTTGAAGATTGATATCACCGGCGACCTCGAAGCGCAGAAAATCCGCCTGCAGCCCGGCACCTATGAGGCCCGCTGGGCATCCGGCCCTACCGGCAGCACATCTGCCACCGTGCGCTTTCAGGTCAAAAGCAACGAGACTACTTTAACGGAACTGAAGTAGAGGGGATGCTGTTGCGCTGGTTTAGCCTATAAAATCATAGACCCGGCGTTGCCCGCCGAGAATGCGTGCGTCATCGGCCCGCAGCCATTTCCGCAGCACAGTGGCATACACATCCCGGAAATCTTCTGTGAACTGGAGGTCGCCATCGGCCAGGTTGCGCAGGTCGGACAGGGGATTGAGCAGCCCTTGCTGCGCCAGTGCACCACTGATAAAAAACATTTGGTTGGCCGTTCCGTGATCGGTGCCGGCGCTCGCGTTTTGCGCCACCCGGCGACCAAATTCCGAGAAAGTCATCAGCAGCACGTCATCAAACCGGTTGTTGGCTTTCAGATCGGCCACAAAGGCGGCCACCGCGTCGTTGAGTTGGGTAAAAAGCGCTTTTTGCCGGGCCAGTTGCGCATTATGCGTATCGAAGGAGCCGATCGACAGATAATAGACCCGCGTATTAATATCGGAGCAGATGAGCGCGGCTACCTGCTTCAGGTCGTGGCCCAGCGCCGTCGCCGGATAGGTTTGGCGGGTGTTTTGCGCTTTGCTTTCCTCAAAAATATAGCGGGCATTGCTCAGCGTAGTCCCCAGCGTCTGATACAGGTAATCGGCGGTTTCGTCGGTGTGGACATGGGCTTTGGCCACCTGCTGCAGGAACGGATCCTGGCTCGTGCGATACAGCCGTTTCGGATCTTTAAAGGCAAACGCTTTATTGTGGCTGCCTTTCATCGCCAGGCTCAGGGTGGTGTCCAGCTCCAGGGCTTGCAGGGGCCGGTCGCAGTTGTGGCAGACGGCATCCAGATAGCGGCCCACCCAGCCGGTTTGCAGATATTCACGGCTGCCGGAGGCCGACTGCCAGATGTCCATACTCCGGAAGTGCGACTTGTCGGGCTCGGGATAACCTACGTTGTTGAGGATCGCCAGGTGCCCGTTGTCGTGCAGGTCTTTAAAAAAAGGCAGCGCCGGGTGCAGGCCGGCATCCGGCGTAAGGCTAAGCGTATCGCCTTTTCGCAGCCCGATATGAGGCCGGGCGGCGTAGTACAGATCATTGGTAACTGGCACCACCGTGTTGAGTCCGTCGTTGCCGCCCGTGAGCTGAAGAATCACCAGCGTGCGCTCCTGTAGGGGCAGCGGATTGCCCCCCTCAAAAGCTTTGAGGAAACGCGGCATCAGCACAGCGGCCGAGGCCAGCGTGCCCATTTGCAGGAAACGGCGTCTTTTGAGCAGCATAGAGCAGGGGAAAATGACTTTAAAAATCCGGACCGGATTTCCGGGAACAAAGGATGTTGGACGATTGTTTTTTGAGAAGGATTAGTGCGGAAGGGTGGGTGCCGGGCACAAAAAAAGCCGCCCGAAAAAGGCGGCTTTGAAAAAGGGGGTGGAGAATACCGGAATCGAACCGGTCACCTCTTGCATGCCATGCAAGCGCTCTACCAAATGAGCTAATTCCCCGTTTAAGGATGGCAAAAGTACAGATTGCTTTGGGAATTTTCCAAACTTTTTTGAACACCTTTGATTTAAATTCGTTTATCCCTGTTCAAGACCCTGCTATGAGTATCCGAGATCAGATTCTGACCTACCTCTACCTGAAAAAGCGCGATCCGAATGCGCCCATCAATACCAACATCCGGCTGATGCATGGGATGAACCGCATCTCTATTTTTATCTTTCTGATTGCCGTCATTGTGATGATCGTGCGGCTGTTGCGGCGTTAAAAGCCACCGGCATACAGGGAGAAATGTTCCGATGCCGGGACAGGGAGGGCCGTTTTTTCCTGAAAGGAAAAAAAATTCTTTATCAGAAGACGCTTTCTAAGCCCGGGACATAGGAACAAGCGGCGCTGCTTACAGCAATCGTTCTACCCCTTTTCCCAGTTCGTAAGCCCAACCGCTGTTGCGCCCAAAGCCAACAGTCCGAGATTAAAGGCAATCGCCTTGCGGTCGGTGCGCACATCCGGTGCCGCTGTTGTAAGCGCCAGAAGGGTCAGGGTAGAAACATCTATCCACTTGTGCACCCGGAATGGGATGAGTGGTTTTACCGCAACCGGCGATCTGGTGAGCACACTGTAGGCCAATACGCCTAAACCCATCATTTGCGAGCGTCGGGTGGTTTTTGGGCTCAATCCCAACACCGCCGGCAGCAGGGTTTGAAGGGCGACAAAGCCATAATCAATGAGGCAGTGAGCTTCGGGTCCAAAAGGCTTTTTCATAGGTAGAAAGACTTTTTTAAAGGACCAGCAAAAAGAGGGTGCCGGCAGGCAGTTGGTAGCCAGACGCATCTGAAGTTATGCCCCGCTTTCTGTGCTTTCAAAGGCTCCGTAGCTGTTTCAGCAAGCCTGGACAGAAGTCTGATAAAACTATTGTTGGAGATACAGGCAGATAAAGTTCCGCTTGCGCCCGTATGCAGCCGAGCTACAGCGGCGCAACGTGCGGATGTGTGGAAGAAGTGAACCAGTAGCTTACCAAACCAGCGTCCTGCTTGGGCAATCAGGGGAAACATTGAAATTCCCCCCGCCGGCGGCTCCGTGTAGCGGGTCTGAAAAGCAAAACCAGTTTCAACTTCTTTTTCGCGCTCTTGGACTTTACACTTGGATTGGCTTTGCTGCGGGTGTTTGACTTTACAACCTTTACGTTCCGGAAAACCGCTTTGGGGATGCTCTATCTCCTCACGTTTATCGTAGCGCTTTATCTGACGTTTAAGAAAAGAAAGGCGACGGGCGGGTGATTGGGTGAGATGTGGCCCTGCTGTTGTAATTCAGCGTAGGCATATGTGAAAGGAATGCATGAGCATACTACCGAACCAGCCTCTATAGTATGCTTATGCAGGCGGGGAACTTCTGCACAGTTTAAAAGAATGGCTGCTCCTCATCAAATAGTACATTGAAATTTTATTCCTAATTCTTCTACAAGTTGAAAATCATTTATCCATCGTATACCCATATTGTCACACACGTTTGGTATCTTAATTTTGTTTGAGTTTGGTACAGTTATCTTTTCTTCTTTGGTTACGACAATAGCATTTTCATGTAAAGCATGAGCAATCACCCAAGGATCAGCTAAAGAGCGGCCCTTGGTGTTATCAACCAAGTTGTTGTGAACAGGATTAGCTGCGTAAACCTTTTGTAAGCAATTTGTTACAGGTTCACTTATTTTCTTCACTGGAATTTTACTGTTTTTAAGCCAGTTTGAGAGTTCATCTTCTGTCCTAATGATTTCTTCATAAACCACACTAGGAATAAATATTATATCTTTGTTGCCAAACTCATTTAATAGCTCCCAATAGTCAGGGCAAAATTTAGGATTGTAATACTTTTGCCAAGCTTGGATAAGCACATTAGCATCCAAACAGTATTTGCCTGTCGGTGCGTTCATCGGTATAAATGGGATTCTAGTCTATTGAACTTGTTTACCTGCACATTTAGAAGGCTACTTGCAAGCGTTGGCTCAATAAACCCACCACGAAATGCGTCTAATACCGTCTGAGTAAACAATTTGCTGTTCCTGTTTAATTGCAGCAGAAAAGGATCAGGCCCGCCCTTTCTTTCTTTGAGTTTGGCTTTTCTTTCTACTTCCTTTTTTAGGTAATCCTGATAGTTAGCGTCTGCTTCTTTCTTTAGGTTTTTGTAAGTGTCCAAATCTATAACAGTTAGGTTTAGCGCTCTTACTAATAACGCAAAAGAACTTACTCCTAATTTTTTGGCTGCTTTAAAAACATTATCTGAATTCTGAAAGATTGAACTTCCAAATTTTAATACAACCTCTTCGGGCATTAAGGCATTAGCAGCTACCTCATTGCAAAACAGCTCAACAGGATTGGCCTTTCCTTCCTCTGAAACTTTAGGTTCTGCATCGTTTGAAATGCCAGTTTCAGCTATCCAAACATGCGCTAATTCATGAACGAGAGTAAATAATTGTGGTGCATTCCAGTCGTCTGAATTTACAAAAACGAATGGGGCATAAGGATCTGCAATTGCAAAACCTTGTAATTCGTCCGAATCTAATTTGAGTCGCGAGTGAATAAAACTCGTCCTTGATATAAAAATGCCATTTTTTTCAGCCGCGTCAATCCATTCTCTTATTGGGTTTTCAGATTTGTAAGAAGCAGGATTAATTTGAAGTGTGGCCAGAATATCTCTTGCAACAATTTTTGGATCGTCTTTAATTGAAAACCGTCCGACAAAAAGCAACCTTTCCTCTTGGTTTTCTGCATTCGTATTACTAATCCATGCTTGCCTCTGCTGGATTTCCCGAATTATAAAAATTGAAGAAGTAGTTAACGGTTTTGAACCTGGCTTTCTAAAGTCTTGCAAAGGTTGAAAATCCCTTGGTATATCAGGCAGAAAAAAAATAGCAAAAGGCCTCCTGTAAGCTTTAGCCAAAGTCTGAGCTTGCCTAATGGTAGGTTGACTTACACCCTCTTCCCACTCTCTTAATTTTTCAGCTGTCACAGAAACTTTGGCAGCAGCAATCTGCTCGGTCATTCTTGCCGATTCTCTTGCCCATTTAAGAACGTTTGGTGTTACAAATGCCTTATCTGCCATTAGTTGGTAAAGGTAAAAAGCAAAATTGTCTCTATTGAGTATTTTAGGTTTGAATATTGCTGTCATTATCTCCTATATATTTTGTTTTATTGCCAACAGCATCAATTTTGATAAAAATTTTTAACGCAATAACACTCTCCTGTTTATCTCCCCCATTCCCCCAAATTTTCCGGAAATTTGACCCTTTCCAATGCGCGTTATTCACACGGCCGACTGGCATCTGGGGCAGCGATTTTCGGGACAAAGCCGCGAAGCAGAACACGACCATTTCCTAGACTGGCTCTACGAAGCCATTTGCACTCACGAAATTGAAACCCTCGTGGTGGCCGGCGACGTCTTTGACTCCGCCCAGCCGCCCGTCTTTGCCCAGCAACAATACTACCGGTTTCTGGCCCGCCTCACCGGCAGCCCCTGCCGCCACATCATCATCACCGGCGGCAACCACGACAACCCCCACTTCCTGCAAGCCGCCGATCCGGTGCTGCGCGCTATCAACGTGCAGGTCATCGGTGCCGCGCCGGAAGATGCCGCCACCCAAATCATCTGCCTGCCCAACGCCGACGCCCCGCGCCTCGTGGTGGCCGCCGTCCCGTTTCTGCGCGACGCCGACCTGCGCAAAAGCCGCCTCGGCCAAAGCAGCGATGACATTGAAACGCAACTCAAAAACGGCATTGCGGCCCACTACCGCACCGCCGCAGACCACTGCGCCGGCCACCGCGAAAAGGGCATTCCCGTCTTGGCTACCGGCCACCTCTACGCCAACGGCTGCGAGCCGTCCGACACCGAGCGGGCTATCCACGTGGGCAACCTCGGGC
>JAEVZP010000104.1 GCA_023392185.1 Bacteroidota bacterium
AAACCGCCCGGATGCTGGCCAAAAACCGGAAATGGGACGCGATTGAGCACCTCGACAAGCACTTGGAAACCTTTGAAGCCAATTTTACCGCCCGCGGCGGCCATGTCATCTGGGCGCGCGACGGGCAAGAGGCGGTGGAAGCAGTGCTCAAAATCTGTCAGGAAAAAGGCGCGAAGCGCTTGGTGAAAAGCAAAAGCATGGTGACGGAGGAAATCCACCTGAACGATTTTTTGGGGCAGAACGGCGTGGAATCGGTGGAAACGGATTTGGGCGAATACATCCAGCAGCTCGACGGTGAAGCGCCCTACCACATCGTGACGCCTGCGATGCATAAAAGCAAGGAGGACGTTGCCCGTGTGTTTCATGAAAAGCTCGGCACTGCGCCCAACCTACCGCCCAAGGAGCTGACCATGATTGCCCGTAAAAACCTGCGCGCCATGTACACCACCGCTGAGGTAGGCCTTTCCGGTGGCAATTTCATTGTGCCCGACATCGGCGGCGTGTGCCTTACCGAAAACGAAGGCAATGGCCGGCTATCCACCGCATTTCCGAAAACACATATTGTCGTGGTGGGGATTGAGAAAGTCATTCCCTCGGTGAAGGATTTGGAACTGTTTTGGCCGCTGCTCGCCACTTACGGCACGGGGCAAAACGTAACGGTGTACAACACCATTTTCACCGGTCCGCGCCAGCCCGGTGAAACCGACGGCCCGGAAGAGATGTACGTCATTCTGCTGGACAACGGCCGCACTGAGTTGCTACGTCAGCCCGACGTGCGCGAAGGATTGTACTGCATTCGCTGCGGCAGTTGCCTCAACGCCTGTCCGGTGTATAAAAACATTGGCGGCCACGCCTACGGAACGACCTACAGCGGCCCGATTGGCTCGGTGATTTCGCCCCACCTGCGCGGCCTCTCCGACTTTAAACACCTTTCTTATGCGTCGTCGCTGTGCGGGGCTTGTACGGAAGCCTGTCCGGTGCGGATTAATCTCCACGAAATGCTGTTGGAGAACCGCCACAAAGCGGCCGACAGCGGCATCAATGGCTGGAGCGAGGGCATGACCTGGACGGTCTGGAAGCGCGGCATGCTGAGCCGGGGGCTGATGAACAGCATGGGCGGCGACACCAAAACGAAACTGATTCACAAATTGTTTAAAAACTCGTGGGACAAGCGTCATACGCCGCTGCAATTCCCCAAGAAATCGTTTAACCAGTTGTGGAAGGAAGGGTACCGGTAAGGAGAAATGAATACGTCGATCTCCGTTTACGCCCCTTTTGATACACCGCGCCTGCGCTACGTTCTTGATTGGATTCTTAAGGAACGATTGGGGACCCAATACACCCTGACGCACGACGCAAATGCGAACGTTCAGCTTTCTTATGGAGCTAAAAACCCCGCTGCCATTTCTTTTCCGGAAACCGGGACGCTCCGTCTAAATGCTTCCCTTGACAATCTGCTGTCACCCCTCTCCCTCGGAGAGGGGCCGGGGGTGAGGCCGGATTTTGACGTTTTTGCAGCCATTTTCTCTCTCCTATCCCGCGCCGAAGAATACGGCCCGTTTGAATCCGACAAACACGGTCGTTATCCCGCGAAAGCTTCCCTTCTTTTCCGGAAAGGGTGGCTCAAGATTCCGGTGGTGGATGTTTGGGTAGACCAGCTGCGAAAAGAACTGAACACCCGGTTTGGGCTGGCAATTCCAAAGCCCCGGTTTTCCTTCCAGCCCACTTACGATATTGACATTGCCTATTCTTATCTCCACAAGGGATTCCGGCGGACGGTGGGAGGGTTGCTGCGGGATTTAAAAAGCGGAAATTTTCCGGAAATAAGCGCCCGCCTAAAAGTATTTTCCGGAAAAAGCCCCGACCCCTACGATTCGTTCCGCTGGCTGCGAAGTCTGCACGCGCAGTATGGTTTAGCGCCGGTTTACTTTATGCTGGCTGCCCAAGAAACCGGCCCTTTTGACAAAAATATTTCGCCCGCTCACCCGGCCATGCGAACGCTGGCCCAAAGCTTTGCGCTGGAAGGCACAGTAGGCATTCATCCAAGCTATACAACGTCGGAATTTCCGGAAAAGATTGCTCTTGAGAAAACCTGGTTGCAAAATGCTGTCGGGAAAGAGATTATCCACTCGCGACAGCACTACATCCGCCTGCGGTTTCCCCAAACCTACCGCCAACTGCTAGCCGCCGGCATCCGCCACGAGTACAGTATGGGGTATCCTGACGCGCTGGGCTTCCGGGCCGGAACGAGCCACTCTTTTCTGTGGTATGATTTAGAAAAGGAGGAACAAACCGGACTGCGTGTTTATCCGTTTTGTTTTATGGACACCACCGCACGGGATTATCTGGGCCTTTCGGCGGCTGCGGCTTTTGAAGAATTGGAACATTTGGAGAAAATCCTTTCCGAAACTGGCGGAAAAATGACGACCGTAGTTCACAATTTCTCCCTCGGGACGGCCCGCGACTGGCCCGGCTGGCGGGACGGTTATTTGCGGTTCGTGAAAAGTGTTGTGTAAACGCTCCGTAGAGACGTTGCATGCAACGTCTCTACCATTTCCGGAAATTTTTTACCACCAATGCTTTCTGTTGCAAAGGAAAAAGTCAGGGGAGCGGTAAAGGCGCAGCCTGTGCCGAACGCTGCCAGGTGCCGTGCATTTTCCGGAAATATCCATTTCTCAAAACCATTTTCTTAAAACTGATTCCTCCAAACGTCATCCCGCCCTATTTGCCTACTTTTGACGGCCATGCGTGAAACCACCCGGCAGCGTTTGGTACTGATAGGCTCCACTGGATCTATCGGCACCCAGGCCCTTGAAGTTGTTGCTGCCCATCCGGAATATTTTGAAGTAATCGGTCTTTCGGCCCACCAAAACGTGACCCTGCTGGCCCAGCAGGCGCGCGAATTTGGAGCCAAACTCGCCATTACAACCGACGAAAATCAATATGAAAAACTGAAAAGTCTGCTGGAAGGCAGCGGCGTGGAAGTGCAATGCGGCACAGGCGCGCTCACAGAAGCCGTGCAGCGCGATGATGTAGATACCGTGCTGGGCGCCATTGTTGGCTTTGCCGGGCTGGAATCCACGCTTGCGGCGGTAGAGGCCGGAAAGAAAATTGCCCTGGCCAACAAAGAAACCCTTGTGGTGGCCGGTGAGTTGGTGATGAAGCGTGCTGCCGAAACCGGCGCACAAATCCTGCCGGTGGATTCGGAGCATTCGGCCTTGTTTCAATGCCTTGTAGGTGAGCGCACCGATGACATCGAAAAGGTAATCCTGACGGCTTCGGGCGGACCATTTCTGGGCCGGAAAACCAATTATCTCGTCAACGTAAAAGCTTCTCACGCGCTGCAACACCCCAACTGGAGTATGGGCGCGAAGATTTCGATCGATTCGGCGACGCTGATGAATAAAGGGTTGGAGATGATTGAGGCGAAATGGCTTTTCGGGCTGCAAAACAATCAGATTGAGGTGATTGTGCATCCACAAAGCATTGTGCATTCACTCGTGCAGTTCTGCGACGGCTCGGTAAAAGCCCAAATGGGCCTGCCTGATATGAAGGGGCC
>JAEVZP010000117.1 GCA_023392185.1 Bacteroidota bacterium
ACAGCCCCTGTTCCTTTGGTGGGTGCAACCGCATTGAGCATTACCTGTCCGCTGTTGACGTTGCAGAAAGCAGGTGTTGTGGTGGAAGCAACTGCCTGGCTCGGCGGTTCGCTCAGAATAAGGCGCACGGTGTCGCGGCTGGCCGGACAAACGCCATTTTCGATTTTATACTCAAAGAAATAAACACCTGCATACAGATTGCCGGCAGTGGTATGCGGTGTGTGAGGGTTGCCAAGGGTAGCCGAAGCGAGGCCATTCACCAGGTTCCAAACCGGATTGCCCTGCGTTGGGGTGTTTCCTGTGAGGGCTACGCTTGCCGGAACGCCTGTCATACAGATCGTCTGGTCGGGGCCGGCATGGGCGACGGGAGCTGCCGGCGAAATCTGTACTACAACTGTGTCGGTCAGGGTATCGCAGCCCGGATAGGTAAGCCGATACACAAACCGGCGCGAACCGTCGCCGGAAACAGTTACCGTCGTGTTTGGGTTGTTGGCTGTAGCCAGGGCGCCGCCGTCCAGCGCCAGCCACATAGGGGTGGCGGTGCCGGGATGGGAGCCGGAAAGCGAGAAAGAAGTGGTGCCCGAAGGTTTACATTGGTCGGTGCCGGCGTTGGCAATGATCTGCGTATTCCCACTTCCGGTCGTTATCAAAGCCGTATCGCGTGACTCCGAACAGGCATTGTAGATGCGCCAGATAAACTGATAGGTTGTATGGGGCGAAAGGCCGGTTACACTGGTATTGGGGGCGGTCGGGTCGGCAATCACACCGGTTGCCGGAACGATTGTCCATTGCCCTTTTTGGGTTGGGCCGGGTGTATTTCCGGAAAGTTTGACCGGAAAAATATTACAAGCTGTGCGATCGGGTCCGGCATTGGCCGCTACCACGTTGGCCGACGAAACAATCGCAACCGCTTCATCGCTTGGTGCAAAGCAGGCGTTTCCGGAAGAAAGCTGCCAGCGGAATATATAAGTGCCGGGGATAAGACCCGACATAAGACTACCGGGGTTGTTGGGCTGGGTAATATTGGCCTGATTAGGACCGCTTACCTGGCTCCAGGTTCCGGTAATGCCGGGTGCCGGTGGGTTGCCCGACATGTTGGTTTGCATTACGTTACATGGAATCACCGGATCGGAACCTGCATTGACCGCACCAGCCGGCATCGAAACATAAAAGCTGACGTCCCGGGAAGTGCTGCCGCAAGGCGAGCTCCACGTAAACCGAACCACGTACTGACCTGTTTTACCCATCCGGCTAATGGTCCATTTCTCGTCCCCTGGTGTGCTCTGCGAAAGCGTTGCATTGGCGTTGGCACCGGCTGGCTGCGAAAGAATCACTGCCGAGCGGTTCAGGCCTGCCGAACTGCTGCTGCCACCATAGGTATATTGAATGGGCAAAACCGTCGTAGAGTCGCCGCAAGGAATGACTTGCGGCGCAATGGTGGGCAGGCCGGTAATGTACTGGGTGTAGAGGATTTTATAATCAGAGGAAGAAGTACAACCACCATTGCTGGCTGTAAAGCGGAAGGTGTAAGTACCGCTGCCGTCCAGGTTGCTCACCGTTGTGGTGTTGCTGTTGGGCGTTCCCAGCGTTGCCGTCGAAGGGCCACCGATCTGCGTCCAGGCCATAGACACCACATTGGATGCCGGGCTGGGCGCGGTCAGCACGGTAGCCGGGTTGCCATTTCCGGAGCAGAAAGGAGCGGCCGAATTGTTGCCACCGGTGTTGGGAGCCGAGTTGATATTCTGAACCACAATCTTCATCGTGTCCCAGCCGCTGAGGCACGGGCCGGAAACTTCCCATTTCAGGATATAGGTTCCGGGAACCAGGTTGTTGACTGAGGTAGAAGCGGAAGTAGCATTGGAAAGCGTAGCGCCGGCAGGACCGGAGACAATGCTCCAAAGGCCGCTCTGCGGTGCCAGGCCTGGCGAGGAGCCAGTGAGTGAAACTGAATTGCCGTTGCAATTGAGCAGTTTGCCGGGCCCCGCGTCTACCGGCGTAGCGCCAGAGGTAACAGACACAGTAGTCGTGTCCTGACGGATGCAAAAGCCATTCGTGATCGTCCAGATCAGCTTATAAGTTGTACCGGCGTTTCCTTTAAAGGTAGCGTTCGGGTCGTTAATATTGCTAAAAACAGCGTTGGAAGCCGGGATAGCTGTCCAGCTGCCGGTTTCGCCCGGGGCAACTGCATTGGCTGCGAGCTGCACCGGTGTCGCGCTGTTGGCCAGGCAGACGGTTTGGTCCGGCCCGGCCTTGGGCAGGGTCACGTCTTTTTTAACAGTTACCTGAACATCGTTTGTTGCCCGCACGCCATCCTGGCAAAGTGCTGAAAGGCGGAAGGTGTAAATACCGTCTGAAAGATTGGTGACCGGGGTAGAGGCGGCAGTTGTATGGGTAATTACCGCACCCGGGCCGGAAATTTTTTCCCATTGGTAGTTGTTGCCACCGGTGAAAAGACCATTTTCAGTTCCGGTCAGCACCAGGGGGTCTCTGATACAAATCGTTTGCGGAATACCCGCATTAACGGTACAGTTTTGCGCTGTTGCCTGCTGTGATGTGCCCGCGAGCCAACACCCAAGGGCAATACTGAAGCATCTAAAAGAATGATGTAGCGTTCGTCTCATAGGGTAAGAGCTAAGGTGAAAACCGCTAATTATGAATTTTTGAAAAGGGTTGCAAAGAAACACTACAAAAAGAACCAATCAAATGGAGTGGGGAACCGGAAAGAAAGACAGCACATAAGGATGCTCTGCAAGTCGCTGGTGGCGCGAAGGCTTCCCAGGAGCGGGCCGCTGTCCCCTTTTCTTATAAATTGTTGTAAACGTAACAGATAGGCTTATATGTGTGAGACTATAGCGCTATGAAGCTGGTTTTTCAAAGCATAAAAAAGCCTGGAAGGATAATCCTTTCCAAGCCTTTTGTTAACTATAAATTAACTTTTGTGGCTTATTGAGCCTTTCTTCTTTTTTGCAGGTCCTTATTGAACGTGGTTCAGGATCGCTTCAATCTGTGCATCGGTGAGTTGAGGAAAAGCAGGCATCGTGCCGCCCCATTGCTTTTTGACTGCTACCGCACGGGCGTCGCCTTTGGCAATCATGGCCTGGTTGTCCCGGATGAAAGCATACAGCCGGGTTTTATCGCCGCCCCAGCGCTCGAGCACTCCCTTGAGTGCCGGTCCTACCATGTCGCGGTCTTTCTGATGACAAGCAGCGCAGTTTTGTACAAAAAGTGCCTGTCCGTCAGGCTTGCCGTCGGTGCCCACTACGGCTTCCCGTGTAAAGCCCGGATTGTCATCGCTGCTATTGGTGCAGGCAGCCAGCAGGGAAAATGTTAGGGCAAAGGTGCCCAGCAAATATTGTTTCATTTGTTTTGAAAAAATTTACTTTTCCAGGGTCTTGATGCTCCGCAGCAGCCGGCTCCATCGAAGGCCGTCCTTGCCATAGGAAAGCCATACAAACCAGGCTTTGCCAACGATATGGTCTTCCGGCACAAAGCCCCAGTAGCGACTGTCGAGCGAGTTGTGCCGGTTGTCGCCCATCATCCAGTAATAATCCTGCTTAAAGGTATAACTGCCGGACGGCTGTCCATTGATGATAAATCCACCCGGCGTTTCCTGGAAGGTATTGCCTTCATAATTGGCAATGATACGGCGGTAGAGTGCAATATTGGAAGGGGTGAGCTGCACGGTTGAGCCGGCCTTCGGAATGGCAATCGGGCCATACTGATCCCGGTTCCATCCGGCATAGGGAGCATCGTATGGGAACACATATTCCAGGCCCGGCTGCGCCGGGTAGAAATAAGGGCCAACCGGCGCGCCGCCCACCGCTGCCCGCACCATTGGGAGCTGATCCCACTCAAAGGAATAGAAAAAAGTATCTGCCCGCTGCGGCATCAGCTCGTCTGGCCGGATCTCATTGTCTTCCATAAAATCGTAGCCCAGCGCACGACCTTTCACATAGAAAGTGGTTTTGCTTTTTGGCAGATCCGGCCCGGGTTGGTTGTTTACAAACAAACGGCCGTCGCGAATCGCAATTACATCGCCGGGAATACCGACGCAACGTTTAATGTAGTTTTCCTTTTTATCCACCGGCCGGGTCATGACATGGAACTGGCTGTGGACCGTTTCCCGGCCATAGGCCCGCACAAACTGATAATAATCCTGATCGGGATATTCGCGGATGATGGTGTCGCCGTTGGGAAAGTTGAAAACCACCACGTCATTGCGTTTTATCTGTCCAAAGCCAGGCAGGCGGCGGTATTTCCACTGCACCGCATCGGTATAGCTCTTGCCACCCGTTACCGGCATTGTGTTGTGCACCAGGGGCACCGCCACCGGCGTCATGGGTAGCCGGGGACCATAGGAAAGCTTGCTGACAAACAAAAAGTCGTTGACCAGCAGCGAGCCTTCCATAGAGCCCGTTGGGATGGTATAAGCCTCTACCAGAAATAACCGGATGAGAGTGGCTGCCACAACGGCAAACAGCGCTGCATCTATCCATTCCCGCCAGGCCGGTTTTTTCTTTTTTACCACAGTCTTGCTCACGCCTTCAGCAGTCGTGGTGGTTGTGGTTGTTGTCTTTTTTCGCAGAAAAGGGATAGCCATTGAATTACCTCCGTTGGAGTCTCAAAAATAGAGCGGACAGATGAGAGATGAATGTTAAGGCGGAAAGATACCGCTCAAAAGCTTCTGCCCCGCCGCAAAAAGCCGGATGGCTGTCCGCAAGGGCAGCATTCAGCCAGAACAGTGCGGGCCGGAAAAAAACGAAAATTCCGGAAATTTATTATTTGCAAGCTACTTTGTATTGCATAGTACCTTTCTAAGGCCTTATCTTTGTACCGCAAGGTTCTGTAGGAAAGCCTTTGTTTCAGCGTTTTTACTCCGTCTTCGTTGTTTTCTAAAATGCCCTTATGAACACAGATAATATCCAGGCGCAGATGCGCAAAGGCATTCACGAGTTCTGTATTCTCTCCGTGATCCGGCGCAGCGAGGTCTATCCCGCAGAAATCGTGGAGCAGATGCGCGCCGCCAACCTCACCGTGCTGGAAGGGACGCTCTATCCGCTGCTCACCCGGCTCAAAAATGCCGGCGTGCTGGCCTATCGCTGGGTAGAAAGCAGCAGCGGTCCGCCCCGCAAATACTTCTCGCTGACCGAGGCCGGCGAGCGCTACTATCAGGAGATGCTCACCACCTGGCAGGAGCTTTCCGCAGCCGTCGACCGAATTACCCAGCCTTAAGACCCCAAGCCTGCTTTTCTTCAACTTCTTCTTCCGAAACCTTTTCATCTTATGGAAAAGATCATCAGCATCCAACTCGCCGGTCAGGTACTGCCCATTGAGGAAAGTGCCTATAATCAGCTCCGCACCTACTTCGACAGCCTGCGGGCCTATTTCCGCACCCAGGAAGGCGGCGACGAAATTCTTTCCGACATCGAACGCCGGGTGGCCGAACTTTTGGTGGCCCAGGTCCGGCTCGGTGTGCCTGCTATCAACACCGGCCATATAACAGAGGTTACCTCCCAGCTGGGTAGTGTGGAAGATTTCCGGGAAGCCGACGGTGGGGAAACCGGACCAGAAAACGCGCCCCCCGAAACTCCGCCGCCCCCCCGCACCCGCCGCCGTTTTTTCCGGGATCCGAATGACAAGGTGCTCGGTGGTGTCTGCGCCGGACTGGCCGGTTACTTCAACGTCGATCCGGCGCTGGTGCGCATCATCTTTGGCGTGCTGGCGCTGGCCGGCTGGGGTACGGGCGTGTTGCTGTATGGCGCGCTTTGGTTTTTGGTACCCGAGTCGGCAGAAAATACTTATCAGGGACGGCGGCTCTACCGCAGCGCGGAGGACAAATGGATTGGTGGCGTTTGCGGCGGACTGGCTGCTTATTTCGACAAAGACCCGTGGATCTTCCGGTTGGTCTTTGGGATACCGCTTTTGTTTGGCACCGGTCTGCTCAATGAATTTCCTTTTCTATTGGGCTCGCTCTCCGGCGCAGCCGTCCTTATTTACTTTCTGCTGTGGATTGTCCTGCCCGTGGCCAAGACCGATTTCCAGAAAATGGAACTGCGGGGGGAAAAGATAGACCTGCATGCCATCCGGGATCAGGTACACAGTGATTTCAGGGCGCGTTCTCAAAGCTTTGCACAGGAAACCCGGCAGGCTGCCGATCGGCTCAGCAGCGATTTCAAAACCCGTTCTCAAAGCTTTGCCCGGGAAACCCGGCAAGCCGCCGACCGGCTGAGTAATGAAGCCAGAATGGCCTTCGGGCCGGCAGCCAAAACAGGCGCTTCCGCGATCGGACGCTTGCTGCGCGCCCTTTTTATTGGTCTCGCCATTTTCTTCGCTGTCCTGCTGTTTAGCCTGCTGATCGGCTATTTCTTCGGCGATTTCGCACGTTATGCCAACCTGTATCTGTTTCAGTCGCCGCGCCAGAAAACACTTTCTTTCCTCAGCGTGATCCTGCTTCTGGGCATGCCCCTCCTGCTGGCACTCACCGCTATTCTGCGCAGCACCGTCCGCCTGCCTTCCAACCTGCGCTACCTCCGGATGACCTTCGGCGTTTTGTGGTTCGGCGGCCTGGTGGCTTTCGGGCTGCTCCTCAGCAGCCTTCAAAAGCATTTCAACCAGGAAGAAACCGTTCGGCAAACCCTGCCGCTCCCGGTAGCCGATTCCGGCGTCTTGCTGGTGCGCGCCATTGGCGAGCCGGTGCAGTATCGCAATACCCTCGCCGGCCTGCGGGGCAATCTCAAAGGACTGGATATTGATGAAGATTCCTTGCGCTCGGCATGGCTCGATTTCCAGACCCTTCCTTCCCGCGATGATCTGTACCGGGTCACAGTCCTGCGCAGCAGCTATGGCCGCAACCGCAGCGAGGCGCGGCAGCGGGCCGGAAATCTGGTTTATCCGATGGTCAATGCCACACCCCTGCCGGGTGTTTTAAATCTGCCCACCGGCTTTGTCATTGCGCAGCCCGATTACTACCGGGG
Organism: Bacteroidota bacterium; assembly: GCA_023392185.1. Taxonomy (GTDB): domain Bacteria; phylum Bacteroidota; class Bacteroidia; order Chitinophagales; family Chitinophagaceae; genus UBA1952. The sequence continues at coordinate 6,975 of JAEVZP010000117.1, forward strand.
CCAGCAGCTGAGAGTAGAGCTACAGGTACCGATAGGCCGGAAAATTCAGTTTGATCCATCTATGCAAAAAACCCTTTTAAAGGATTATTACACCGAAACGAACTGGGGCTATAGCCAGGGCCGGAAACGCTGGAAATACCGCCGCCGCTGGAAGCCTTCGCCGGAAGTAGGTGTCATTTATGTCATGGGCACCGACGGAAAACTTCACCGTGCCGACGGCCTGGAGGAGGGCGCCAACCGGGACGAGTGGAACGAGCAGTATTTCTTTAGAGACGACGCTCCCGAAGCGCCGACGGAAGCGTCCGGGCATGTTATTTGACCGCTTTTTCGTTTGAAAAAAAGAATTCCTTTTGTTTTATGGAAAAGATCATCAGCGTAAACCTCGCGGGCCGGGTCTTGCCGATTGAAGAGGTGGCCTACAACCGGCTGCTGCAGTATTTCAACGGCCTGCGCACCTTCTATGGAAAAGACGCTTCCGGCGAAGCACTGCTGGCTGATCTGGAGCGCCACATGGCCGAGATGCTGTCTGGACGTATCACTGTCGCCAATCCAACCATTCAGATAGCAGACGTAGAAGCGGCCATTACGGCCATTGGGCAAATTGAGGATCTCACCCGTCCGGAGGGGCGCAGTTCGTTTGCACCGGGAAACATGCCCGAAAAAATGAAAGACCGGCCCGTAAAACCGCCCCGTAAAGGCTTTTATAGAAACAGCAACGACAAGGCGACCGCCGGCATTTGTTCCGGCATTGCCTATTACTTTGGCCTTAACACCGCTTTGGTACGGGTACTGGTTTTCCTCCTGTTCTTTACCGGCTGGGGCATCGTTGGGTATAGCCTCATCTGGATTCTTACGCCGGAAGCACCGCTGGAGCCGCAAACCAAAACCCGTCTGTATCGCAGCCGCACCGACAAATGGCTGGGTGGCGTATGTGGCGGACTGGGAGCCGCATTCGACAAGTCCGCGCTCCTATTCCGGATGATCTTTCTGCTGCCGGTTCTGTTTGGCATTGGAGATACAGCCTTCATGAAACTATTCGGCAATGTCCTGATCATCGGCTCGCTTTCCGGAACGCTCATTGTGATTTACATTATGTTGTGGATTTTGTTACCCCGGGCCCGTCCGGGCGAGGAAGGCACTGCCCGGCTGCCCCATTCGGCAACCGGTAGCTAGAAAGCAACGTTCCGCAAAGACTGCGTTGGTGAAGAGAAATTTCCGGAAAAACAGCGGCTGCGTCAGCCGGGAAGACAGATCAGGTATGCGGTCTGATACCGGCCATGGATACCGTCTTACCTTCGCCAGCCCAACCCGCCTATGCTCGTCGCTCTCTATAACCGCACCTTTGATCTGGATGACCTGCCATTTTTACAAAAACTTCTGGGGCTTTTTGAGCTGCACCGGATCCAGCTTTCTATCTATAAAGATTTCTACGAACGGCTGATCGGCGCCGGCGTTTCTTTTGCCCAAACCCCAGCCTTTTTTACCTGCAACCGCGACCTGCCCCGCAGCACCAGCATGTTTTTTTCGCTCGGCGGCGACGGCACCATCCTCGATGCGGTGTGTCATGTGGGCAGCAGCGGCATCCCGATTATTGGCATCAACCTGGGGCGGCTGGGATTTTTGGCGGCCATCCCGGAAGAAGAAGTAACGCAGGCGGTGGAAAGCCTCGTACGCGGGTCCTACACTATTGAGCAACGCAGCCTGGTGCACCTCGACGCCTCGGTGCCGCTTTTCGGCGACATGCCTTTTGCGCTCAACGAGTTTACGCTGCACCGTAAAGACTCCTCTTCGATGATCAAAATCCATACTTATCTCAACGGCGAGTTTCTGAATACCTTCTGGGCCGACGGCCTGATTGTAGCCACGCCCACCGGCTCTACCGGCTACTCGCTGTCCTGTGGCGGACCGGTCGTCTTTCCGCAGGCCAGTTCTTTTCTGATCACCGCCGTGGCACCCCACAACCTGAATGTGCGTCCCATTATTGTGCCGGATGATAATGTTATTTCTTTTGAAGTGGAAGGCCGCGCCGAGCAGTTTCTGGCGACCCTCGACGCCCGCACCGAGTCAATTACCGCCGGGGTGCAAATGGCCGTGCGCCGCGAAAGTTTTAAGATCTCACTGGTGCGGCCCGACGAGCACAATTTCCTCAAGACCATCAAGCAAAAGCTGTACTGGGGTGCCGACACCCGGAACTAAAAAGAGGTACTGGTGGCCGGGTTTTGTTAAGTAGATTTTTTCCTCAAATAATCTGCTTTTTCTATGAAACGAGACGGTGCCCTGCAAAGCCTTTGGCAGACGGAACCTGCCTATGTACCCCAATCTGTACCGGACCTGGCTGCCGTTTATGATGTGCTGGTGATCGGTGGCGGCATCACCGGGCTGACAACCGCTTTGCTACTGGCCGAAAAAGGCCGGAAAGTGATTCTGGCGGAAGCCCACAACCTCGGCTGGGGCACTTCCGGCGGCACCACGGCGCACCTCAACACGCTGCTCGACACGACTTACAAGCAAATCACCGACAACTTCGGGGAAGCGGCTGCGGATCAAATTTACAAGGCGGCTCAACACGCCATTGCGCAAATCCGCATGCTGGCCGACCGCTATGGCATCAACGCAGCTATAGAAGCCAAAGAAGGATTTCTGTTTGCAGAAACAGAAGCAGAACTCGATGCTTTCCGGGAGGCAGCGGATTCTGCCCGGAAAGTAGGCCTCGACGTCACCGAAGCCGATTCTATTCCCGTTCCGGTACCTTTTATTAAAGCCGTGCGCTTTGGAGAACAGGGACAATTTCACATCACCCGCTACCTCAAAGGGCTGGCACGTGCTTTTGAAAGCCTCGGCGGCGTTATTGCCGAAAACAGCCCGATAAGCGGCGTAAGCGGCGACGGCGAAGTCCTCGAAGCCGAAACCCTCACCGGTGTTTTGCGCGCCCGCAAAATAGTGTGGGCCACCCACATTCCGCCGGGCATCAACCTGCTGCATTTCCGGAATGCGCCGTACCGTTCCTACGCCATGGCCCTGCGACTGGCCAACGAAAGCCAGCTGCCCGATGCGGTGGTTTATGATTGCAAAGACCCATATTTTTATTACCGTACCCAGGAACTCGACGGGCAGCGTTACCTCATTGCCGGCGGCTGCGACCATAAGACCGGCCACGAGGAAAATACTCAATATGTTTTTACGGAGCTGGAAGCGTATCTGCGCCGCTATTTCGACCTGGCAGAGGTGGCTTTTCAATGGTCTTCGCAATACTACGAGCCGGCCGACGGATTGCCTTATACCGGCGTGCTGCCCGGTCACGAATCGCAATACTGTGCCACCGGCTACAGCGGCAACGGAATGATTTTCGGGACCGTTTCGGCTTTCCTGCTGGCCGATATGCTCACTGGCCGCGAAAACGGGTTGGAAGACCTGCTGAAGCCTTCGCGCATCAAGCCGATTGCCGGCTTTGCCAGCTTCGTCAAAGAAAATGCCGATGTGGTTAAGGAATTTGTAGGCCGCCGCTTTGCCTATGAAACCATAGCCGGGTTAGCCGATCTGGCGCCGGGTGAAGGCAAGCTGGTGGAATATAACGACAAAAAAATGGCACTTTACAAGGATGAAAATGGCCGCATCATCGCGATCAGCCCGGTATGTACCCATGCCGGCTGCATTGTAGCCTGGAACAACGCCGAAAAAAGCTGGGATTGCCCCTGCCACGGCG
>JAEVZP010000119.1 GCA_023392185.1 Bacteroidota bacterium
GCATTAGCGCCGAATACGACCGCGCTGCTGCGGAGCGCCTGAACAGCGAGATTTTCGAAACCCTCGTGCACACCACGCCAATCGAACTGCCGAAAGATTTTCTGAAGCGCTGGCTGGAGCAGGGCGGTGGCGAAAACAAGCCGAAAGACGCGGCCGAGGTAGAAGCCGAATTTCCGCAGTTTGAGCACAGCCTGCGCTGGTCGCTGATTTCCGACAAACTGATCAGCGAAAACAAGATTCACGTCGGCATCGAAGACATCCGCAACGACATCAAAAACCGCTTGCAGGGCTACTTTGGCATCGAAGACATGGAAGACGCGCCGTGGGTAGAAGGGTATATGAAGCAGGTAGAGAAAGACGACAAGATGATGAACGAAACGTATCAGAATCTGCTTTTCGGTCGGCTGTTTGACGCCCTGCGCGAGAAGGTGGCGACGGAGGAAAAAGAAATCAGCGACAAGGATTTCTTTGCGCTGCCACAGCCGGGCGCCGCACATCACCACCACTAATAGTTGCTTGCCTTAGGCGCAATAAATTTCAAAGCAGCAGGCAACGCGCCTGCTGCTTTTTTTATGTCCGGAGAGGTGGTATGCACAGAACATTTATCGAACCGTTTACAACGATATGGCATGGTTTTTAATTCCATGTAAGATGAAAACCCATTCTCTCACCACAAAACTCTCTTAAACTATGGGCATCTTATCCTGGATCATCTTTGGCCTCATTGCCGGAGCTATCGCAAAAGCTATTCACCCCGGTAAAGACCCCGGCGGCTGGATTATCACTATTATCATCGGTATTGTCGGCGGTATCGTCGGCGGCTGGATTGGCACTATGCTGGGCCTGGGCGATGTAAACAGTTTCAGCATCGGATCTTTCCTGCTGGCCATTCTCGGCGCGGTGATCGTGCTGTGGCTGTACCGGAAATTTTCCAGCAGCCGGGCCGTCTAACGGTCTCCAACCGACCTTTTTTCTTCAAAGCCGCTTTCCGGAAATGGAAAGCGGCTTTTTGTTGCCAGGATCTTCCGCTTCAGAAAAGCTGTTATTCTGATCAACGGGAGGAACCCCGAAAGCGTGTTCTGAACTCGATTCGGGAGGCTCGCCGAAGGCAATCTATCTAAAGCCAAAGCTGTTTGAAGTCTAATCAAGGAAAGCCCCTTCTCCACAACTTCCTACGCTCCACCGGAATAGCAGTACCCGTTTTCCGGAAATTTCCCCCAAAAGATGCTATCAGGCATCCTTAACAACTACGGCGCTCCAGGAAACAGTTCCAAAACTTGCCGGTGCTATTTTTGCCGTTCTGTTCTGAAACTTTCCTTACGTTTTATTTCCCTCCGATCATGACGCCGTTTCGTACGCTTCTTCTTTTGTTGGTGTTTCTGACTGCTGGTCCGGCGCTTTGGGCGCAGGATGTTTATACTTCTTCCGGAAAACCGGTGAATCGCGCCCGGCAGGAGCAGAAGAAAACCGGTTTTGATCCTGACCGGATGATTTATGGTGGCGGCATTGCGCTCGGCTTCGGCGGTGGCGGCGGTTACAGCGCCTTTCAGATTGGCGCTTCGCCGATTGTGGGCTACCGCATCACCGATAATTTTATGGCGGGTGTCGGGCTGGGGTATCAATACCAGAGCGTCAAAGACTTTTTTCAAAGCCCCACCGGGCAACGCTTTCCGCTTCGGCAACATTTTGTGACGCCAAATGTGTGGACGCGCTTCGGCCTTTTTGAAAGTGTCTTCCTGCAGGGTGAATTTGAATACAACCTCCTCAATTACAACAAGCTGGCCTTCGATGCCAATGGCAATGTTGTTAATCAGCGCACAACCCTCTCCGGACCGGCGCTCCTGCTCGGTGGCGGATTGCGGCAGCGCATCTCCGACCGGTCTTCTATCCTGATCTCCGTACTTTACAACGTGTTGCAAAGCGGCAGCTACAATCCTTACTACTACAATAACAACCTTATTTTCCGGACCGGCATCAGCATTGGCTATTAAGCATGTTTCATGTTTCATGTTTCATGAGAACTGAATCACAACCTTTGATTCCGAAATCAGACTTTTGTTTTTTGAATTGCGGGCTTTGGTTTCCGGAACCCCAACCTTAGCACCTGACCCCTTACGCTTTACATGCACCACGGCATTCTGCTCGCCATTGTTCTCGGTTATTTTGCGCTGCTGCTGGGCATCGCTTTTTATACCTCCCGCAACGCCAACAACGAATCTTTCTTTATCGGCAACCGCTCCTCCAGCTGGGTGCTGGTGGCCTTTGGGATGATTGGCACCTCGCTGAGCGGGATGACTTTCATATCGGTTCCGGGCACCGTAGCTACGAGCGGACTGGGCTATTTTCAGGTCGTCATTGGCTATATGCTGGGCTATCTGGTGGTGGCGTTTGTGCTGCTGCCCTTGTATTACCGGCTGCGGCTGACTTCTATTTACACCTATCTGGATCAGCGTTTCGGGAACAGTGCCTACAAAACGGGCGCGCTGTTTTTTATTCTGTCCCGCACCCTCGGCGCTACGCTGCGATTGTATCTGGTCATCAAGGTGTTGCAGAAGTTCATCCTCGCTGATATGGGCATTCCCTTTGAAGTAACGGCCATCGCCATTCTGGTGCTGATCCTGCTCTATACCTATCGCGGCGGGGTGAAAACCATTGTTTGGACCGACACGCTGCAAACCACTTTTATGCTCCTGGCCCTGATTGCCTGTGTGTGGTTTTTGTTTGACAAGCTTCAGTTCCCCTCCGTGGGGGCAGGCCTCAAAACCCTGGGCGATTCCGGGTTGTTGCGACTCTTCGATTATGATTTTCATTCCGGAAATTTCTTTCTGAAACAAATCATCGGCGGGGCAGCCATTACGGTAGCCATGACCGGGCTGGATCAGGAAATGATGCAGAAAAACATCTCGGTGCGCACCCTGGGCGACTCCCAGAAAAACGTGCTGGTGCTTTCGGTGTTACAGGCTGGTGTGGTATTTATCTTCCTGCTGCTGGGCGGATTGCTGGCCCTGCACGCCCAAAGCACTGGCGCGGCCATCACGGCGGGCGACGACCTGTTTCCCACGTTCGCCGTAGATCAGGCGCCGTTCTGGATTACGGTGTGTTTCCTGATTGGACTGGTATCGGCACTGTTCCCTTCCGCTGACGGCGCGCTGACGGCACTCACCTCCTCGTTTTGTATTGATATTCTCGGCATCCGTCGGGAAGAAAAAGCGCTCAGCGAGGCCGCGCAAAAGAAAATCCGGCTTCGGGTTCACTACAGCTTTGCCGTGATATTCTTATTGTGCGTCTTCATTTTCCGGGAAATCGACAACGGCTCGCTGATTAATACCCTGCTTACCGTGGCAGGCTATACTTATGGCCCACTGCTCGCACTGTTTGCTTTCGGATTGCTCACGCGCCGGAGCCTCAAACCAAAACTGCTGCCGTTTGTTTGCATCCTGGCACCCGTTCTGTCTTATTTTTTGAAGATCAACGACAAGGCCTGGCTGAACGGCTACGCGATTGGCACCGAGTTGTTGCTTATTAATGCCGCCATTACCTATGTCGGGCTGCTGCTGATCTCGCAGCGGCGCGCGCCGGAAGCCAGCGCGGCAATTGTTTAATTTTTATTTGAAAGAAGTCTTTTGAAAGAAACTGTGGAAGAACCTAATAACAACATCAGTCCGACCTCGCAGGAACCACTCGAGCAGCCCGCTCAGGTGGTGGTGCCGCCGCCGCAGGCGCGCGGCCATTTCTCCAACCTGAATATGCGCAACTGGACGGAAACGCGCGCCAACTCAAGCTGGCAGATTTTCAGAATCATGGCCGAATTCGTGCAGGGCTTTGAGGCCATGGCTAAGATTGGACCCTGCATTTCGGTGTTTGGCTCGGCGCGCACCCAACCGGGCAGCAAGTATTACGAACTCGCCGTTGAGATTGCCCGCCTGCTTTCCCTCGAAGGCTTTGGGATTATTACCGGCGGCGGACCGGGTATTATGGAGGCCGGAAATAAAGGCGCGCATCTGGCCGGTGGCAAATCGGTGGGACTCAACATTGAACTGCCGTTTGAGCAACATTCCAACCCGTTTCTGCCCCGCGAAGGCAACCTGAATTTTGATTACTTTTTCGTGCGCAAAGTGGTGTTCACCAAATACTCGCAAGGCTTCGTGATGATGCCCGGCGGCTGGGGCACGATGGATGAGTTTTTTGAAGTGGCTACGCTCATTCAAACCCGGAAATTCACCCAAACGCCGATGATTTGTGTGGGTAAAGACTATTGGCAGGGTCTGTTCGACTGGATGCGCAGCACGATGCTGGAGAAAGAAGGCAATATCTCGCCCGGCGATCTGGAGATGATTCAAATTTTTGACACTGCCGAAGAAGTGGTGGATTATATCTGCGAGTTCTACAGCCACAACAAGCTGCAACCGAATTTTTAAGAAAGGTCCCAACCATTAAAACAGGGTGCAAACCGGCCCCGGAGCCGCTGGAATTTCCGGAAATACGCACACTTTTTACCCATTTTTAACCTTCGATTTTCCCTTTCGCCCCCCGGTCCATTTTCGTATTCTCAAAGGGCGTGCGGCTTACCTTTGCAACCTGAATTTTAATCTTTATGAAAATACTGGTCTGTATTGCCCCCGTGCCGGATACGACATCCAAGATTTCGTTTACCGACAACGATACCAAATTCAACACCGCCGGTGTGACCATGATCATCAATCCTTATGATGAATGGTATGCCCTGGTGCGCGCGCTGGAGCTCAAAGAAGCCGGTACCGCTACTGCCGTTCACCTCATCACCGTAGGCAAGGCCGATGCCGAGCCGGTCATCCGCAAAGCCCTCGCCATTGGCGGCGACGAAGCCATCCGCATCGACGCCGACAGCACCGACCCGGCAACCGTAGCCGCCGAAATCGCAGCCTATGCCCAAAGCGCCGGTGGCTACGATTTGATCCTGTGTGGTAAGGAAAGCATCGACTATAACAACGGCATCACCCCGGCCATGATCGCCGAGGCGCTGGATATGGATTACATCGGCTTTGCTACCAAGCTGGATATTTCCGGAAATACGGCCACCGTAAACCGCGAAGTGGATGGCGGCGAAGAAACTGACACCGCCAATCTGCCCCTCGTCATTAGCTGCCAAAAAGGGATGGCCGAGCAACGCATCCCCAACATGCGCGGCATCATGGCCGCCCGTACCAAACCACTGAAAGTGGTTCCTTCCGCAGCAGGCAGCGAGAAAAGCAAGATTGCCAAATTTGAAATGCCTCCGGCCAAAGGCGGCGTGAAGATGTTTGACGCCGACAATATGGACGCGCTGGTGGAAGCCCTTCACACACAGGCCAAAGTGATTTAATTTCCCCTTAAAAACGTTTAAACCTGTTTTTCGCCCGCAGTTATTTTTTTGGGTGAAATGATACATATGGTATTGATTCTTGCAGAACACACCGCCGACGGGTCTTTTAAAAAGAAAACCTACGAAGCCGTGCAGTAT
>JAEVZP010000136.1 GCA_023392185.1 Bacteroidota bacterium
GCGCGGCGCCTGTGCGTAGTGGCTGAACTCCATGGTGCTGGAAGCACGGCCGGAAGACAGGGAACGCAGCTGGGTTACATAACCAAACATTTCAGAAAGCGGCACTTTGGCTTTTACGACCTGGGCACCTGCGCGCTCGTCCATGCCTTCGAGCATGGCGCGACGACGGTTGAGGTCACCGGTCACGTCACCCATGTACTGGCTCGGCGTGATCACTTCTACTTTCATGATCGGCTCGAGGATGATCGGACGGGCTTTGCGGGCTGCCTCACGGAAACCGCTCTTCGCACACAGTTCGAAAGACATCGCGTCGGAGTCTACGTTGTGGAAAGAACCGTCGAAGATTTCTACCCGCATGTTTTCTACCGGGAAGCCGGCGAGAACACCCGTGTTCATCGAAGACTCAAAGCCTTTCATAATGGCCGGGATAAATTCCTTCGGAATTGAACCACCCACGATTTTGTTTACAAACTGGTAGGTGCCTTTGCCTTCCGCCAGGAATTCTTCGTCGGCAGGGCCAATGCGGAACTGGATGTCGGCGAATTTACCGCGACCACCGGTTTGCTTTTTAAACACTTCGCGGTGCTCAATCTGAGACGTCAAAGCCTCTTTATAAGCTACCTGCGGCGCGCCCTGGTTGATTTCTACCTTGAACTCGCGCTTCATGCGGTCCACGATGATTTCGAGGTGCAGCTCGCCCATACCGGAAAGGATGGTCTGGCCGGTGTCTTCGTCGGTTTTTACGCGCAGCGTCGGATCTTCTTCCACGAGCTTGGCAATAGCCATGCCCATTTTGTCTACGTCGGCCTGCGTTTTCGGCTCTACGGCAATCGAGATTACCGGCTCCGGAATAAACATGTTTTCCAGCACAATCGGGTGGTTCTCGTCGCAAAGGGTATCGCCGGTTTTAATGTCTTTAAAACCTACTGCCGCGCCAATGTCGCCCGCCTCGATAAAGTCAATCGGGTTTTGCTTGTTGGCGTGCATCTGCATGATGCGGGAGATACGCTCGTTTTTGCCGGTCCGCACGTTCAGCACGTAGGAACCTGCGTCGAGGTGACCGGAATAAGCCCGGAAGAACGCCAGACGGCCTACAAACGGGTCGGTCATAATTTTGAAAGCCAGGGCGGAGAAGGGTTCTTTCGCGTCGGGCTTGCGGATCAGCTTCTTTTCCGGATCGCTCGGGTCGGTACCTTCAATGGCTTCGATATCTACCGGGCTCGGCAGGTAACGCACCACGCAGTCGAGCATTTTCTGCACGCCTTTGTTGCGGTAAGAAGAGCCGCACAGCATCGGGATGATGCTCAGGTCGATCGTAGCCTTGCGGATGGCTTCGTGGATTTCGTCTTCGGTGATGCTGTTGGGATCTTCGAAGAATTTCTCCATCAGGGTGTCGTCGTATTCGGCAACGGCTTCCACGAGTTCGGCGCGGTACATGTCCACGTCGTCCTTCATGTCGTCCGGAATCGGCACTTCGGTGTAAGTCGCGCCCAGGGAAGAATCATCCCATACGATCGCCTTCATGGTCACCAGGTCCACCACGCCTTTGAAGTTGTCTTCTGCACCGATCGGCAGTTGCAGCGGAACGGATTTGGCACCGAGCATTTCGCGCACCTGCTTCACTACGTTGAGGAAGTCGGCACCGATACGGTCCATTTTGTTGACGAAACCGATACGGGGTACGCGGTAGCGGTTGGCCTGACGCCAAACGGTTTCCGACTGCGGCTCTACACCATCAACAGCGGAGAAAAGGGCCACGAGACCGTCGAGTACGCGCATGGAACGCTCTACCTCAACGGTAAAGTCCACGTGACCCGGGGTATCGATGATGTTGAACTTATATTTTTTAGAATCGTCGGTGGGCTTGCCCTGGGTGGTCGGGAAATTCCAGTAGCAGGTAACGGCTGCGGAGGTAATGGTGATACCACGCTCTTTCTCCTGCGCCATCCAGTCGGTGGTGGCACCGCCTTCGTGGGTTTCGCCTAAGCGGTGGTTAACGCCGGTATAGAAAAGAATACGCTCTGTGGTCGTGGTTTTTCCGGCGTCAATGTGGGCGGCGATCCCAAAATTGCGCTGGAGGCGGAGGTCTGCCATAGCTTTAGATAAAAAAGATTTCTTTTTGTAGAAAACGGGTGCGAAAGTACGGATTTTCCGGCAGATTTCCGGAATTCTACTTCTATAAAATTGCTATAAAACAAGGCTTATTTACCGCGCTGTCTGCCGCTCACGGGCTCGTTTTATTTTGTGAATCCAGTTCTTTCTTTTAATATTTAACAAGAATGACAGTAGCCCGGAAAAATGCCGATATGAGATTGTAAGACCCTGCATTGCAGACTGGAAAATGACGACGTGGGATCATGAGACCCTGCCTCCGGCAGGGTGACAAAACAGATAAAGACTTACGATTCCGGCAGCACCATTCGAAGTGCCTCCCTTATTCCACCTATCACTTGTTTTGTCCTTCCGCCATAGGCAGAATCCCGGAAAATGCCGACGTGGGATCGTGAGACCCTGCCTCCGGCAGGTTGACAAAACACAAAAACAGTTGGTTTTTCCAGAGTGCCATTCGTAAGCCTTCTCTCTTTGTTTTGTCCTTCCGCCGCAGGCGGAATCCCGGAAAATGCCGGTGTGTAACGGTGAGCCCAGCCCCAATGGTGGGTCTTACCCTGCTTTTAGATAGACCCTATCCATCCCTTATTCCCCATTAAAATCCAATCCCGGACACGGTTTCCGACTTAACAATATCTTCTCTACCAAAATCCTAAAGTTCGGCGGCTCCGGTATGGAATTTGCGCCAAAAAGTATTTTTGAGACAAAGAACACAATACATACATGAAGTCCAGAATCCTTCCCGTGGTGCTAACCGCCGCTGCTACCTCGCTGGCAACGTTTTTTGTTGCCGGTCAGTTTCCGGAAATCAGCCATAAAATTTCACCTACCTACTCGACGAAACAACTGCCGGTGAATTACGTCGGTTACGGCGATCAGACGACCACGGTGCGCTCCGCCGCACCGGTGGATTTCCAGGCCGCTGCCGAATCGTCCGTGAAAGCCGTGGTGCATATCAAAACCACTACCAAGCCCACCACCCGCGTGGTGCGCGATCCTTTTATGGAATTGTTTGGCTTTGAAGGCAGTCAGATCCAGCGCATTCCGCCGCAAATGGGCTCCGGCTCCGGCGTGGTGATTTCCCCCGACGGTTATATCGTAACCAACAACCACGTAGTCGCCGGTGCCGATCAGGTAACTGTTACTTTCAACGACCGCTATACCACGCAGGCCAACGTTGTGGCGACCGACCCGGCTACGGATATTGCGGTGATCAAGGTGAAGGACAAAAATCTGGCTTATATGGAATTCGGTAATTCCGACCAGGTGCGCCTGGGCCAGTGGGTGCTCGCCGTGGGGTATCCGCTCACGCTCAACACTACCGTAACCGCCGGAATTGTTTCGGCCAAAGCCCGCTCCATTGGCATCAACCGCACCCAGAGCGACCGCGCCATTGAGTCGTTTATCCAGACCGACGCAGCGGTGAATCCCGGTAACTCCGGCGGCGCGCTGGTCAATACCAACGGCCAGCTCATTGGCATCAACTCGGCCATTGCCTCGCCTACCGGCTCTTATGCGGGCTATTCTTATGCCATTCCGTCCAATATCGTTAAGAAAGTCACCCAGGACCTGATTCAGTACAAAGCCGTGCAGCGTGGCTATCTGGGCATCAGCTATCGCGACCGTGCCACCATTTCGCCGGAAGAGCAGGCATCCCTTGGCATCGATCGTACAGAAGGCGTTTATGTGGCTGACGTGATGCCAGGTTCCGGCGCGTCGCGCTCGGCGCTCCGCAAAGGCGATTTCATCACGGCGATCAACAGCGTACCGGTACGTACGGAACCGGAACTGCTCGAACAGATTTCGCGCTACAAGCCGGGTGACAATATTTCGGTTACGTACCTGCGGGGCGGCAAAGCCGCACAAACAACCGTTCAGCTGCAAAACGCCGACAATACCACAGCGCTTGTAAAAGGCGAATCGGCGTCCGGACTGGTGCTGGGCAGCAAGCTCCGTAACCTCACCCCCGCCGAAAAGCAGCGCTTCGGGCTGCGCAGCGGCGTGTTGGTAGAGAAAGTAGGCAATGGCGTTTTCCGGCAGCAAACCAATATGCGCGACGGCTTTGTAATCACAAGTGTGAATGATGCACCAGTCAACAGCGTAGATGCCCTGCAAAAAGCGCTGATGAGTGCTCCCCAGAATGCACAACTCGCCGGTATGTATCCCGGCTATCGCGGCATGTATTACTACGGCATCGCCGATGCAACGGCCGGCGGGGAATACAGTAATTAAAAAAGATTTCTTTTTAATCCCTCTGAAAAAAGTCCGGTCTCTTGGAGCCGGACTTTTATCTTTCTCCAGATGCGCTTTCTTTTTTCCCTTTTCGCACTCTTAACGGCTTTAACCGTTTGGGCGCAGCAGCCCGATAGAAAAGCTTGTGTTACTGCCCGGAAGCAGGCCCTAAAAGACGCACATTCCGGAAATCTGCGCTACTATTATTTCGGAATTGTAGGCGCTTCTAAAGAGACAATTGCTAAAGCGGAGGCGCTGGGTGTGAAAGCCGTTTCGGGTGGTTGTATGATTTCCGATTCATTGCAGTGTTACAATGCGGCAGCGGATAGCATTATTTACGAGAGAAAGGGCGTGCGCTTATCAGGATTGCGGTAGCGCGTTTCTGGCCCGGTTTTTCCGGAAATCTTTTTCATGAAGAAAACCACAACCTCCCTTTCCGGAAAAACAATCGTCATTACCGGCGCTTCGAGCGGCGTAGGTCGCGCCACCGCCATTGCCTTTGCCAAAAAAGGCGCGAATCTGGTGCTCGCCGCCCGCGGCGCAGAAGCCCTTCAAAGCATTGCCGAATCCTGCGAAGCCCTCGGCGCACAAGTCCTGCGCCTGCAAACTGATACGTCGGTAGCCGAAGAAGTGCAGCGCCTCGCCGACGCCGCTACGCAGCTCAATGGCCGCATTGATGTGTGGGTGAACAATGCCGGCGTGCTGGCCCTCGGACCATTCGAGCAAATGCCGGCTGATGTCTTAGACCAAGTCATTAAAACCAATCTACTGGGGTATATGCACGGCGCGCGGGCTGTAATTCCGGTTTTCAAAAAGCAAAAGCGCGGGGTATTGATCAACAATATTTCGATTGGTGGCTGGGTAGCGGCTCCCTATGGCGCGGCTTATTCAGCGTCTAAATTTGGTTTGCGCGGTCTTACGGAGTCCTTACAGGGCGAGCTGGCTCCCTACCCCAATATCCACATCTGCGGGCTGTATCCGGGCTTTCAGGACACGCCGGGCATCAAGCATGCGGCCAATTATATGGGTGTGGAAGTAAGCACTCCGCCGCCCAACTTCGACCCCAACAAGCTGGCCCACAGCATCGTAAAAATTGCTGCCAACCCGGAAAATGCTGCCTATACCGACTGGTCGGCAGTGTTTGCGCGGGCGGCTTATGCACTCTTCCCCTCGTTTACCCGCAACGTTATGGGCACGATGATGCGATTTGTGCGTAAAAAAGCTGATTCCAAAGCCACCACTTCCGGAAATATCCTGCATCCGGTGGATCATGATATGCGCATTGAAGGCAGCAGCGCCGCGCAGCGCAAGGTAAAAAAAGTAAAAATGCTGGGTGCGGCGGCCCTTGGCGGTGTGGCGCTGTGGATGCTGCTGCGGCCTAAGC
>JAEVZP010000138.1 GCA_023392185.1 Bacteroidota bacterium
GGAACCTCACTTCTGCCAAATGGGCCAAAATAGCGAAATGCTCGCAGGATACTGCTACGCGGGACATCAATGAATTGATACATTGGGGCGTCTTGAAAAGATCAAGTGCTGGTGGACGGAGTACGTATTATTCCCTGTCCTTTGCAGAACCGAACTTGTAGCACGCTGGCAACTCCCCTACCCGTTATCAGAAGACTCAGAATACAATATCCCCTATTTCAAGGAATTAACTAAACACCTCTTTTCTTTAAGAGCAATCTTATTAGTTCTTGATTTTTTGATTGGTTGTTTTTATTTTACATAATAAATATTACAAGGCAAAATTTTACGCGGCCAGATCTTTTGTGAACTTATTTTCTATTTTTTATCTAACCGGAACAGATTTTGCTAATGGTTAGTTCCGGCAATCATTCGCACCCTTTTGCCAAATCGTTTCTCTATTTAATCTCCCTCCTGAATTATGAGTGCCAGCAGCTATAAAGCACGGAAACTGATTGACCTCTACAGCGACGGCCGCCCTTTTGAAGCTGTTCTGGATAAAATCCGGCAAAAGGCTCCGGAAAATTTGCCCGAAGTCCCCGACCTGCCCGGCTCTGTCTCCTGGGGCGAAGCGGCGCGCGAAAAACGCCTGGAATTTCTCCGCGAATTCACCGGAAATAGGCTCCCCTTTCTATCCGGAAAAGCCTCCCTTCCGGAAGCCGATTTCTATAAAGGCAATATTGAACATTTTATTGGCTGCACGCAGATTCCAACCGGCCTTGTAGGACCGCTGTTGATCAATGGCACCCTCGCCGACGGCGACTACTATCTGCCGCTGGCCACTACCGAAGGCGCCCTGGTAGCGAGCTACAACCGCGGTGCCCGTGCTACCCGACTTTGCGGCGGCATCACTGCTGTGTGCACCACCGAAGGCATTCAGCGCACGCCGGTGTGGAAGTTTAAAGATCTGCCCGAAGTGGGCGCTTTTGTGCACTGGCTGCTCGGCAATATTGATCTCTGGCGCGAGATTACGGGTCAGCACAGCAACCACGCCGTGCTTCAGGACATCCGCATCAATATGGAAGGCAATCAGGTGCTCACGGTTTTTGAATTCACCTGCGGTGAAGCAGCAGGCCAGAATATGGCTACCATTTGTACCGATGCGATTTGTCATTATGTGGCCGAACACGCGCCGATCAAACCGCAACAGTGGTTTATTGAAAGCAATTACAGCGGCGACAAAAAAGCAACCGCCGTATCGTTTACCAACGTGCGCGGCAAAAAAGTAACTGCCGAAGCCGTCATTACCCGGAAAGTGGTAGAAGAGGTTTTAAGCACCACGCCCGAACTGATTGAAGCCTACTGGCAGGCCTCGGTGGTGGCGGCGTCGCAAAGCGGCAGCATTGGCATTCAGGGCCACTTTGCCAACGGCCTCACCGCCCTTTTTATGGCCACCGGGCAAGATGTCGCCTGCGTCAGTGAAGCCCATATTGGCATTACGCGGCTGGAAGTCAACAGCAACGGAGATTTGTACGCCACTGTCACGCTGCCTTCGCTCGTGGTGGGAACGGTGGGCGGCGGCACGCATTTGCCTACCCAACAGGAGTGTCTGCAAATGCTGCAATGTTCCGGGCCCGGCAGCGCCCGGAAGCTGGCCGAAATCTGCGGCGCCCTGGCGCTGGCGGGTGAAGTTTCCATTGCGGCGGCGCTTTCCACTGGTGCGTTTGCCAAGGCGCACAAGCTGTTCCGGAAGCGGAAAAGCTGATTCCCTAATGGCTTAAAACTGCGTTTTTCCCGTTTTTATTTTGTCATTCCCGGAGGGAATCTTCACAGACGCTCTCTGCATCTTCCTTGCATCCATGTCTGACATAGTAGCCTTTAAAGCAACCTTGTTTCCGGAAAACCCCAAGCGAATTGTACCTCAACCGACTTTATCAATACCAAAAAGAGCGCTTCCCGCTCCTGGGCCACGGGCCGCTGATTGCCGCCTTTTCGTTCTCGGCCATTGGCTACTCGCGGCAGTTGCGCGGTGCAGACGGCTTTATTCCCGGCGGGCTGTTTTTGCTGTGCTTTCTCACCAACCTGAGCGTTTTCTTTCTGCTGCGCGTCGCCGATGAACACAAAGACGCGGAAGATGACCTTAAGTATCGTCCGCACCTGCCCGTCCCGCGCGGACTCGTTACCCTTAAAGAGCTACGCGTATTTGGGTTGAGCCTCCTGGCGATAACCGTGGCGCTCAACGCTGTTTATGTGCCGCAAATGCTGCCGCTGCTGGCCCTCACACTGGGCTACCTGCTTTTAATGCGCTACGAGTTTTTCATTCCCGACTGGCTGCGGCGGCACATGGGTTGGTATATGGTGAGCCACATGTTTATCATCCCGCTGGCCGACATCTACGCTTCGGGCTACGACTGGAAGCTACAAGGCGCGTTGCCCGCCGTAGGTCTGCTGCTCTTTTTCGGAGTGAGCTACACCAATGGACTGGTGCTGGAAATTGGCCGGAAACTGCGCGCGCCGGAATCCGAAAAGCCCGGTGTAGAAACCTACACCCAACTCTGGGGCCTCAAATTCGCTACGTTTCTATGGCTGGGCGTGTTGATTGCTAACTACGGCCTTGCGCTGGCTGCCCTGCTCCACGCCCACATCTCCGGAATGGTACCCGTTCTGACTGCCTTTTTCGTCCTGGCACTCGTGCCTTGGGTCCTTTTCTTCCGGAAACCAACGCCCCGCCACGCCAAGCTGGTAGAAAGCTTTTCATTCGTGTGGGCGCTGGCCATGTACCTGATTATCGGCGGCATTCCCTTGCTTTTAAACCTGTTGAAATGAACCCTTCCGGAAATCAATACAATCAGAATAAAAACCCTGACGTTTCTATGCTGTCACCCCTCTCCTTCGGAGAGGGGCCGGGGGTGAGGCCGAAAGGGACCGGCGGCAAAGGCTCCCACCTGCACCAACTGCAATCCAAAGGCTTCCGCGTTCCCACTTTCCACGTCCTGCCGGTTTCTTTTTTCGCTGGTCTTGCGCCCGATACGCCGGAATTGCAAATACAAATCACCGGACGACTAAAGGCTTTAAAAGAGGATTTACAACACCTTTTTTCCGGAAAATTGCTGGCTGTTCGCTCCTCCGCAGTGGGTGAAGACAGCAGCCAGCATTCCTTTGCCGGTCAGTTTAAAACGGTGCTGAACGTCGTTCCGGAAGCGCTCGCTGCAGCGGTAACCGAAGTATGGCTTTCCGCTCAAAATGTAGCGGCCTACGCGCAGGCGCATGGCTTGGAATCCGGTGGCGACATGGCCGTAATTCTACAGGAAATGGTGCCGGCTACGGCGGCGGGCGTGGCCTTTAGCGTGCACCCGGTGAATGGTACCGAAGAAGTGGTGATCAACGCTGTTTCGGGCCTCGGCGACAAGCTGGTGGACGGCAGCGAAAACGCCGACAGCTACACCGTTTTCCGGAACGACATTTTGCAGCGCAGTCTCGTTGGAAAAGAATCTGTATTGACGGACGGTCAGATTTTAGAACTGGCCCAAACCGCAAAGGACATTGAAAAATCTTTCGGCGGGCCGCAGGATATAGAATTTGCCTTTGAGGGCGACGCGCTGTACATCCTGCAAACCCGGCCCATTACCACTTTGCCCAGGGACCGCATTGTGTGGGATAACAGCAATATCGTGGAAAGCTACCCCGGTCTCACGCTCCCGCTCACCGACTCGTTTATCCGGAAAATGTACGCGGCGGTGTACCGGCAGTTTTCCGGAATTCTGGGCATTTCGGAACGAAAAATGGCGGCCCACGACGCGGCATTTGACAATATGCTCGGCTTGCTCAACGGACGCGTTTATTATAACCTCAATAGCTGGTTTCAGGTGCTTGCCCTCTTGCCGGGCTACAGTCTCAATGCGGGTTTCATGGAGAAGATGATGGGCGTGAAGGAAAAGCCCGACATCCCGATTGCAGCTTCCGGGAAAGGCGGCCTTCAGGCGTGGTGGGAAGTGCTGGGCGCAGTCCGGGGCATCACCCAAAACCTGCGAACCGCCCGGAAAGGCGCAGCCGATTTCGTAAAGGCGTTTAACCGCGTATACGAGCCGTTTGCCCAAACCGATTTCGGGAAACAATCGGCGGGGCAGATCTGGGAAGGCTATAAAACCTTTGAGGGCCTGATGCTGCGCGAATGGAAAGCGCCCTTGGTCAACGATTTTTTTGCGATGATTTTCTTTGGACTGCTGCAAAAGCAATGCGCCAAAATTGCCCCCGAAGATCCGACCCTGGCGAACCGGCTCCTCGCCGCCTCCGATGCCGTGCTCACGACCGAGCCGATCCGGCAACTCCCCAGAATCCTTGTCGCTATTCAACAATACCCGGCGCTTTCGGAATGTGCACAGAACGATTCCCCGGAAGCCTTTTATGCAGCGCTGCAAAGCGATGCTTTTCCGGAAGCCAGACAGCAATTCAACGCCTACGTGGAACGCTGGGGCGAACGGACCGTTGCAGAACTGAAGCTGGAGACCGTTACCTATCAGCAAGACCCCTTGATGCTGGTCCGGCTGCTTCAGTCGCAGTTGATTTCCGGAAATTTAGGGGCAAATTCCTTTACTTCCAATCTCAAAGAAAGCCGGCAGGAAGCCGAAGTTTTCGTTGCTCAAAAGCTGCGTGGAAAATTCTTTAAACGACGCCTTTTCAACTACATCCTCCGGCGGGCGCGCTACTTTGTGAGCCAGCGGGAAAACCTGCGCTACTACCGCACGCGTGGCTTTGGTATGGTGCGCCGCATGATGCTGGCCCTGGGCGAAAAACTGGCTGCCCGAAATGCAATGGACGCCCCGCGTGATGTTTTTTATCTCTCACTGACGGAGGTGGAAAATCTCGTCCGTCAATCTGAGCCGATGCAAACCACTGTCGCCGCCCGCAAAGCGCAGTACGAAGCCTATGAAACCGCCCCGCTTCCGGAACGGGTGATTGCCTACGGC
>JAEVZP010000191.1 GCA_023392185.1 Bacteroidota bacterium
GCGCACTACCAGATCGAAACGGCGCTCGTTTTCAAACACCTGCCCGGCTACTTTTCCGGCAAAAGCAGTACTTAGCACATCGTTTACATCCGCCACCTGCAAGCCATAGCCGGCCAGGCGCGTGCGGTCATATTCTACATTGATTTGCGGCAGCCCGGCCACGCGCTCGGCCTGCGGCTCAGTCGCGCCGGGCACTTGCCGGATCACCCGGCTTACCTGCGCGGCATAAGCAACGAGGGTGTCCATATTTTCCCCAAAAATTTTCACGGCCACATCCTGCCGGATGCCGGTCATCAACTCGTTGAACCGCATCTGAATGGGCTGGTTGGCTTCAAAGAAAATTCCCGGAATGTCTTCCAGCGCGTGGAGCATCTCGTCGGCCAGCGCGTTATAGGATTTGTCTTTTTTCCATTCTTTGGGCGGCTTCAATACGATCACCAGATCGGAGACTTCGGGCGGCATGGGGTCTGTAGGTACTTCGGCTGAGCCGGTTTTGCCCACTACCATTTTCACTTCGTCGAATTTCCGGAGAATGCGGGACGCCTGCATGGAGGTTTCGATGCTTTGACTCAGCGAGCTGCCCTGGGGCAGGATGCAGTGAAATGCAAAATCGCCTTCCTGAAGCTGCGGAATAAACTCTCCGCCCATGCGGCCAAACAGGAATAGCGCAAGTACAAAAAGCGCAACGGTGCCGCCGATCAGGGCATATTTCACCCGTATGGCCCATGCCAGCAGCGGCGTGTACAAGCGTTGGAGCCGGTGCATCATCCGGTCAGAAAATGTTTCTTTCGGGGCCGGCTTTTTGGAAAGTACCAGCGCACTCATCATCGGGATATAGGTGAGCGATAGGATCAGCGCCCCAAGAATAGCGAAGCCGACGGTTTTGGCCATTGGGGTAAACATCTTTCCTTCTATGCCCTGAAGTGTGAGAATAGGGATGTAAACAATCAGGATGATAATTTCTCCAAAAGCAGCGCTCTTCCGGATTCTGGAAGCCGAAAGGAACACTTCTTCATCCATTTGAGCCTGGGCAAGGCGCTTTTTGTCCTTGCGCAGGGCCAGGTGGTGCAGTGTGGCTTCCACAATAATCACGGCACCGTCCACAATCAATCCAAAGTCAATAGCGCCGAGACTCATCAGGTTGGCGCTGACGCCGAAGACGTTCATCATGCCGAGCGCAAAAAGCAGCGACAATGGAATCGCCGAGGCTACGATCAGACCGGCCCGCAGATTACCCAGAAACAAAACCAGGACGAAAATGACGATCAGCGCACCTTCTATAAGGTTTTTTTCGACCGTCGCCATAGCGCGGCTCACCAGGTCGGTGCGGTCCAGAAAAGGTTCCAGAACCACGTCTTCCGGAAGCGATTGCTGAATGGTCGGGATTTTTGCTTTGATGCGCTTGACCACCTCGTTGCTGTTGGCACCTTTGAGCATCATCACCACGCCGCCTACCGCATCCACCTCGCCGTTGTAGGTCATGGCACCGTAGCGAGTGGCATGACCCAAGCGCACGTCGGCTACATCTTTTATAAAGATCGGCACGGTGCCGGTTGTGTTTCTGATGGCAATATTTCGTACATCTTCCAGCGAGGTGACCATGCCAATGCCCCTGATAAAGTAGGCGTTGGGTTTTTTATCGATGTAAGCGCCGCCGGTATTTTGGTTGTTGCGCTCCAGCGCGTCGAAAATATCGGGGATGCTGACGCCGAGTGCCCGCAGCCGGTTGGGATCCACCGCCACTTCATATTGCTTCAGTTCGCCCCCAAAACTGTTGACTTCTGCAATGCCTTCAGTACCATACAGCTGGCGGGCCACAATCCAGTCCTGCATGGCGCGCAGGTCTTTGGAGCTGTATTTGCCTTCGCTGCCTTTTTGGGGATGCAGAATGTATTGATAGACTTCCCCTAACCCGGTGCTGACCGGCGCCAGTTCGGGCGTGCCGATGCCGGCGGGAATCTTGGCGGTAGCATCCTTTAGCTTTTCCGAAATCAGCTGCCGGGCAAAATAAGTAGGTACTTCGTCTTTAAATACCACTGTCACCAGCGAAAGGCCGAAGCGGGAAATACTACGTGTTTCCTCCACATCCGGCAGGTTGGCAATACTTTGCTCGATCGGAAAGGTCACCAGCTGTTCTACTTCCTGGCCGGCCAGCGTGGGTGCAACGGTGATGATCTGCACCTGGTTGTTGGTGATGTCGGGGACGGCATCAATAGGCAGGCGCGTAGCACTCCAGACGCCCCAGATAACCAGCAGCAGGGTCAGGAAGCCGATGAAAAGCTTGTTTTGAATGCTGAATCGGATGATACGGTCTAACATGCCGGGTGCTGTGGCTGGAATAGATGTGGGGAGACCGCAAAGAAAGCACTGAAAAGGCCTTTATCTCCTCCAGCGTACACTTTCTATACAAGAGTGGCAAGGCAAACTATAGCAGGCCCGAAGAAAAATTCAACACAAGACTACCCGCGTCTTTTTCTGAAAACAGGCTGTCGGATTGGTGATGTGTTAGAACGAATGATGGTCTCCATAACATTCGGAGATGGCGTTGCGGATCCCGTCCGCAATGACGAAGCCCGCCAG
>JAEVZP010000195.1 GCA_023392185.1 Bacteroidota bacterium
AAGGGCATTCACCGCCGCCGTGATGCCTTGCATCGACGCAAAATCCAGCGTCTGGAATATGTCCAGCCAGTCGGCCGTGGTGGTGAAACGCACCGGGGCAATAATGGCCGCCGGCCGCTCTTCTTCGTAAAACGCAACCAGGGTTTTGATCCACTGCGGACCAGCCGTACAGTCGGCGTCGGTGGTCACAATCAGTTCCGCACCGGTGGCCGTTTCAATGCCTTTCTGCAGGGCGTATTTTTTGAAAGCCTGCCCTTCAGGTTCCGGAAAACCGGCCATGCGCACCACCCGGACCCCCAGGTTTTCGGCAACGGCTGCTGTGGCATCGTCGGAGTGGTCGTCCACCACAATAAGCTCCAGAAATGCTTTGGGATAATCCTGCGCCAACAAACTGTTCAGGCATTCTGCAATACAATCCTCTTCATTTCGCGCCGGAATAATAACAGCGATTTTGGTTTGCGGGCTGAAATTTTCCCCCACCTTAAAAACCGGCGTTTGGTCCCAGCCGCGCCGGTAGGCCACCATGAGCCCAACGTAGCCCAACAGGAGCACAACAAGGATAAAAAACGCCATAATTTGAAGGAAGGGCTAGGGTTGAAGCAGGGTTTTGACAATCTCCGGATACACGTCGTCGGTCATCAGGCGGTGGCCTTTCCGGATTTTATGAAGCGTCACATTCCGGGGGAAAAGGCCCGCAAAATATTCGCCGTTGCGCAGCGGAATCACCGGGTCGTGGATACCCATTAAAAGGTGCACGGGAATGTCGTACTGCGCAAAGACTTTCCGGAGCTGCGCCGGTTTAGGATAAAGCTTTCGGAGCGCCTGCCAGCTGGTGCGCAGCATGGTGTTGTAGGCGGTTTGGGAAAGGTGGTAATTAAAAAACTGATACAGGTTTTCGGTCAGGACGTTGCGCCGGCGCAGCGAAGCCAGCAGCTTGCCGTAGCGCGCCGGGTTTTTATGCACATCATCCAGCAGAAAAATGCCCGCACGGGAATCATTGGTGTAGGCCAGCAAAGGATGTGTTTTAAGGCCGTCGGGCGCCAGCAGGGTGACGGATTGTATTTTTTCCGGAACGGCCCGGAGCGTTCCCAGCGCCACCCGCCCGCCAAGGCTAAATCCCAGCAGCGAAAGTTTTTCCACGCCGTGTTCCGCACACAAATCCGTAACGATTTTGCGGAGTTCCGGCCCGTCCAGGGTTTCTTTTTCGTCCCAGTCGGTGCTGCCATGGCCGGGCAGATCCAGCGCCACGGTCGTAAACTGCGGAAGCATCTTTTGGGCCAGCCCGCTGAAAATACTGCTGTTGTTGGAGTAGCCATGAAAAGCGAGCAGCAGCTGCGGGCCGCCCTCCCAGATTCTTCCCCTTAAAGTATTTTTCCCAACCGGAACGGCAACCGTCTTCATCGTGATAGAAAATGTCTACTTCTCTATACGAAAACAATACCGGAAGAGGCGGCCTTCAAAATCGAACGGCGTTGTGGCTCGGGTAATGTCTTCGATGCGGTCGGTGGGCAGGGCGTCGCGGTCCAGCTCAAAATTGCGGCAGTTGGTGCTAAAATACAGCACCCCGCCGGGCGTCAGCGCCGCGAGCAGTTTTTTGATCAAAGGCACGTGGTCGCGCTGCACGTCCCAGGTCTCTTCCATGCGCTTGCTGTTGGAAAACGTGGGCGGGTCGCACACGATCAGATCAAAGCTATTGCGGGGCAGTTCCTTGATCCATTCCAAAACATCTTCCTGCAAAAACAAGTGCTTTTGGTCGTCATACAGCTTGTTGAACTGCATGTTCCGTTTCGCCCAGTTGATATAGGTCTTGCTCATGTCCACCGAAACCACCTGCGCGGCCCCGCCCTTTGCGGCATGCACCGAAAAAGCGCCGGTATAGCAAAACAGATTCAGCACCGTTTTGCCTTCGGCTTCTTCGCCCACCAGGCGCCGCGTAATGCGATGGTCCAGAAAAAGGCCGGTGTCTAAGTAATCCGACAGGTTGAGGATAAAATAGAGATCGGCTTCCGGAACAATGCGCTCTGTTTTTTCGGTTTGCAGCTTTTCATACTGGTCTTGCCGGCCCATTTTCCGGCGGCGTTCTTTGAGGTAAACGTCCTGCTCCTCCACACCCAAAACGGCGGCAATCACAGACCGGCATTCGGCCAGCCACTGCGCGTGCGCTTCCTCTTCCATGCCGTGGCGGCGCAGGTATTCGGAGGCATACACCGCGCCATCGAGCCACTCAATGCTGAAAGGGTATTGCGGGAGATCATGGTCATACACCCGAAAACAAGCCACGCCCTGCCGGCGGGCCAGCTTGGAATAATGTTTCCACATTTTGGTGAGCCGGTTGGCAAAAGGCGCGTGGGCGGTCAGGGCCGAAGGAGAATCCGTCATAGATTTTTTTTAGCCTCCGCCCCACTCCGGGAGAGCGGGGGCGACGGCATGGCGATAGAAAAGTCGGGCGTTAGGAGAAATTACCCATTGTATGTTCCGGCCTTCCTCCTCCGGAGGGGCCGGGGGCGGCCTTACCGCTCAATCAGCCGGGTCGCGTTGCTGCGGGCCGGCGGCAGGCTGCTGTTGTGGGGCAATTTTCCCACCCGTTGCCGGTAGGCCGCGCTGTCGTCTTTGGGCACGCCCAGGTAGCGGCTGCCAATCAGATCGTCCACCTGATATTCTTCTTCCAGGGTAGGCTGCCCGGTCTGGAGATCATAATAACGCCAGGTGCCGTGACGCGTAGCACCGCGCTCGGTGCTGATAACAACTTTCTTTTCGTTTCCGGAAATCGGGTCTGTTACCCAAATGGTGTCGTAAGGTTGATCGGGGTTGAGGCCGCGGTAGTGGCCCACCGTTGCCAGCCGCCCGGCCTCATAGTAGCGGCTTTCGCCGTCCAGCGCATTGTTTTTATAGCGCTGTGCGGCCATCAGGTCGCCCTGGTTGCTGAGGATGTGCCAGACGCCGTATTTGCGACCGTGTTCGTAGGTGCCAAACTCGGTATAGGCCGGCTCCCCCATGCGTTCCGGGTGTTTTTGATACCAGAAGCCGTGCGGTTTTCCGGTTTTGTCGCACTGATTGATAGTGGTATCGCTTTGGGCAAAACCAGCTGTGGCGGTCAGCAAAAAGAGCAGACCGCCAACGATTTTTTTCCGGAAATTTCCGGTAAAAGGCGCTTTTTTAAACGGCAAACGAGGTGCCGCAGCCGCAGGTAGAAGACGCATTGGGGTTGTTGAAAGTAAAGCCACGGGCATTGAGGCCGTTTTCGAAATCAATCTGAATACCATGCAGATAGATTGCGTGGGACGGCTTTAGTAAAACGGGAATCCCGGAAATTTCGTGTTCCTGATCGTCTGCTTCGGTCGCGTCGAAGCCCAGCAGATAGCTCATGCCGCTGCAACCGCCGCCTTTCACGCCGACGCGCAGCTTCTGCGTGGCATCAAAACCGGCTTCGGCCATCAGGCGTTTGATTTCCGCTACGGCACTTTCAGTGAACGATACGGGCGCTTCGGTGAGAATGGTATTTTCAGTCATGGTGATTTAAAAACAAAGGATTTTAGAGACAAAAGTAGAAAGACAAATGTATCAAGTCCCGGGTATCAGGTAGCAAGACGGCAAGGTTTATCTTTCCCTTATAGAATAACCTTTCAGAGGCCGTTTTGTTGGGATGAAACAGAAAGTGAAAGCGCCTGCTCCCCTTCTCGTACGATTGTTTTGTCACCCCGTCGAAGGCGGGGTCTTCTAAGTACATGGTCGTTTCCAGCATCTGAGATTCCGCCAGAGGCGGAATGACAAAACAAGGTAGGGAATCTGTTGGGTACACGCTTCCTCTTTTGCCCTTCCGCTTTTGTCTTTTGTCTTTTGTCTTTTGTCTTTCCGCTTTTATCTTTCTAAAAAGGCCGCTTAAGACTTTATTTCCGGGCCACCCAAACCTGGAATTTCGCTCCTATCGCCCCCGCTAAAAAATTACGACTTATTTTTCCGCAAAATTTTTACTGTAGCAAAATGACTGAACAACTGGAAGAAATCATCTCCGAGGCCGGATCGCAGATGAAAAAAGCCATTCACCACCTGGAAGTGGAACTGACGAAAATCCGCGCCGGAAAGGCCAACCCGGTGATGCTGGATGGCATCCACGTGGATTACTACGGTTCGCCCACCGCTCTTTCGCAGGTTGCCAATATCACCGTTCCCGACGCCCGCACGATCTCTATCCAGCCGTGGGAGAAAAATATGCTCGGCCCGATTGAAAAAGCCATTATCGCTTCCAATATCGGCCTGAATCCCCAGAACGACGGCAATTTCATTCGCCTGTTTCTGCCGCCGCTCACCGAAGAGCGCCGCAAGGAAATGGTGAAGCGCGACAACGGCGAAGGCGAACATGCCAAGGTAGCGATCCGCAACATCCGCCGCGATCAGATTGAAGCCATCCGCAAGCTCGTGAAAGAAGGCCTCAGCGAAGACACCGCCAAAGACGCCGAAGGCCGTGTTCAGGGCGTGACCGACAAACACAGCGTCCTGATCGACCAGCACTGCAAGGATAAAGAGAAGGATATTATGACGGTGTAAGGCGCGAAGCTTCGCGTTGGAGCCACACGGTGGCGTTGGACGCCAAAGCTGTTGGAATGGCTTCGCCGTTGGAGCGCTGCGCGCTTTTTATTCTCCTTATAACACGCTTAAAAGCCGTGTGATTTTCTGGAAATTTCCGGAAAATCACACGGCTTTCTTTTAATGCCGGGATGATTTGGTAACAACAGATGAAGCCGGAGGCTTCAACGCCCAAAGGGCTCCAACACGCAGTTCCAACGCCATCGGCTCCAACAGCGAAGCTTCGCTTCGCCTCTTAGTGTTTCCGGTTCAGCAGCAGCTCCGTCAATTCGCGCAGCGCCGCTTTCCGGGAACTGACGACAGCCACTTCCTCCAGCGCCTGCATTGCTTTTTGGGAATAGATTTCCACCTGTTCGCGGCAGGCCGCTTTTGCGCCGCAGGTATCAAAAAGCCGGAGGACGGCGGCCGTTTTTTCGTCGGAAGAAGGCGCGTTGTAAAGTGCGGTGTACTCCTCGCAGGCGTTTTCCATCGCCGTCAGGTGGAGAAAGGTTTTTTTGCCGCTTCGGATATCGCCGCCTGGTTTTTTACCCGTTACGGCCCCGTCGCCGAAAGCATCTAAGTAATCGTCATGAAGTTGAAAAGCAATACCGAGTGCTTCGCCAAACTGGTAGAGTTTATCGGCAGAATGGGCGGAAGCGCCGCCAATCAGCGCGCCCATTTTGAGCGCACAGCCGAGCAAAACCGAGGTTTTCAACCGGATCATTTCAATGTAATCAGCCACGGTTACGTCGGTGCGCTGTTCAAAATCCATGTCCAGCTGCTGCCCTTCGCAGACTTCCAGCGCGGTTTGGTTGAAAACAGCGAGGAGCGGTTGCAGGGGCTTTTTGATCTGCCCCAGTTGCTCGTAGGCCAGGATGCACAGCGCGTCGCCGCCGAGAATGCCGGTGGTCGGTCCGTATTTCTCGTGGAGCGTGGGTTGGCCGCGGCGCAGGGGCGAGGCGTCCATGATGTCGTCATGGACGAGGGTGAAATTGTGAAAGATTTCAATGGCGCTTGCGGCGTGCCAGGCGTCGTCGGTAAGTGGGGCGAACAACTCGGCGGCCATAAGGCACAGGACCGGGCGCACGCGCTTGCCGCCCAGGGCCAGAAAATAGCGAAGGGGCTCGTAGAGAGTGTGAGGGCGACGGGTGTCGGCGGGCGTTGGAAGGCGCTTTTCAAAATCGGCGGCGAGGAGGGCAAACGTCTGCATACTTAAAGGCGCGGCGAAGGTAAGCCGGACCTTTTTGGCGGCTGCCATCCGGGCAGATTTCCGGAAAAGAGCAGCGGATTTCCGGAAATTATTTGCCTTTCGCTATAGGATGACACCTTTTGGCGCGTTCGGTCAGCAGCTTTGAGACTTCTATCTCAAAATCCCTCTAAAACCGAACGCCTTATGAATGCTAATCCGTACCGCGAAACCTTGCAGGAAACTTTGGAAAAGCTCGTGCAGATGCGCAGCGAAATCCTGGACTGCCTTCTGCAGCTGGCCGTTACCGGCGAACTGAAAGCATGGGCCGACGCCGTGCCGGTGGGCGAGTGCTATACTTTTTCCACGGAACTTTTTGCCGCCTGCGACGATGCCAATATGCAGATTCTGGTGCGCTTGTTGGGCCGCGTGGAGCAAACCGCCGATTCGCTTTGCAATGTGAATGCCCTGGATTTTCCGGGGGAAAATATTTCCGATAAAAACGGCTAACGACGCGTAGCGATAAAACAGGCAGTTTCCGGCTAACAGATATTCTCCTTGACAGACGTTAGGTCGCGTAGCGACCACCCGGAAAATGGAATTTGCTACAAACAGCCGGTCGCTACGCGACCCTCCGCTATACCTGTTTAGCCCATTTTAAGGCAGTCTTACGAAAAATCAAAAAGGTGTTATTTTCTGCATTAAATTGCAGAGTTCTAAGC
>JAEVZP010000205.1 GCA_023392185.1 Bacteroidota bacterium
GCGGCTTATTTTTCTTTTATTTCTTCCTTAATGTCTTTGTATTCGATGTCTTTGATTTTGGCTTCGAGTCCTTCTTTCTTGAGACCCTGCCGCAGCAACCCGAAAAGCGACATATAAACGTTGGCGATCCATACCCATGTAAAGCCGGCGAGGAGATAGCCGCGCCAGCCGGTTATCAGAAGCTGATAACCGGTGAGGAACAGGAAAAAGGCCGTTACGTAGTGGCTGAAGCAGTATTCGCAGGTAAAGAGATAAAAAAACTTACGCACCAGCAGCGTCCGGCCGTTCTTAGACTTGTGGGCGGCCCATTCGCGTGGTTCCCGGAAAATTTCTTCGTGGGTTACCGTCCAGGCAATGCAGGCAATAGCCAGCGGAATGATAAAGATTTCAACCAGGTTTTCGGAAAGGCTCATGGCGCAGAATTATGCAGGCGCGACGGCAATAACTGTACCTGTAACAGTCTTTTTGGAGAAAATAAAAAAATATTTGAACGGCAGGGGTTACCTTTTTTCTTTTCGGGGATAAACAACAGTTCAAAACCTTTTTTCGACACACAACCATGAAACTCGTAAAATTCAGCATCCTCGCTATTGCCTTCGGCGCTTTCACCACTTCCTGCACTTCTACTACTGAAGAAACCAACATCACCACTGATTCTACGGTGATCGCTCCGGAAGTAACTCCGATGACTGTAGACACCGGCGTTGCTGCTCCTGCTACCACTACAACCACTGTTGACAGCATGTCTACTATGACTCCGGACGGCGCTACCAACACCACCACTACAACGACTACTACACAGCAGTAATCGTTTTGGATTCTCTCTTCTCTTTTCTTTGAAAAGATGAACCACCTCTTTCGTGAGGTGGTTTTTTTTATGGCATCAAAAGCGCAGTCTCTTAAAGGGTTCTGCTGGCGCTTTTAATGTCCAAACCCAGCCGGTTTTTCCGGAAATTTGCCGGGATGAAAAAAGGAGTTTCGCGGATGGAACCGAGAAACTCCTTTCAATTTTGATAGCGTGGGCCCTGCCGGGCTTGAACCGGCGACCCACTGATTATGAGTCAGTTGCTCTAACCAACTGAGCTAAGGGCCCGGTTTGCGATGTATGCAAACAGGGCGCGAAGATAAGCATCCCTACTTTTGGAAAAACATTCTGTCTCTGAAATAATCATGGCTTCTTCTTCTTCGCTTTCCAATGTCCGCAGCATCCTCTTCGACCTCGGCGGCGTGATTCTCAACATCGACTACGGCGCTACCGAAAAAGCGTTTCAGACGCTGGGGGTGCCTCAGTTCAAAGAGCAGTTTTCGCAACTGCAACAAAATGCTTTTTTCGATGACTGGGAAACCGGACGCCTGACTGCGGAAGAGTGGCTCGCGGAGATGAAAAAAGCCTGCGGCCATACCGTCTCCGAACAGCAGATTACCGACGCCTGGAATGCTATGCTGCTCGACTTCCCAATCGCGCGCCTGCGCCTCCTGCAGCAACTGCGCAATCAATACGACCTTTTTCTGCTCTCCAACACCAACGCGATCCACGAAGCCACCTTCAATGAAATCCTGCGGCAGCAGACCGGTTTGCCTTCGCTGGGCGTTTTATTTGATAAAATTTATTACAGCCACCGCATCGGGTTGCGTAAACCCGACGAAGCGCCTTTCCGGAAAATCCTGGAGGAAAACGGCCTGCAGCCGGCGCATACCTTGTTTATTGATGACAGTCCGCAACACATCCAGACGGCCCGTCGCCTCGGTCTGCAAACCATTCACCTGGTGCCGCCCAGGACAATTGAAGATATTTTTCGCGTGTCTTAAAAAGAAACACTGCATCTCCGGTTTCCGGAAAACCGGTTCCGTTTTGAAGGGGAAACAACGCTGCTGAAAGCGTTGTTATTTCACTTCTTCGTAGTCAATATATTCTCCTTTCTTAGGCTCCTGTGGCGGCTGGGGCGCAGCGGTGCCGCCGGAATTTTGCATCCGGTTCATTTGTTCCTGCATCTGCCGCATCCGTTGCTGCACCTGCCGCGCGCCTCCCAAAAGCGGGAAAACCACCCGCAGCAAAAAGCGGATGAGGAAGAAAAAGAAAAGGAAATAAAGCAAAAACTTAAACATGATTTCAAAAGTACGGCCTTCCGGGAGCCGTCAAGTGTTAAAACGCGTAAAAGCAGAAACCACAAAATTCCGGAAATTCTATTTAAATTTGCCGCCGCACTACAGTATTGAAAGAAAAAGGGGAACGCCGGCGCGTTTCCCTTCTTTTTTGCCATTATGACCAACGAAGAAATCCTTGCCAAAGTCCATAGCCTGCTTGAGCCGCTCTTGGACAACACCGACCTTTTTATAACCGGAATGCACATCAAGCCGACGGCCAATATTAAGCTGTATCTGGACGCTGACAGCGGCATGACGGTAGAGAAAAGCATTGGCATCAACCGCGCGCTGCGGGCCGCTATCGATGCGGAAGGCATGTTTCCCGAAGGGGATTACTCGCTCGAAGTATCATCACCCGGCGTTGGCGAGCCTCTGACAAGCCTGCGCCAATACCGGAAAAATACCGGCCGGCTGCTCGAAGTAGAGAAAACCGACCATACCCTGGTGACCGGCTTTCTGCGTGACGTGTCCGAAGAAACCCTGACGCTTGAAGTGAAAGGCACCAAAAAGGTTCCGCCTTACGAAGCTGTGATTCCGTTTTCCGAAATCAAAACTGCAATCGTTCAGGTTGTATTTTAGCATCCTCTTAAAATTGAAGGGCGTCGGGTCTCCGATGATTCAAACCGAACGCCTGCATCCTAAATCCTTTTCAAATGGCCTCTATCAATCTTATCGACTCCTTTCAGGAGTTTAAAGAAGCCGAAAACATCGACCGGCCCACGCTGATGAAAGTGCTGGAAGATGTGTTTAAAACCCTGCTGCGCAAAAAACACGGTTCCGACGACAACTTTGACGTAATCGTAAACGATCAGACGGGCGACCTGGAGATTTTTCACCGTCGCGAGATCGTGGAAGACGGCGCCGTGGAAGACCCGCTGGCACAGGTAGAACTTTCCGAAGCGATTCAAATTGAGCCCGACTACGACGTGGGTGAAGAGCTGTATCAGCCGGTGGATGTCTATGACTTTGGCCGCCGCGCCGTGCTGGCCGCCAAGCAAACCCTCGCTGCCCGGATCGGCGACCTTAAAAAGGCCACGCTGATGCAGAAATATGAAGACCGCATCGGCGAGATCATCAACGGCGAAGTGTATCAGATCTGGAAGAAAGAAGCCCTGCTGCTCGACGACGAAGGCAATGAGCTGATTCTGCCCAAAACAGAACAGATTCCTGCGCCCGGCGAGTTTTTCAAGAAAGGCGAAAATGTTCGCGCAATCATCAAAATGGTGGAAATGCGCAACAACAACCCGGTCATTATCCTCAGCCGCACCGCGCCTGAATTTCTGTCCAAGCTCATGGAGCTGGAAGTGCCGGAAATCATGGACGGCCTTATTACGGTGAAGAAAGCTGTTCGCCGTCCGGGCGAGCGCGCTAAGGTGGCCGTAGAAAGCTTTGATGACCGCGTAGACCCGGTAGGCGCCTGTGTGGGTATGAAAGGCAGCCGGATTCATGGCATCGTGCGCGAATTGCGCAACGAAAACATTGATATCATCAACTGGACGGCCAATACCCAACTGCTGATTCAGCGGGCGCTGACGCCGGCCAAGATCAACCGCATGGAAGTGAATGCCGACAAGAAATCGGCCCGTGTGTGGATGGAACCGGATCAGGTGAGTCTGGCGATTGGTAAAAAAGGTGTCAACATCGATCTGGCACAGGAACTGACCGGGTATCGCATTGATGTGTATCGCGACGTGGTGGCCAACGCAACGAGCGGTGAGTACGACATCGACCTCATGGAGTTTACCGATGAAATCGAAGAGTGGATCATCGACGAATTCCGGAAAATCGGTTGCGATACCGCACTTTCTGTGCTCGAGATGAGCGTGGAAGACCTCGTGCGCCGCACCGACCTGGAGCGCGAGACAATTGAAGAGGTGCAAACCATTCTGCGGGCCGAGTTTGAAGAAGACGAAGCCGACGCAACCCCACAAGCCACTGCCCCGGAGGCAGCTGGTGCAGAAGCGCCTGCTCCGGAGGAAGAAACCCCGGGCATGGCGCCGGAAACAGGTTCGGCAGAAGCTTCCGAAGCCGATGCAGCTCCGGAAGCGCAACAGTAATCTTTTCCGGTATTTCTGTTATGCCGCAACGCATTTAATGCCCGGTCAGCCACAAGCGCTGCCCGGGCATTTTATAACAAAGAAGGAGTCGCTTCCGGGCTATTGCTTTTACGTTCAGACAGAATTATATTTATTTAAAGCTTCCCGGGCTGCTTTAAACTGTATTTAAGAGCGCTGAATACAACCGAAAAGCGGGTATAGCGTTAGAATCAGATGTCCGGGCTTTGCCTCAAAACCTTAAAAGGCGGTTGGGAACCGGGCATTTTCTCAAAGAACAGAAAAATTTCGTACCTTTGCACCCTTTCCGGAGACGTATTTTTGCCCAAAGGGCCGCGATTGCTATTGCCGGAATCTTAAACTACTGAATGCCACCAACCACAAAGACACCACGACTCCCTGCCGCTGCCAAAGAGTTTAACGTTGGAATGAACACCATCGTTGACCTGTTGACAGCTAAGGGTTTCGATATTACGAATAGTCCCGGATTTAAACTTACCGAAGATATGTACGCGGTATTGGAGCAGGAGTATGCCCAGGACCGTGCTACAAAGAAGAAGAGCGACGAGATTGTATTAGTGCAGCGCGCGGCCGCCGAATCCAAAAAAGCAACCGGCCGCCGGGAAAAAGAAGAAGCAGTTGCTAAAAAAGAAGCGCCTGCCAACACCAAAATGGCTGCTGATGTTCCGGAAATACCGGAAGAGACACCGGCAGTCCCGGTTGTCGAAGCACCTGAAGAGGTCCAGCCGGTGGTAGCAGCTGTTCCGGAAGAAGCTGCGGCTCCTGAAGCGTCTGTGCCAGCAGTACCGGAGGTGTCTGTGCAAACCGTTGCAGAAGATACAGCGTCCCAACAGCCGGTAGCAGAAGTGCCCGCTACGCCGCAAGCGCCTGCTGCACCGGAGGAAACTGTACCCACACCGGATCAGACACCTGCCCCGGCTATTGAAGAGCCGGCAACTCCTGCCGCACCGGCTACGCCCGAGGCCCCGGTTACGGAGCCGGAGCCACAAGCGCCTGCACAGGAAGCGGCCACCGGTCGCCCCAACCCGGCTTTGCCGCATGTGGTTGGTAAGATTGACCTGAACGCCATCAACCAATCCTCCCGGCCGAAGAAGGCTGCGCCCAAGAAGCCGGAAAAACCGGCCAAAGCGGAAGCATCCCGCCGGGAAGAGCGCCCTGCACCGGCAGCCCGCAAAGAAGCACCGGCCAAGGCAGCGCCAACGCCTCCGGCACCGCAACAGCCGGCTCCGCCGCCGCCTGCTGCCGAACCGGCAAAACCCGAACACATTGCGCTGAACGCGCCGAAGCTGGAAGGACCTAAAATCCTTGGTAAAATTGAACTGCCGGCCGCCGGAGACACCGGTCGTCGTCAGCGCCAGCGCATCCCGGTGGCCAAGCGGCCCGATACCTTCCGCCCCGGTGGTGCCGACCGCAACCAGCAGGGACGCGGCGGCCAGCAGGGCGGCAACCGTCCCGGCGGACCCGGTGGCAACCGCTCCGGTGGCAACCGTCCCGGCGGCAACCGCCCCGGTCAGCAAGGAGGCCAACCGCGCGAAATCGATAAAAAAGAAATTCAGGATAAAATCCGTGCAACCCAGGCCAAGCTTTCAGGCGGCCGGGGTAAGGGTAAAAAATCCTCTCAATACCGCCGCGACAAGCGCGAGGCCATGGCCGAGCGCCGCGCCAACGAGAACGCCAACGAAGACAACGTAATCCAGGTAACCGAGTTTATCTCGGTATCGGAGCTGGCCAACCTGCTGGATGTGTCCTTCGCGGAAGTGATCAGCAAGTGTATGGGCCTCGGCATTATGGTGTCGATCAACCAGCGCCTGGATGCCGAAGTGATTGAACTGGTAGCCAACGAATTTGGTTATGAAGTAGAGTTTATCAACCTCGACCAGGAAGGCGAAGAGGAAGAAGAAGTGGTGGAAAATGAGGCTGACCTCGTGCCCCGTGCGCCGATCGTTACGATCATGGGCCACGTAGACCATGGTAAGACCTCTCTGCTTGACTATATCCGGAACGCCAATGTGGTATCCGGAGAGGCCGGTGGCATTACACAGCATATTGGCGCCTACCGCGTGAAAACACAGTCGGGCAAGCCGATTACCTTCCTCGATACGCCGGGTCACGAAGCCTTTACGGCGATGCGGGCACGGGGTGCCAAGGTGGCCGACGTAGCCGTTATTGTGATTGCGGCCGACGATGCCATCATGCCACAGACACGGGAAGCCATCTCCCACGCGCAGGCGGCCAGCCTACCCATGGTTTTTGCCCTCAACAAGATTGATAAGGAAAGTGCCAATCCGGAAAAAATCCGGGAGCAACTCTCGGCTATGAATATCCTCGTGGAAGAGTGGGGCGGTAAGTTCCAGAGTCAGGAAATCTCTGCCAAGAAAGGCCTTAACGTGGATCTGCTGCTCGAAAAAATCGGGCTGGAAGCCGAGCTGCTCGACCTACAGGCCAACCCGAAACGCGAGGGCAATGGATCGGTGATTGAAGCCTCGCTCGACAAAGGTCGCGGCTATGTGAGCACTATCCTTGTGCAGAACGGTACCCTTCGCCTTGGTGATATGATTGTTACCGGTCAGTATTATGGTAAGATCAAGGCCATGTTCAATGAGCGGGGACAGCGTGTTACCAGTGCCGATCCCTCTTCGCCGGTGCAGGTGCTGGGCCTCAACGGCGCACCGCAGGCCGGCGAGAAGTTCAAGGTCTATGAAAACGAAGACGAAGCCAAGAACGTAGCCAACAAGCGGGCGCAGATCCTGCGCGAGCAGGGCATCCGTGCACGCAAGCACCTGACGCTCGACGAGATTGGTCGTCGTCTGGCGCTGGGCAACTTTAAGGAGCTGCCGATCATCATCAAAGGCGACTTTGACGGCTCGGTGGAAGCCCTCTCCGACTCGCTGCAGAAGCTTACAACCGAGGAAGTGGCGGTCAATGTGGTTCACAAAGGCGTGGGCGCGGTTACCGAAAGCGATGTTTTGCTGGCAACCGCCTCCGACGCGATCATTATCGGCTTCCAGGTGCGGCCCAACGCGCAGGCATCGAAGCTGGCCGAGCAGGAAAACATCGAGATCCGGAATTACAGCATCATCTACGACGCGATTGCCGAGGTGAAGAGTGCCATGGAAGGCCTGCTGGAGCCAACGAAAGAAAAGCGCACCGTCTGCAACGTGGAAGTGCGCGAAACCTTCAAGGCTTCCGGAATTGGTACGATTGCCGGTTGTTATGTGCTTGACGGCAAGATTACCCGCAACACCCGGATCAACCTGCTGCGCGACAACATCGTGATCTTCACCGGCGAGTTGGCTTCGCTGAAGCGCTTTAAAGACGACGTCAAAGAGGTGAATGCCGGTTATGAATGCGGTCTGATTGTTAAAAATTACAACGACGTTCGCGTGGGCGATATCATCGAAGGCTTTGAAGAAGTAGAAATTAAGCGGACACTGAGCTAAGCCTTTTGTTTGAATCCAAAATAAAAAACCGGCGGGAACCTTTTTCACCAAAAAGGTTCCCGCTTTTTTCACCCCTTAATTTCGCCTTCCCTCAACGGTTATCTTTCCTAACATGCACGTGGATTCTTTTCAAAAACTACGCAGTCTGGCCCGGGCCTCCAAAGCGCAGCGCTTTCTCCATAACCCGGCACGCTACCTGGCTTTTTTGTGGAAAAGTAAGCTGTTGCCCCAAACCGGTATCTGCAAAAGTTCGCTGGTAGAAGCCACTACATTCTGGGGGGAACCGATGCAGGTGTTGCTGCCTTCTTCCTCCGATATTTTTCTGACCGGCGGCAAAACCCACGATTCGGAGA
Source organism: Bacteroidota bacterium (assembly GCA_023392185.1). Classification (GTDB taxonomy): domain Bacteria; phylum Bacteroidota; class Bacteroidia; order Chitinophagales; family Chitinophagaceae; genus UBA1952. The sequence continues at coordinate 8,014 of JAEVZP010000205.1, forward strand.
TCCGGCTGGCGCAATGGCTGGCAAACCACATCCGTGATTACGACAGGTTTGTGGATGTAGGGGCGCACGTGGGCTTTTTCTCCCTGCTGGCGGCGCATTTTTCACCCGGAGAAGTGCCGATTCAAAGCTTCGAGCCTTCACGCGCCGCTTTCGCGCTGCTTTCTCAAAACACAAAGGCGCACCAACGGATTACGGTCACGCAGGCCGCTATCGGGAAGGCAGAAGGCACTGCGACCTTTCATGAATTTGGGCATGGATGGGCCGAGTACAGCAGTCTGGTGCTGGAAAACTATCCACCGGCGCTCCGGCAAACGCTGGAAAAAGAAAAAACCGATTACGAGGTTCCCGTGCAAACGCTTGACAGCCTGTTACAACCGGGGGGGGGCGGCGCAAACCGGGTTCTGATTAAGATAGATACCGAAGGCAACGAACTGGCTGTGTTGGAGGGTGCCCAGCAGTTGTTGCAAAGCGAGCGCTACGATCTGGCCATTGAGTTTCTCGACAACGGCAATGAAAGCTATCGCCGTGCCGAGCAGATGCTGCGGCGCAATGGTTTTGAAGGACATCTAATCAAGGAAGACGGCACTTTGGAGGCACACGCCGACATCCTGGGGCGAATGGGTGCCACCGGTGCTGATTCCGAAAATGTGGTTTTCCGAAAAAGGGGCGTGGAGAGCCGTCTACAGTAGTAAACAGGCGCTGCTGTGGTGTTCCGGAGTCATGTGCGTTATCGGGGAAGTGACACCGGCAGATCAGTTTTCCGGTATTTTTTCAGGGTCTCCCGCAAATCTTCTGCAATGTGCGCACGCAGCGATTCCGGGGCCAGGACTTTTACATGGGTGCCATAGGAGCGGATTTTGGCCCGCAGTTCCCAGGTGTCATAAACGCTGATTTGAATCCGGAGGCCTTTGTTACTTTCCTCCAGAATTTGCTGGCTTGGGTGCAAAGGCAGCGTTTTGATATAAGGCGCTTCTTCCCGGCTAAACAACAGCACCACTTCCTGTATGGCAACGTCGCTTTTGGTAATGCCCATACAGGGGGCAAAAAGGGTGTCGAGTGCGTTCATGTCGGGCCGTTCAAAAGTGGCGTCAAGCAGGATGTGGGACTCGATGCGGTCGAGTGCAAAGCATTTGATATAGCCGGATTCCGGATTGGTGTCACGGGCAATGAGATACCAGCGACCGTCGTATTCCCGGATTTGATAGGGTGCCACCGTGCGCTGAAACCGCTTTCCGTCAAAAGGAGCATACTCGATTTGCAGGCACTGCCGTTTTTCGATTGCTTCCAGGTATTGCGGCAGATTTTGCAGGCCGTGGTTGGGTTTTCCGGAAAGTTTGAGGTAAGGTGCGTAGCGGATGCCTTCCACCAGGGCACTGGTGAGGGCGCTGGCCTCTACCAACTGGTGAAAGTTGTTTAACAGGGCATGAGCATTTGCTCGTATGATCAGCCCTTTCTCCATGCGGTCGTATTCGATGTTGATGCCGAAGATCGTTCGCATATCCACAAAATCGCGCTGCAGCGTGCGCTGAGAAATGCCCATATTGGCTTTGTGGTGACGGTCCTTCAGGGTTTCGCTGCGTGTGGTCAGCACATCGATCAGTTGCTCATAGCTGGCGTACGGGTTGCGCTCCAGAAAATGATAGATTGTTCCGTATCGGGCCAGAAATCCAGCTTTTGACATAGCAGAATAATAATGGAAATTAGCGCCAAAATACCGCTTCTACGCTACCTGGCAAAGGCTCTTAGCGGTTTTATTCCTTTCTTTTTTTCATGAAACCTTTCCTTTCCCTGCTCTTCCTCCTGCTGGTCATGGCTGTCGCTAATCCGGTCTGCGGGCAAGCCCGGCAGAAAACGCTTTCGAGACCGCAACTGGAGCATTATCTCTCCCGGACGATCGATGTGCAGGGCCTGAGCGATCTGATCAAACATCCGTCGGGTTACTATCCCGGAACGGCCGATCGGGTGGTGAGCCAGCTGTTCCGGGAAAGTCCGGCTGCGCCTTGTTCAATCGCTGCGCTGTGGCGCGCAGAAATCGACAGCGGTCGTTTCTGGGCACGCTATCAGCAACTGCTTTCCCTGACTGCGCGCCTGCAACCGGCCATGCTGCTGGATGCCATCAACCTGTGGGGCACCTGGGAGATGACCGAGCACCTGAACCGCGCCCGCCATCTGGTAGCCGATATGAAGCGGATCAACCCTGACCTGGTGGTGATGGGTGTGCCCAACGAGCATGTAAATGCCGGTATCGTGCTGGGACGGGAGATACCGCAATATGTATGGGATGCTTTTGGCCTGCCCAACCAACACCGGTCTTTTGACTGCTTCCGGATGCGCGACTCTCTGACGCAGGCGCAGTGCAACAACGGTTTTACAGCGCAGATTCAGCAGCTGGAAACCCAGATGTATTATTATTGGCTGGCTACCACCTATATCGCGCTCGGCTGCGAGGCGATCAGCTTTTCGGCAATCAACTGGACCGGCTCACCCGATGACTACCGTGCGGAGTGGAGTGGTGTTGTGCAGCGCATCCGCCGGTATGCCGACACCTGTGCGGCGGTGCGTTTTGTGCTGCTCACCGGCCACAGCGCCACCGGTTTCCGGGACACGGCAGGCGACCTGCTCTTCGATTTTCATATCGAGCCGCTGCGGCCAACGGAAAATCCCTGGGACCGCGCATACCGGGTAGGGCCTAATGGTGGTGCGGCCGTCATCAACCCGGCCTCTGCGTGCCCAACGCTTTATGGAAACGGCCTGGGTGGGCGCAACCCCAACGGCTGGACCTGTGACCGCAATCCGGGTCTGGTGTATTTCGATAATTATATGGATAGCGACCGAGACCGGCCGGAGGCGGCTTTTGACCGCTGGGGACAGCCTCACAAAGCCCGCCGTCGCAAGCCCTGGGTATGTTGGAATCCCTATCATTTTGACGAGATTACCTGGTTTGCACTTCAGACCAAAGCCTATCGGGATTCGTTTCTGCGTTACGCGGCCCGGCGCGTGCACCAGGTAGATACCAATCTGTATCTGGCGCTGCCGGTGAAGCGGGGCATTGCTGCCGGCACCGATAAGCAGGCAGAATATACCTGCGACCAGGGCGCGCATTACCATTTGCGGGAATGGTGGCCGGCCGATTACCTGGCCATAGACCCGGACGGTGCTTTATTTCCCGATCCGCCCCGGCTGGGAAACTTCTTTTTCGCGCAGCCCGATCGCACGCGGTTGCCGCTTTGGGGCGGGTATGGGCAGGAAGCCGTAATTGGGGAACTACTGAACGGCCAACGGCGGGAAGCCCGGTTTTGAGAACGCGGGAGACCGGAGGCTTTTTTCCCTGCATGGAAGCGATAGCTCCAGGGCTGCTTAAATGCAGTTTCTGACTTCTGTCTTTACGATTCTAAAAATTTCTTTATCCGGAGCGGTCTTCACCACAAAGCTTTCGGAAACACGGGCAGGCCTGATTCCGGTTTGACGGCAAAATCCAACCCAAGACACAACGTCTAATCCTTCCTCCCTGACTCCTAACACCTAAAACCGTAATTTCGCCCGCCGTTTCTATTATCATTCAATGCTCGACAAACTCGAAGCCCTCGAAGCCCGGTTTACCGACCTGGGCATCACCCTGACCAATCCGGAAGTCGTGGGCGACAACAAGCGCTTCACTGCGGTAAGCAAGGAATACCGCAAGCTGGAGCCTTTCCACGAAGCCTATAAAGAATACAAAGCACTGCTCGACTCCATTGCCTTTGGCAAAGAAGTGCTGCAAACCGAAAGCGATGCCGAACTGCGCGAGATGGCGCAGGACGAGCTCGACAGCGCCGAAGCGCGCCGCGAAACCCTCGAAGCCCACATCCGGCAACTGCTCATCCCCAAAGACCCGCAGGACGAGAAAAATGCGATCCTCGAAATCCGGGGCGGAACCGGTGGCGATGAAGCCGCGCTTTTCGCCGGCGACCTCGTGCGGATGTATATGCGCTACTGCGAAAAACGCGGCTGGCGGGTGGCCCTGCTGAGCGAAACTGAAGGCACCGCCGGAGGCTATAAAGACATTCAACTCGAGATCACCGGTGACGACGTCTATGGCACGCTCAAGTTTGAGAGCGGCGTGCACCGTGTGCAGCGCGTGCCGGCTACCGAGGCAAGCGGACGGGTGCATACCTCGGCCGCTACGGTGGCCGTGATGCCGGAGGCCGAAGAAATCGACTTTGAACTAAAAGAAAGCGACCTTAAGATGGAAACCGCCCGAAGCGGCGGCGCCGGCGGTCAGAACGTAAACAAGGTGGAGACAAAGGTGATTCTGACCCACGTGCCTACCGGAACGGTGATTACCTGCCAAACCGAGCGCACCCAGCTGGCCAACCGTGAGAAAGCAACGCAGATGATGCGTACCAAGCTGTATGAAGAACAGGTGCGCAAGCATGAAGAAGAAATCGCCCACCGCCGCAAAAGCCTGGTGAGCACCGGCGACCGCTCGGCCAAGATCCGGACTTACAACTATCCGCAGGGTCGGGTGACCGACCATCGCATCAACATGACGATCTACTCCCTGGACCACTTTATCAACGGAGATATTCAGGAAATGCTGGATGCGCTGCAATTTGCCGAAAACGCCGCCAAAATGCAGGCCGGTGAATCCGTATAAGAGCACTGCCGGACAAAAGACGCGAGCCCAAAGACAAGCGCATAGGGGCTTGGTTACAGATTCACTTTTGCAGGCAAAACAACATAAGAACCGCTCCGCATCCCTTAAAAAACCACAATTTTCCGGCGACCTTTTCCCGGGAAATAAAACCATTCTCATTTCCGTCGGTGGGCCGGGTTAGTATCTTGCCGCCGATTTCTTTCTTTTTTCATGCAACGTACAGACACCGGGGCCGAGTCGCCCGTTCGCTTCGACCTGATCGATATTGTACAGGTTATTGCCCGGCGGCGAAACTTCATCCTGCTCCTGGCCGGGCTTGCTTTTCTCGTCGGACTGGTCGTTTATTTTGGAGCAAAGCCCAAATACGAAGCGCGGGCCGAACTCCTGGTGAGCAACCCGCTGTATGCCGACCGGACCCGCCTGTTCTCCAAAGAAGTAACGGTCGATTATTTTGCCAACGAGCAAAACAACGACCGGGCGCTGGCCATTGCCAACAGCGATCAGGTGGCCCGCGAGATCGTTCGGCGCAACAACCTCCTGCGCATCTATAACCTGAAAGCCGACAAGCCCGGCGACTTCGAAACGGCCGTGAAATGGCTGCGTAGCAGCCTCAACGTGCGCCGCACCGAACTGGGTAGCATTCAGGTGGCCTACAAAGACATCGACCCGCAGCGGGCTGCGCAGATTGCCAACAGCGCAGTGGATATTATGCAGGAAACCTACCAACAGTATTTTTCCGGAATCCGCACCAATACCTTCGATGCCCTGCAGCGGCGCATTGCCTATAGCGACAGTGCCGTGCGCGTGCTGACCGACTCGCTGGTGGCCCTGCGCGAGCGCAACAACTTCTACGAAATTGTAGCGCCCAACCGCTACGGGCTGATTATCACCAATGGCATGCGCAGCACCGATGCGCGGGCGATTGAAGAAATCCAGAATCTGGAGTCGGTGAAAGACCAGCACGTCATTGACCGGGCGCGCTACATTACCATGGTGGCCGAAGCCAGCACCGGCATTCAGGATAAGGAGCTGCCCATCATGCGGGTCATCTCCGGTGCTGAGGTGCCCGGCAAGCGCAGCGGCATGGGGCTGCTGCTCACCCTGGTGACTTACAGTCTGCTGGGTGCTGCTTTTGGTGTACTGTGGGTTGTTTTTTCCGGCTGGTTCCAGCGGGTTAATCTGGCGGTGCGCCATCGGGAAGCCGTGTAGGCATTTCCGGAAGCGGCCGTCGTGCTTATTTTTTTACAGATGCAAGGAACCCTTTTTTCCTCCATCGGTACCCGCAGGGGAAACATCGTTGCGGCGGTGGTTTTCCTGCTGTTTCTGCTGCTGGCGGGCTACTCCGATAAGCTGGTCTTTGCCCTGCTGCCTTTTGCGGCGTGTTTTGGCTTGTTGATCCTGGCCGACTGGCGGGCGGCGTGGTGGCTCCTGCTGGTGGGGATGGTGGTCTCTTTCGATGTGGAAATCTCGGATACGCTGGCGACTTCGCTGCCCGACGAGCCCCTGATGGCCGTTTTTCTGGTTGTCACCCTGCTGCTGGCGGCGGTGCGTCCGAAGCTTATTGCCCCGGAATATCTGCGCAACCCGTTGACCCTGCTCATCGTGCTGCAATACGTGTGGCTGGTGGTGGCCGTTATTTATTCTGAGGAACCTTTTATCTCGCTGAAGTTTTTTCTGGCCAAGAACTGGTTTATGGCCTCCTTCTTCGTGATGCCCCTCCTGATTTTCCGGGATAAGAAAGATTTTAAGCGGGCCTTCTGGCTGGTGTTTCTGCCTTTGCTGGCCATCGTCGCTTACATCTTTATCGTGCACGCGGTCAAATACCGCTTTGGTTTCCGGGAAATCGAGAAAGCCATTCCGGACATTTTCTACAACCATGTGGACTATGGAACCATCCTGTCGATGGTTTTTCCGCCCATGATCGGTGCCTGGGTGTTGTGTCGCCGGTTTCCGGTAGTGCGTTTGCTGCTCGCAGGGGCCATCCTGTTCTGGCTGGCGGCCATCTATTTCAGCTATGCGCGGGGCGCGGTGCTGGCCATTCTCTTTGCCGGTGTGGTCGTGGTGGCAATGCGCCTGAGGCTGGCCAACCTGGTGATGCCGGTTTTTTATGCCGGAGTCATTTCCATTATCTTCCTCCTGGCCCACAATTCCCGGTATCTGGATTTTTATCCCGACTACGACCGCACCTATTCCCATGAGACGTTCAGCGATCACATGATTGCGACGTTCCGGGGGCAGGACATGAGCAGCGCCGAGCGCATTTACCGGTGGATTGCCGCCATGCGGATGAGCAAAGACCGCCCCTGGACCGGTGTAGGCCCCAATGCTTTCTACGACTACTATAAGCCGTATGCGGTAACAAGCTTTCAGACCTGGGTGAGCCGCAACCCGGAGCGCAGCACGACGCACAACTACTACCTGTTTATGCTGGTAGAGCAGGGCTGGCCGGCCATGATCCTGTATGCTATTCTGGTGGTGGTCTATTTTGCGCAGGCGCAGCGGGTCTACCGGCGTTTCCGCGATCCTTTCTGGCGGGTGGTCACGC
>JAEVZP010000225.1 GCA_023392185.1 Bacteroidota bacterium
TTACAGAACCGGCTTCCGGAGGTCAACTTTGTGGGATGCCGATTTCCGTTGCCATCGCCGAAGACAACCGTTTTGCCCTGCGAAGCTGCCTCGACAAATTGGGGCGCACTGCCCACCTGCAGGTAACGCTGACGGCGGCCAACGGCCAGGCCCTGCTTGACGCCCTGGGAAGCCAGGCAATAGACATTGTTTTGATGGACATTGAGATGCCCGTGCTCAATGGCATCGAAGCCACCGCTGCACTGAAGCAAAAGTATCCCCACGTCAAAGTGTTGATGCTTACCACCTTCGACGACGAAGAGAAAATCTTTCAGGCCATTTTGGCGGGGGCCTCCGGCTATTTGCTCAAGGAAGAGCCGACAGAGGTGCTGCTGGCCGCCGTGCACGACACGCTCAACGGTGGGGCGGCCATGTCGGCAGGCATCGCCATGAAGGTACTTCGGATGATGCGTCAAAACGCACCCGCCACAGCGGCAACGGCGCACGCACCCCTTGAAGATTATGGGCTGACCGACCGTGAGATTGAACTCCTGGAACAATTGAAAGCCGGACACACCTACGAGCGCATTGCAACCCACCTCCATATTGCGTTGGGCACCGTGCGCAAACACATCGAAAATATCTATCGCAAACTACGTGTCAAAAACAAGGTAGAAGCCGTTCAAAAGGCATTTGGCAAGTAGCCGCAGAACGCCGGCAACCGGCGATTTTTTTTCCTTAAAAGGAAAACGCTCCTGCCTTTTTGCAAAAAGGCAGGAGCGTTTTTTAAGCTTTTTTCCGGAAAAACGAAGCGTATTATTTCGCCGCCGACGTGTCTTCCATCACTACTTCGATGGCTTCGGTGGCAGGCGCTGCCGGTTTTTTCAGGATGGCATACAGCTGCAGGCAAAAGCCGATCATCATCAGCACCGGTGCGAGCGTCACCCGGCGGAAGGAAAAAATCTCGTCGTAGCGAAACACATGCGGGTCGGGGCTTTTGCCGCCGGCCATCAGGAAGAGTCCAAGCAGGATGAGGGCTACCCCAATGAGGATCAGGCGATAGTTGGATGTGTCGAACAGGAAAGGACGCACCGGCGCGGCCGCAGCAGCGGTTTTTCCGGGCGTTGTGCGGGCAGTCGCCGGCGTCGGCAGCGTTCGCGGCGTAGGCCGCAGCACGTTTGGATTGTTCCGGGGATTATGGGGCTGTGCCATGATTCAAAAGTCTTTTTTCGGGAGAAGGCGTTAAGGTAAGAAGATTAATACAGATCGTCGAGCCGCACCTTGAGATATTTGGTGACGCTGCGGTGCGTACTGAGCAACGATATCAACACGCCCACCACTAACATGCCGCCGAAAAGCAGCAAAATCGCCGGCGTATTGTTCAGCACTTTGAGGTCGGGAATTTGTTTCTCGGCAAAGTATTTCACCCCTGCCAATCCGGCTATGGCAATCACGGCGCTGATCAGGCCGTTGAGGATGGCGCGGGTATCAAAAGGACGGGCAATAAACCAACGTGTTGCGCCCACCATCTGCATGGTTTTGATCAGAAAGCGGTTGGAGAACATGGCGAGGCGCACGGTATTGTCGATGAGCACAATGACGGTGATGAAAAGCAGGATGGACAGCACGCCTATAACGTAGCCAATGCGCCGGAAATTATTATCGATGTTCTGCGCAACAGTTACCGGATATTCCACCGAAGTCACAATGTTGCTTTGACGGATAAAGGCGCTGATCTTCTCCAGCGAATCGGGCGATACGTAATCACGGTGCAGATTGACGATGAGCTGCGGCCACAAGGGGTTGACGCCGGCATTGGTTACAATGTCTTTCCCTTCGAGGGCCGTCAGCTCGCGGAGGGCATCTTCTTTGGAGACATAGCGGGTCTGCCGCACAAAAGGCTGCCGGTCGAGAATATCCTGCAGTTTTTGGGACATCTCGGGGCGCGTGTTGTCGTGGAGGTTCACGTTCACGTCCATGTTTTCCTTGAATTTTCCGGAAAGCGCATGTCCGTTGATTACCACCCAGCCGAGCGTACCGAGCAAAAATAACACCAGCGAGATCCCAATAATCGCCGAAGCATACGAAGGCGATTTTTTCCTATTTGCCATAGGGCGCAAAAATAGGGTTCCCGGATGGGATGCAGGCGGGGGGTGCTGGAGACAGAACCGGAACAGCAAGGCCCGGACCGGAGAAATATTTCCGGAAAACGCTGTTCCCGGCACCGGAAGCGGCCCTTCGGAGGGCAATAGAAGAGACCTTTCCTCAACAAAAACGGTTGTAATTTCATTATTTAGGGCAGATATTCTCCCCTAACCCCTTTTACCATTCTCCATGAGCAGCTATATTTTTTCAGAACACCGGGAAGACAGCGGCGGTGCCGCTCCTTTTGATCAGTTGTTGCCGCTTTTTATGGAAATCCTGCAACACACGGCCGGCAACGCCGATGAGGCTATGGCCTGGCTCACAGAAATCGACAAAGAGCACGGCCTGACGACCGACGATTATGGTATCGGCGATTTTTTGCAGGACCTCAAAGACAACGGCTATATCCGCGAAGCGGAAGATGGCGACAGCATTTCCATCACCCCCAAAACCGAGCAAGGCATCCGCAAGCGCTCGCTGGATCAGATTTTCGGAAAGATCAAGAAAGGAAAATCCGGAAATCACCGCACTGTTTTTACCGGCAGCGGCGACGAAGCCAATTCCGACGTGCGCCCCTATCAGTTTGGCGATCCGCTCGACAGCATCAACTACAGCAACAGCATCCACAACGCTTTTGTGGCCCGGGGCATCGAGGACTTCTCGCTGCACGAAGACGACCTTGAGATTCAGGAGCGCGATTTTAAGTCTCAAACCTCGACCGTGCTGATGATTGACCTCAGCCACTCAATGATTCTGTATGGCGAAGACCGCATCACGCCGGCCAAGAAAGTGGCCATGGCCCTTTCTGAACTGATTACCACCCGCTACCCCAAAGACACGCTCGATATTGTAGCCTTTGGCAACGATGCCTGGCCGGTTTCGGTAAAAGATCTTCCATATCTGGAAGTGGGGCCTTACCACACCAACACGGTGGCCGGGCTGGAGCTGGCGGCTAATTTGCTGCGCCGGCGCAAATCGCCCAACAAGCAGATTTTTATGATTACCGACGGCAAGCCTACCTGCCTTAAAATCGGCAACAAATACTATAAAAACCCGTATGGACTGGATCAGAAAATCCTGAACCGGACGCTGAACCTGGCGGGGCAACTGCGGCGGTTGAAAATTCCGGTGGTGACGTTTATGATTGCGCGGGACCCGTATCTGCAATCCTTTGTGCGGGAATTCACCGAGGTCAATGGCGGCAAGGCGTTTTACGCGTCGCTGGAGGGGCTGGGCGAATATATCTTCGTAGATTATCAGCGCAACAAGCGGCGGACGGTGCGGTAATTGCAGCCCCCAACGAAAAAGCGACGGCGCCCGTCTTTGGTCCGGAGTCCGGAATTTTCGTTAGCTTTAATAAAAAACAGCTCTTTTCCGGAAATTTACCTGCCGACCTTTTTGCCATGAAAAAGTTTGTAATTTATACCCTGCTGCTGACAGCAACTTTTGTTTCCTGCAAACCGGATCCCGATATTACTGAACCTTCGCCCGGAAAAGTGGCCCTGCGTTTCCAGAATATGGTGGGGAATGAACCGCTGCAATATCTGGACGGCTGGTACCAAAATGCACATGGCGATTCGTTTAGTGTGTCTCTTTTTGCTTATTATATCAGCAATATCCGGCTCAACCGGGCCGACAGCAGCGGCGTCTGGGCAGAACCCAACAGCTATTACCTGCTCGACGGCTATACCCGGCCTTCAACCCTGAGCTTCGATATCAACAATGTGCCGGACGGCGTTTATGATTCCATTACGCTCACGATTGGGATTGACAGTGCCCGCAATGCAGCCGGTGCCGGTACAGGTGCGCTTGATCAGATCTGGGGCTATTACTGGAGCTGGAATGCGGGCTACATCTTTATGAAATTTGAAGGCCAAACCTCCCAAAACCCCCGGGCAACCCGCAAGCTCGAATACCACATCGGCGGCTATCTCGGTGCTGACAATACGATCCGCACTGTGACACTGCCCCTGCCCAATCCGGTTC
>JAEVZP010000150.1 GCA_023392185.1 Bacteroidota bacterium
TGTGTTTCCACATCAACTGGTGCGTCTTATTGTGGCCGAGCAAGTGTACCGCGCTTTTTCCATTTTGCGGGGCAGCGGGTATCACCACGCCTGATTGCGTCGCATCTTTGCGGCTATGATGGATTTCTCTTCTTCGCTCACCCTGCTGCTGGTTCTGGTCACCGTGCTCGTTTCAATCGCCGGTTTCCGGAACACCCAGCTGATCGATAAAACCATTTTGTGGCCCGCCCGCATGGAAGGCCCGGCCGATTATTACCGCTTCCTGACCTCCGGATTTATTCATCAGGACACCATGCACCTGATTTTCAACATGTTTACGCTCTACTTTATGGGCGGCTATGTGGAGCGCCTGTATGCTGCTATGGGGATGCCCTTTGCCTATGTGGGGTTGTATCTGGCGGGGATTGTAGCTTCTTCCATTCCGTCGTTCCTCAAAAACCGCAACAACCCTTATTACCGTTCGCTGGGCGCTTCCGGCGGCGTTGCGGCGGTGCTCTTCGCTTCAGTATACTTTGATCCCTGGGTGAAGTTGCTGATCTTCTTCATCCCCGTTCCCAGCATCGTTTTCGCGATTCTGTACCTCGTGTATTCGGCCTACATGGGCAAACGCCAAAGCGATAATATCAACCATGACGCCCACCTCTGGGGCGCGGTGTTCGGGTTCTTTTTCACCCTCTTGATTGCTCCGGATCATGGCCGGTTTTTCGTGGAGCAAATTCTGCAACCCCGCTTTTAAAACCCGCTTTCCTTCCGGATTAATACCCTTTACGAAAAAGAGACGCCCAAATTGGGCGTCTCTTTTTCGTAAAGGATTGCTCACTATACTGAAATGGTTGTACAACTACTACAACCTCCTTATTTCTTCCCACCACTCAGCCGCACGCCCCCACTCCACCAACGGCCCGGCATGGGCGCACCCAAAAGATCGCTGTACTGCGCACCGGTGATATTATCGCCCTGCACAAAAAGCGAAAGCCCATGCACCACCCGCGCCTCGGCCCGGAAGCCCAGCGTGAAATAAGAAGGGCTGATTTGCGCCTCAATCGCCGGTGCTGTAAACACCTGCCGCTCTTTATACAGGCCGGTCGCGGAGAAGCTGAGCCGGCGGTAGCGAAAAGTAGCAAAACCATTGAGGAGCACGCGCGCGTGCGAGCTGATGTAAAAACCCGGTGTTCCGCCAATCCCTTCGCTGCCCAGCCAGGTAAGGCCCGCACCGCCCGAAAAAGCACCGTTTGGAAGCGTTTTTTCGAAGCGCCCATTCACTTCCAGCCCGGAAGTCGTTACGGAAGCGATGTTGCGCGCCAGCGCAAAGCTGCCTCCCGGAAGCAGGTTTTCCTGCCGGGGCATCTGAGCAAAAGGCGTGGTCACAAAATCGATCAGGTTTTGCTGTTCGCGCCGGAACGCCACCGCCGATACCGAAAGCCCGCGCGCCGCCCGAAGCGTCCCCCCCAATTCATAGCTCAGCCCTTTTTCAGCCACCAGATCCGGATTGCCCACCGAGCCGCTTTTCACCAGTGGCTTTTGATAGTTGTTGAAACGCTCCGTGAAATCGGGCTCGCGCAGCGAAGTGCCGATGCTGCCAAAAATCTGATACCCTTTGCCGTTCCAGGCAACTGCCAGTTGCGGAACCAGCAGGGCAGTTTCGCGTTGCGGAAAAGTGAGCCGCAGGGCCGGTTCCACCAAAAGGCGCTCCCACAGCCGGTGGCTGTAAAGCGCAAACACCCCACCCTGTCCCAATTGGTGATTGCCCCGGTCGTTGCTCTCCATATTTCCGGAAATCACCTGCCCGCCAAGGGTCAGATGCGCCTTTGCGGAAAGGGCTACGCCAGCCACTGCAAGGCCCTGCCAAAGCGCGGCCCGGTTGTCGTTCGGCGCAACCGAAGGCGAGAAAAAGTATTCATCCCGCAATATTTTGGCGCCACCGTCGAGGCGCACGTTCCAACGCCCTTTTTGGTATTGGAGTGATGCCTGTTGCCAGAAGGTCTGCACTTTTTCACGGGCCGTGTCGCTGGCGAACGTGGTGTAGAAGTTTTGAGCCGAAAAATCCCGGTTGTCGTAGGCGGTGCGGGCGCTGAAGGTCCAGTTTTCGCCCAACTGCTGCGCCAATGACAGCGAAACGGTGGTATTGTCGAAAAAGCCGGTCGTTCCCCGCTGTGGCGCGCCGTCGGCGCGATTGACGAGCAGACCGCCGGAAAGGGTGGTGGATTTCCGGAAAATCGTACCGCCTGCCTGTGCCCCAAAAAGACCGTACTGCCCGCCGGAGAGACGCGCGCTGCCTTCGGTCGCTTTTTTTCCGGAAAATGTTTTGGTAATGACGTGCACGACACCCCCCACCGCTTCTGCGCCATAAATGGCGGAGGCCGCCCCTTTGAGAATCTCAATCCGGTCGATTTCGTCGGGCGCAATGGGAATATTGCTGTTGAAATGGCCGGTGATCGGATCATTCAGCCGCAGGCCATCCACCAATACCAGCACCTGCTGAAACGTTCCACCCCGAATTACGATATCGCTTTGCGAACCCATAGGCCCGCGCGCCTGCACTTCCACCCCCGGCACGTAGCGCAAGAGTTCATCTAAGGAATGCACCGGCAAATCGGCGAATGTTTTTCCGGAAATTACCGCTACATCGCGGGCGGTTTCGGCCTGGGGATGCAGGCCGGCGGTGATGGTTACGGC
>JAEVZP010000158.1 GCA_023392185.1 Bacteroidota bacterium
GGCCGGGGGTGAGGCCGCGCTGACCCTGCTCACCCTCACCTTCCTTGCCGCCTGCAAAACCACCGAGCCTGCCGCGTTACGCTCCCAACTCTCCGTTCCCACCCGCTTCAGCGCCACTGCCGACACCACCACGCTGCCCCCACTGGACCCGAAAGCGTTTTTCGCCGATGCCAACTTATCCGAATTGCTGGATGAAGCCGTGCGCCGAAGCCCCGATATGCTGATTGCCGCGCAACGTATTGAAATCGCCCGCAGCCAGCTGCTGACCCGTCGCGCTGCCCGCCTGCCCACCGTGGACGCTACCGCCGGGGCCGGATTCACCCGCTACGGCAAATACACCCTGGAAGGCGTCGGCAACTTTGACACCAACCTGTCCGACAACATTGACGAGGCGCAAAAAGTGCCTTTGCCCCTGGTGCCGAGCTATTTTCTGGGGCTGCAAAGCAACTGGGAAATAGACCTTTGGGGCAAACTAAAGTCCGCTCAAAAAGCGGCGCAGCTTCGTCTGTTGGCGACGGAAGTAGGGCGTCGGGTGGTGGTTACTACGTTGGTTTCGGAAGTGGCTTCGCGCTATTACGAGTTGCTTTCGCTGGATGCCCAAGCCGCCGTGCTGGACCAAAACATCGCCCTGCAGGACAGCGCGCTCGCGATTTCAGAAGTCCAAAAAGAAGCCGGACGGATTACCCAGTTGGGTGTAGAGCAATTCCGCGCGCAGCTTCTCCGCACCCGCGCCGCCCGCCTGCGCACCACCCAGGAAACCGTTCGCGTGGAAGCCGAAATCAATTATCTATTGGGCCGCTTCTCCCAACCCATTGCCCGCAGCACCGATTTCCTTTCGTTGCCGCTGCCGGTAACCGCGTTGCAGGGCTTGCCCATCACCGTTATCAGTCGCCGCCCCGACATTTCGCAGGCCGAATTGGAATTGGAATCCGCCCGCTATGATGTGGCCGCCGCCCGTGCCGCCCTCCTGCCTTCGCTCAACCTGAATCCGTTTGTAGGCCTGCAATCCTTTCGCGGCGGACTCCTCTTTGACCCGGCCTCTATCGCGTTTGGGCTTGCCGGTGGATTGGCTGCGCCGGTGTTCAATCGTACCGCTATCAAAGCCAACATCCGCAGTTCGCAGGCCGAAGGGCAGATTGCCATTCAGCAATACAACAAGGCGTTTACCGGCGCGTTCCGGGAACTGGAAGTGGCGCAAAGCGGACTGCAAAACCTGCAAGGTGTGTACACCCTCAACCGCGACGAAGCCGTTGTTTTAGACAACGCCGTGGACATGGCCAACGAACTGTACAAAGTGGGCTACGCCAATTATCTGGAGGTGATTACCGCGCAGCGCGCCGCCTTGGAAGCCCAATTGAACGTAATTGAAACCAAAGCCCGCCTCCACGAAACCATCATCCAGTTTTACCGGGCGCTTGGCGGCGGCTGGGAGGCATAAATTTTTCCGGAAATTTCCGGAAAATCACTCCGACTTGACAAGTCCTCGGACAACCTGCTAATAGACTTGTCAAGTCTGAAATAAAACTGAGAAACAAACATTCGGTCGCGAAGCGACCATTCATTCAAGCACCAGCTTCTTCTACAAACATCCGGTCGCTAACGCGACCTGCATCCAAAGCTCCCACATTATTCAATACCAGACCAGAAGTTTCCCCCAATTTCTTCAAAAAATCTATCAACTTCACAACCTAAAAATCATCGCTCCTGATAAGCCGTCACCCTCCCTTTCGGGGAGGGCCGGGGAGGGGCCGCTCTCATGGACCTGATTATTCCAAACTTCGCCGACCCGGGTGTCTGGGTCTCGCTGATTACGCTCTGCTTTCTGGAGATTGTACTCGGCATTGACAACATTATTTTTATCTCCATCGTTGCCGGAAAACTCCCTGCCCATCAACAAGGCAAGGCGCGCAACATCGGCTTGGTCCTGGCGATGGTATTCCGCACGGCGCTGCTGCTGGGAATCAACTGGATTATCGGGCTGAAAGAAGCGGTAGTGACGTTACCGCGCGTGCCGGGCGTCACCGACGAGCCGCTCGGACTGAGTTGGAAAGACTTAATTCTCATCGCCGGTGGGCTGTTTCTGATTGTAAAAAGTACCCTGGAAATCCACCACAAACTGCGCCGCGAAGCGCCGGTAAAGCCGGGTCAAAAACCGGTGAAAATGGCCGGATTGCCGGCCGTGCTCACCCAAATCGTGCTGGTGGATTTAGTGTTTTCCTTTGACTCTATCCTCACCGCCGTGGGCTTGGTGGAAAACGTGCTGATTATGATTATCGCCGTCATCGTTTCCATCGGGATTATGATGCTGTTTGCCGGTCCGGTGTCGCGGCTTATCAACAAATACCCGACGCTGCAAATGCTGGCCCTCAGCTTCCTGATTGTAATCGGCGTAGTGCTCATTGCCTCCGGCTTCCACGAAGAAGTGAGCAAGGCGATTATCTACAGCGCCCTCGGCTTCTCCCTGATTGTGGAGTTGCTCAACATCAAGTTGCGCAACCGGGCATCGGAAAGTCCGGAAAATCCGCCGGTGGAGTAGGGGATCTGGAGAAATGCCGGGCCCGACTTGTCAAGTCCGCGGAAGAATTGCCGGTGGACTTGACAAGTCTTCAGAGAATTGAAACAGACGGCATTTGAGCAGGGCCTGTATCAGACTTGACAAGTCAATCAGTACAACGTCCGAGGACTTGTCAAGTCTTCGGAACGAAGCAATTTATTTCCGGAAATGCCGGAACTACCAGGGAGTGCAAAGCCGTTAGAAAACGGCTTCGCACTCCCTTATTGCGTTTGCAAACCGTTGGAATTCAGTCGGTCCCGCTCAAAAGTCGCACATTTTCCGGCACGGCCTTTTTGCACGGATAATCCCCCTACATCCCTACAAAACCCTATGCTCCATGCGAAACAGACGTGACCTGACCCCGAAATTTGACACCGCCGAAGCAGTCCGAATCCTCCGCGACTGCGCTCACCCGTTGCAGTCCGCCGCCGACCTGGACCCTTTAATGGCCCGCATCGGCGATGCCCGCGTCGTGCTGCTCGGCGAGGCGTCTCACGGCACCCACGACTATTATACCTGGCGGGCCCAACTTTCCAAACGCCTGATTGAAGAAAAAGGCTTTGATTTTATTGTGGTGGAAGGCGACTGGCCCGACTGCTACAACCTCAACCGTTACGTAAAAGGTTATACTCACGACGACGAAAAAGCGGCAGACGTGCTGCACCGTTTTGACCGCTGGCCGACGTGGATGTGGGCCAACTGGGAAATCTCCGCACTTGCCGAGTGGCTCAAAAAATACAATTCTGCAAAAGACATTTCCGGAAAAACCGGCTTCTACGGCCTGGATGTGTATTCTCTTTGGGAAAGCCTCGAAGCCGTAATGGATTTTGTGGCCCGCGAAGACCCGGAAGCCTTGCCGGTGGCCAAGCGCGCCTACCGCTGTTTTGAGCCCTACAGTGGCGACGAAGGCCGTGAGTATGCCTCTGCGTTACGCTTTGTCAGCAAGTTGTGCGAGCAGTCGGCGCTGGATTTGTTGCAGGAGATGCACCAACGCATGGCTCACTACGAAGGCGACCCCGAAGCGGCTTTTAGCGCAGAGCAGAATGCCTTGGTGACCGTCAACGCCGAGCGCTACTACCGCGCAATGTTGCAGGGCGGCGGTGCTTCCTGGAACGCCCGCGACCGCCACATGCAGGAAACGCTGGAGCGCCTGTTGAAATTCCACGGCCCGGATGCTAAGGCGATTGTGTGGGCGCACAACACCCACGTGGGCGACGCTTTCTTCACCGACATGGCCGACGACGGGATGTATAACATTGGCGAGCTGGCGCGGGCGCGGTTTGGTCCGGAAAACGTGTTACTGGTGGGCTTTGGCTCCTACGAGGGCAGTGTGATTGCTGGCCGCGAGTGGGGTGCCAAGATGCAGGTGTTGCCCGTTCCGAAAGGTCGCGACGGCAGCTGGGAAGCCCTTTTGCACGAAGCATCCGCCGAAAACAAGCTGCTTTTGATGGACGATTTCCGGGATGCGCCGTTTGCCAAAACCCGCATCGGCCACCGCGCCATTGGGGTAGTGTATAATCCGGAATACGAACAGTACGGCAACTACGTGCCTACTGAAGTGTGCGAGCGCTACGACGCGTTTTTATTTATAGATAAAACCGAGGCTTTGCACCCGCTGCATATGCCGGCGGATAAAGGGAAAATTCCGGAAACCTATCCGTTTGGGGTGTAGGTTGGAGACAAAAGAGGACTCGGAGATGATACAGGTGCGATAAGTGTAGCCTGAAGATTTCCGGAAATTTTTTAGACCTGACAGGTTCGTGTTGTTAAAGGATGAGATTTTCCGGAAAATGCCGGTCTTCCAGAAGGCGTATCTCTGACCTGACAGGCATCTTCGGCTTCCACTTCGTTCCAGCCTTGACCTGTCAGGTCCCGAGAATTTCCGGAAAGCAGGATGCCAACATCTATCCAACGCCGAAGGCTCCAACGGCACGAAGTGCGTCCAACCCCGCCAACGGCGGGGTCCAAGCGCAGCTCCAACGCCCTTTAGGCTTCTGGCACGGGCTTTTTGACCCTAGCATCTTTAGGAAAACACAGCTATGGCATTTATTGATTATTATAAAACCTTGGGCGTGGATAAATCGGCTTCGACCGATGCCATCAAAAAAGCCTACCGGAAACTGGCGCGCAAGTGGCATCCGGACGTGAACCCCGACAACCCGGAAGCCAAGCAGAAATTTCAGCAGATCAACGAAGCCAACGAAGTGCTGGGCGACCCCGACAAACGCAAGAAATACGACACCTACGGCGAAAACTGGATGCACGCCGAACAGATTGAAGCCCAACAGCGGCAGCAAAGAGCCAGTGGCGGTGGGAATCCGTTTGGCGGAGGCGGCTTCGGTGGCTTTGGCGAGCAGGGCACGTGGCAGGATTTCTCCTACAGCGGCGGCGGGGGCGGCGAAGATTATTCGGATTTCTTTGAATCGCTTTTCGGGAATCGCGGCGGTGGCGGCGGCAGTCGCCGACAATCGCAGTTCCGGGGGCAGGATATAGAAGCGCAACTCAGCATCAGTCTGCGCGACGCCGCCCGGACCCACCCGCAGGAGTTCTCGGTAGGCGACCGGAAAGTGCGCATCACCATCCACGCAGGCGTGGCCGACGGACAAAAAATCAAGCTCAAAGGATATGGCAATCCCGGCACCAACGGCGGCCCGGCGGGCGACTTGTACATCACCTTCCGCGTGGCCGATGAGCCGAATCTGAAGCGGGTGGGGGATGATCTCTACACCGAAGTGCCTATTGACCTCTACACGGCGGTTTTAGGCGGCGAGGTGCAGGTATCCACCCTCAGCGGCGCTGTGAAACTGAAAGTGAAACCCGGTATCCAGCCCGACGAAAAAGTACGGCTCAAAGGCAAAGGCTTTCCTGTCTATAAAAAAGAAGGTCAATCTGGCGACCTGTACGTGACTTATAAAATATCCATCCCCACCAGCCTTACGGACGAACAAAAAAGTGCGTTTGAGAAGCTGGCAGGACGGTAGAGACGAAAGATTATAGACAAAAGAGCAAGACGTAGGGGCGAATTGCATTCACCCTTGGAAACACAAAGCGATGGACTGCATATAGATCCAACGCCTTAAGGGCTCCAACGTCCAGAGGACTCCAACATTATCCAACGCAAAGCATCCAACCTTTCCTATGGAACGCACCGTCATCACCATCCGCGAATATTGCACCTACCACCAGCCGGTAGCGCCCGATTTTATTCAAACCCTGATCGATCACGGCCTCATCCGGCAGGCAGCGGAGGAAACCGAACCGGCCATCTATTTTGAAGAACTAAGCGACCTGGAACGCTTTGCCCGGCTGCATTACGATCTGGACATCAATGTGCCCGGTATTGAAACCATTCAGCACCTGCTGCAACGAATGCAAACGCTTCAAAGTGAGCTCCGGCAACTGCGTCGCCAGCAGCTTCTGGGCGGATGAGATTTCCGGAAAAAGGGAGCTAAAAAGCATTGCGGCACGAAATTTTACCCCTTTGGTTTTTCACAACAGCTCTCTCTTTCTAAACCCATCCCAACCATGAAGAAAAACCACCTGCTCCTGCTGCCGGCCCTTGCACTCACCATGACGAGTTGCGACGCCATTGCCGGTATTTTTAAAGCCGGTTTTAATGTCGGCATTATTGTTGCAATACTGGTCGTCGTGGGTATCGTCTGGCTGATTGCCCGTATGTTTGGCGGTCGCCGCTAATCTTTCTTTGGCTCCAACCTCTTTCTAATACAAAACCTTTTTAAAACCAATCTCCTCACCATGTCAAAATTCACCATTGGCCTGCTCGCAGGCGTAGCCGTTGGCCTTCTCGTTGCTCCGGAACCAGGCGAAGAAACCCGTCAGAATCTTGCTGATACTGCCAATAAGTGGCGCGATCAGTTTAATAAACTTATGGGCCGTGCCGGTGCGGGGGTCGAAGACCTGCGCACCATGCTGGAGTCGGAGATCGAAGGCCTCAGCGATGATGCCAAAAGCAAAATTGCTGCCATTCTGGATGACGCCGATGCGGCTGCCGAGAAAGGCAAACGAGCTCTCGAGAATGCGAAAGATGCCGGCAAAGACGCTGTTTCCGATATTAAATCCGGCGCGAAAGACGTTGCTTCGGATGTAAAATCAACCGCTAAAGACGTGAAGTCGGATGTGAAAAACGCCATGTCCTAGACGAGGGTTTGAAGCCCTGCCTGATACAAAAAAGTTCCGGAAATTTTCCGGAATTTTTTTGTTTGTAGCCCTTCAGACTTGTGCTCCCTGCCTACAATCAGCATCGAAGGGGCACCGCCGCTGGCACACATCCAAATCAGACACCCGTCAGGTTTCAAAAACCTGACGGGTGTCTGATTTTTTTCCGGAAATGCCTATTACAGTTTTTGCAACAGCACCGTAGCTGTAGCCACGACGCCCTCTTCGCGGCCAATAAAGCCCATGTACTCGGCTGTAGTGGCTTTAATGGAAATATCCTCTTTGGAAATATTGAGGATGTGGGCGATCGTTTTCTGCATCAGCTCCACATAGGGCGAAATCTTAGGCGCTTGCAACAGCAATGTGCAGTCGGCGTTGATGAGCCAGTACCCTTTCTCCCGAATCAGGCTGTAGCAGCGCCGCAGCAGTACTTTAGAATCAATGCCTTTATAGCGCATATCGGTGTCGGGAAAGTGCTTGCCGATGTCGCCGAGACCGAGGGCGCCGAGCAATGCGTCACACAGGGCGTGGAGCAACACATCGCCGTCGGAGTGGGCAACAGCGCCTTTGGTGTGTGGAATCTTAACGCCGCCAAGCCAGAACTCGTTGCCTTCTGCCAACTGGTGAAAATCAATGCCTTGTCCGATACGATACATAAAATGGGGTTGAGTGAGGAGGTGTTGGGAAAGAAAGCAATATAAAGGGCAACAAGCACAGCAGAATGCTTATTGCCCTTTTTACAGAAAAAAAATTCCCGTTTTGGAAAAAAGGAAGCTTTGTTTAATCGTTTAGCCTAAACTTCCGACCCGTTTCGCTCGCCAGTTCGTAGCCTGCATCGTGGTGGCGCAGCACGCCCATAGCCGGGTCGTTGTGCAGCACGCGACGGAGGCGGCGCTCGGCGTCTTTGGTGCCATCGGCCACAATCACCATTCCGGCATGCAGGCTATAGCCCATACCCACGCCGCCGCCGTGGTGGAAAGATACCCACGAAGCGCCCCCTGCAGTGTTAATCAGCGCGTTCAGAATTGGCCAGTCAGCCACGGCGTCGGAGCCGTCTTTCATCGCTTCCGTTTCGCGGTTGGGCGAGGCCACCGAGCCGCAATCGAGGTGGTCGCGGCCAATCACAATCGGCGCTTTTACTTTTCCGGAACGGACGAGTTCGTTAAACAAAAGGCCCGCTTTTTCGCGCTCGCCCATGCCCAGCCAGCAAATGCGCGACGGCAAGCCCTGAAATGCAATTTTCTCCCCTGCCATTTTCAGCCAGCGATGCAGGCCTTTGTTTTGGGGAAATAATTCCATCAAAGCTTCGTCGGTAACCCGAATGTCTTCCGGATCGCCGCTGAGCGCTACCCACCGGAACGGGCCTTTGCCTTCGCAGAAAAGCGGACGGATATAAGCGGGCACAAATCCCGGAAAATCAAAGGCATTTTCCACGCCGCGCTTGTCGTGGGCCTGCCCACGCAGGTTGTTACCGTAATCGAATGTAATCGCGCCGCGCTTTTGCAGTTCGAGCATCAGCTTCACGTGGTGCGCCATCGTGTCGAGCGAGCGGGAAACGTATTCATCGGCGTTAGCCTCGCGCAGGGCATTGGCTTCTTCCACGCTCATATTTTCCGGAAAATAACCAATCAGCGGATCGTGCGCCGAGGTTTGGTCGGTGAGCGTGTCGGGGGTGATGTTCCGGTCAAGCAGGCGTTGTAGCAAATCCACCACGTTGCAACACACACCAATGGAAACGGATTCTTTATTCGCTTTTGCTTCCAGCGCACGGTCAATCGCAGCGTCGATGCCGTCCTTTACGTACTCATCGAGGTAGCGGGTTTCCAGGCGCTTTTCAATCCGCCATTCTTCTATCTCGGCGACCAGCGCCACGCCTTCGTTCATGGTAATAGCC
>JAEVZP010000139.1 GCA_023392185.1 Bacteroidota bacterium
AGAAACACTTTGTGCTTAATTTTGAAGCATCTATTTGTTTCAATATGAAATTGGATTTTGGCCGCGTCGGTACGGGATGGCTGCTGACTTTGGGATTGGCCTTCACCGCTGCCGGCGTGCAGGCCCAGGTATCGCCGGTCATTATGGCCAGCGGGCCGCTTGCTTTCTGCAATAAAGATTCGGTAGTGCTCACTGTCTCACCACAGCACCTTTCTTATAGTTATCAGTGGCTGCGGGGCGGCGGGCCGGCACCGGCCCCGTCCACCGGCCCGCAACTAACGGTCAAAATCAGTGGCACCTACCGGGTGATTGCGATCTCGCCTTCCGGACAACGCGACACCTCTGCCGGCACGGCGGTCACCGTGAAGCCGGTGGTTTCCACAGTGACGCCGGCCGCACCCACCAACTTCTGCGGCGGCCCATCCAGCATCACCTTAACCGCCCCTTCCGGCAACTATTCTTATCAATGGCTTCAGGCCAACACCCCTCTTACAGGCGCTACAGCCAGCAGCTACACGGTGACAACGCCGGGCGTGTACCGCGTTTTTGTGACCAACCGCTCCAATAACTGCACCGACACGTCGGACCCGAGAGACATCCGGATTGTTCCCGATCCGGTTGCAACGATCACACCGGCCGGCGCGGCGACCCGCTGCAGCGGTGACTCGCTCCTGCTGACGGCCACTACGCCCGGCGGAGCAGCATGGCAGTGGTTTTTCGATAATACCCCCATTGCCGGCGCCACCGCTGCCCGGTATGCGGCCCAGACCTACAGCGGCGACTACCGCGTGCAGGTGCTGGACACCAACGGCTGCCTGAGCGACACCAGCGCGCCGGTATCCCTCACCGTTCACCCGACACCTACAGCCGACCTCACTACTACCGGCGCCTTGCGGTTTTGCGAAGGCAGTTCGGTGGTGCTGAACACTCAGACCGAACCGGGCAACCTGCTGCAATGGATTGTAGACGGCGTGCTGCGCCCGCAGGACAATGCACCTTTCAAAAACGTTTCTACTTCCGGCTCCTACGCCATTCAGGTGACCAATGCCTTTGGCTGCACTGCGCTCTCGGCCACGCTGCCGGTAACTGTTTATCCAACGCCGCAACCCACCCTTACCCGCAACGGTCTGGTATTGCGGGTAGCCAACAATCAGGCATTTGTTTATCAGTGGTATCGCAACAATGTGGCGCTGCCGGGAGAAGTGTTCCGGTCCCTGACAGTAACGGCAATCGGGTCTTACACCGTGAAAGTAACCGACGGCGTGGGCTGTGAAGCGTTTAGCGCACCGGAATTTTTTGCGCACCTATCGGTAGACGAACTGACAACTGAGCCCTTGCGCATCTATCCCAACCCTACTTCCGGTATGCTGTACCTGGACGGGCCAATGGCCGCAGAAGCCACCCTTCACGATGCGGCAGGCCGGTTGCTGCTCCGCACGCAACAGGCCCGGCAGCTCGACCTTTCCCCGCTGGCCAAAGGCCTTTATTTCCTGCAGCTCACCGATGCAAAAGGCAACCGGATCCGAACCGAAAAAATTACCCGCGACTAACGGGTTATTGCTTTTCCCCAATGGCATCGCTGCTTCGCTACGGCCTTATCGGCTATCCGCTTGACCATTCCTTTTCCCCTGCTTTTTTTGAAGAAAATTTCCGGAAAAACGGGCTTCCGGCCCGCTATGATGCCTTCCCCTTGCAAGACCTCGATGCTCTTCCGGCGCTGATTACCGGAAAAAGACTGTTGGGATTAAACGTAACCATTCCCCATAAAGAAGCGGTGATTCCCTACCTCCACCGCCTGGATATGCACGCGGCGGCTATAGGCGCAGTGAATTGCATCCGGGTGGAAACGGATGGCACACTTACCGGCTTCAACACCGATTGGATTGGGTTTGGTAAAAGCTTGTCCGGCTGGTTGCAACCGCTGCCTGCCGGCGCGCTCCTTCTGGGCACCGGCGGCGCGTCCAAAGCAGTGGCCTATGCCCTGACACAGCGGGGAATTCCTTTTAAAAAAATATCGCGGCAGGCAGGGGCAGACGTCATATCTTATGAAGCCCTTTCAGCAGCCATTTTCCGGAAATTCCCCCTCCTGATCAACACCACCCCGCTTGGCACCTGGCCGGAAGTAGCAACCAAACCGCCGCTTGATTACAGCTTGCTTGCGCCCCAAAACGCGCTTTACGACCTGGTGTACAATCCTGAAGAAACGGCTTTTATGCAGGAAGGCCTCCAACGCGGCTGCCGGGTCAAAAATGGATTGGAAATGCTTCAGATTCAGGCGGCAGAAAGCTGGAAAATCTGGCAGGGAACGGACCTATACTAAAAGCAGCTGCACCTCCGTTTCTTCTGCCTGCTTTCCCTTCTTTTCATGAAACGCCCCCTCTCAACCGCCGCTTTCCTCCTTTCGGCCACCTTGCTGTTTGTGCAGTGTAAGAAAGAACCCTCCGACGCCGTTTTCGACGTACAGTTTTACACGCCGCAATCGGCCACCCAAATGTATTTGTATCTGGAAGGCGATTCGATTGGTGCGCTTCCTTACCTCGCTGCGGAGCCCACCTGCGGCAGCACCGCTACCGACGGCGTAGCACCGCTCCACAAGCAGTTGCGGGCAGGCAGCTACCGGATTGTGGGCAAAGACAGCCAGGGCGCCGTGCGTTCTTCGGGCACTTTCCGTATAGATACCGGTGCAATGGGCGCCAGCGGCAACATCGGTGGCCTGATGATTTCCGGAAAAGAGACCTGTGTCTCGGTCGGGCTCTTCTTTTAAAGCCTGCCTGAGAGCCGGTTGGCGAAGATTTTGTACCGCTTTGCCGCAGCAATCGTTTTTCTGTTTATGGATGTAAGAATTTGGGCAGTTGCACTCAGTGCACTGGGTGTGCTTTCCTGCAAGTCGGCGGGCCGGCCGCAGCAGCCGCTTCCGGAGGAAAAAACTGCTGTGGAAGCGCCACAGGCAGCCGCCGCGCCGCGCCCGGCAGATACCCTGCAACGCGGTGGACTCATTTATCCGCGAACGGGAAAGACGGCCGCTGATTTTGTGCCGCAGCCCAGCATATTTGCGGTGCAATACGAAGCGGAGGGCGACCTCAACGCCGATGGCATTCCCGATCTCGCCCTGGTGCTTCAAAACAAAAAAGACAAGCAGCAAGGCGCGCGGCCGGTGTTGGTACTGCTGGGTCAGCGCGACAAAAC
The DNA here is from genome assembly GCA_023392185.1 of Bacteroidota bacterium. Lineage (GTDB taxonomy): Bacteria > Bacteroidota > Bacteroidia > Chitinophagales > Chitinophagaceae > UBA1952. Next base: position 3,187 of record JAEVZP010000139.1, read on the forward strand.
CTACCGGCTGGATAAGGTGTCGCATTTTGTTTTTCCGGTAGCGCACAACGAAGCCGATTTTCCGAATTACGATACGGAAGACATCAGCATTTCCGATAGCACGCTGCATATTCAGCTGTATGGCGTGGGGCCGCAGGGCAATCTTTTCAGTGAATTCAAATATTTTGGAAAAGACCTCCTGCTCACGTCTATCGAAACCTACAATATGGGTGCGGGCAGCCATTCCCAGATAGACTATGATCCGCTCCAGGGAAGCGCTACGCTGGATGTCATCAACACCATGGAGGAAGAGATGCCTTCTGAAATCACGGTGCATCCGATCCGGAAAAAAACCTTTCCTTTTGAAACCGCCGATCCGGGAGAAATTATCCGCGACGTGTACCGGCAAATTGATTCGCAGCGCGATCCATAAAGCTGGCGGTTTAAAAGCGCCTTGCCCGGGGGATTTATCTTTGGGCGAAACCACAGCGCATGAAAATCGACATCCACACCCATATTCTGCCGGAACACATTCCCAATTACTTTCAGAAATTCGGCTACGGCGAGTTTATTCACCTCGAACACGTGTGCACTCCCGGCGGACAATGCTGCGCGCGGATGATCAAAGGCGACAAAGTTTTCCGGGAAATTGAGCCCAACTGCTGGGATGCGCCGGCCCGCATTCTGGACATGGACGCGACGGGCGTGGATGTGCAGGTGCTTTCGACCGTTCCGGTCTTGTTTAACTACTGGGCAAAGCCGGCGCATGGACTGGAGACATCCCGGTTTTTCAACGACCATATTGCCTCTTGCGTAACACAGTTTCCCAAAAAATTTATCGGGCTGGGCACAGTGCCGATGCAGGATATCGACCTGGCGATCCGGGAAATGGAGCGCTGTGTAAAAGAGCTTCATTTTCCGGGATTGGAAATCGGCTCCAATATCAACGGCGCCAACCTGAGCGATGAAAAGTTTTTCCCGTTCTGGCAGGCGGCGGAAGAGCTAGGCTGCGCCCTTTTCGTGCACCCGTGGGAGATGATGGGACAGGCCGATATGACCCAATACTGGCTGCCGTGGCTGGTGGGGATGCCGGCCGAAACCGCGCGGGCCATTTCTTCGATGATTTTTGGGGGCGTTTTCCGGAAATTTCCCCAACTGCGCGTGGCATTTGCGCATGGCGGCGGTTCTTTTCCGTTTACGATTGGCCGGATTGAACACGGCTTTAACGTGCGCCCCGACCTCTGCGCGATCGACAACGACGTGAACCCGCGCGACTACCTCGGTCATTTCTGGATTGATGCGCTGGTGCACGACGCCGATGCCCTGAACTATGTTATCAAAACCCTGGGTGAAGACAAAATCTGCTGCGGCTCCGATTATCCGTTTCCGCTCGGGGAGCATCATCCGGGAAAGCTGATTGAAACGATGGGCTATGAAAAACCGCTGGAAGAAGCGCTGCTTTCGGGAAATGCCCTGCAGTGGCTGGGAATAAAAGAGTTAGGAATGAGGCGTTAGAAATAATGGTTTTGGGTAGCGACAAGGCCTGCCTTGTCACTCCTATTCTATTTTTTAAGAGACGGTCTCTGTATAAAGGATTGGATAGTTACTGGTTGTAAAGGCCCGTTTTCCGGAAAGAGACAAGGGACCACAGGCCGCCGGGGCCCGGAAGACAATTTTAAAGGTATGAGCCGCTGCTGGCATTTTATTTGTAAATTTATTCCCAAAACGCGTCAACTATGCACTCCCGGATTGTACTCCTGCTTTTGCTGATGGCCGGTTGGGCGCAGAGCGCCTTTGCACAGAACCTGTTCTTGCCAACAAGCCTCAACACCGCTCAACAAGACATCCCAACTGCTTTCCTGGAGCACAAGGGCTCTTATTATTTTGCCGGCACGCAGTGGCCGCTTTATGGAGGGGAAGCATCATCCGGTTTCTGCTACCAGACAGATGCTTCCGGAAATGTGCTGCATACCCTCCGGCTGGCCGGAGTCGATAGCCTTCGGGGATACCGGTTCGAAGCTATTTATGCTTTTCAGGACGAGCTTTTTATCCTGGCCGCCACCGCCTCTTATGACGAAAATGCAGTTTCCTGGTCCGGCCCGGCTTTCATAGGAACTTCTTACGAAGGCTATGATTATAATAAGCTGCTTCTGATCCGTCTGAATAAAAACCTTCAGGTGCGGGGTGTAGATACGCTTTTGTATGATACCGACACATCAGACCTTCTGGCACTGAAAACTGTATTTATGGACGGAAAAATTTATGCAGCGTATTCGGGCTTGCGGTCGCCTGATATGAACCCGCAAAATCTTTACCACCCACGCGCTTTTCTGACTGTTTATGACCTGGCAACCGGCGCCAAGCGTCATCAGCCGATAGACAGTGCTTTCTTAGCGCCCGTCAGTGCTACTTATGGTATGGTATGGGGAAATAGTAATGAGGTTCTGAGCCTCACCCGAACCGGTGACAAACAGTTGTTGTTTGGGTGCAATGTAGTGCCTTATTCTGGGTTTGAAGGTCGCCAACTGATGTTGCAGATGGATACCAGTCTGACTGTGACCTACCTGCCGTTTTACGGATCTTATACGTTCCAGCCTGCCGGGCTGGACATTTCTCAGGAGACGTACCAATACACAGAGCTTTGGAAGCCTACAGCTACTTCTTCTTACTTTTTAGGCCCGCTGTTCTTCAGTAGTGATACCAGCCTATTTGCTACACGCTCGCCCATGGCAATAGGCCGGCTCCAGCAGGCCGGCAACCGGATCGTTGTAAGCGCCTCTGTTCCGAAACATCCTTCCAGAGCGGAAACGTATCTGTCCGCCAGCAATCACGCAATGACGCTTTTAGGCGACCAAAAGCATTTTGTAATGGCCTGCCGCGCTTTTGGAGATTTTACAAGCGGTTTTGACAGTGCCCGCATTCGCATTGCCAAGTACGATACCAGCCTCAACCTGATCTGGAACCGCGACTTTGGCAGACCCTATGGCTCTTATCGCGTTGCAGGCATGCATGAACTCAGCAGCAACAAACTGATGGTCATTGCTTCGCTCGAAGACCGGATAGCAGGCGGAACGGCGGATTTACATTGCTTTATCCTCGAACCCGACGGCACGCCGCTTCGCACCTTCACCGTTCCCACAACCGCCTGGAATAGCGTCAAAGTATATCCAAACCCGGCGCAAAGCGAAATCCGTTTTGAACTGCCCACCGGACAATCCACTGCTACCTATACCCTTACCGACCTGGCCGGCCGCACCGTCGCAGCAGGCACCCTCCTTTCCGGAAACGCCGTGCCGGTGAGCGCGCTGCCGTCCGCCAGCTACCTGTTCCGCATTCAGACCCCCGACCAGAAAGTTTACTCCGGACTTTTTACCAAAGAGTAAAGCGTTCCCGGACATTGTCAACGGGATAAAGCCGCAACGCTTTATCCCGTTTTTGCGTTCCGCAAATACCGGCTTTTCGGGCGCTGTATCACCGGTACCGGCAGGACGCCCGCCCGCAGCAATGAGCCTTCCGGTTGTACTTTGCCCTTTCTTATGGCTCAACCCCAACTCCGCCGCGACCTCAACCTTCTTCAGGCTACGTCCATCAATGCCATCGACATGGTAGGCATCGGGCCGTTTATCACGCTTTCAGGCGTGGCAGCGGTCATGGGTGGCAGCGGCAGCATTTATGCCTGGCTGCTCGGCGCCCTGCTTTCTTTTGTAGACGGAACCGTATGGGCCGAGCTGGGGGCCAAATGGCCGCAGGCAGGCGGCAGCTATGTGTTTTTGCAAAAGCTTTTCGAGCGCAAGAAAGGCGGGCGGTTGATGGCCTTTCTGTTTGTGTGGCAAACCACTTTACAGGCACCGCTGGTGGTGGCCTCTGCTGCCATCGGCTTTGCCGGTTATTTCCGGTATCTGATGCCGCTCACGACGATGCAGGCGCGTTTTGTAGCCGGCGGTTTGGTGGTGGGGATGATTCTCCTCTTGTACCGCGACATCAAAAGCATTGGCAGACTGAGTGTATTATTGGGCATTATTACCGTCGGAACGCTGCTGTGGCTGGTCTTTTCGGCAGTTCCGTCCTTTAATGCCGAGATGGCTTTTCCGGAAAAATGGGCTGGATTTCCCACTTCTGCTCTCTTCTTTGCCGCCCTCGGCAATGCCACTACGAGCACCGTATATTCTTATCTTGGGTACTACAATGTGTGTCACCTCGGCAGCGAAATCCGGCAGCCGGAGCGCAACATTCCAAAGGCTATTTTCCTGTCCATTGCCCTGATTGCGGTTCTCTACCTCGCCATGCAAACGGCGGTGGCAGGTGTGCTGCCGGCTGCGGCGATTGCCGAATCACAATTTGTAGTCAGTTTGTATTTCGAGAAAATCTACAATGCCGGCGTGGCCAAAATTGCTACCGGATTGATTCTGGTCATTGCGCTCGCCTCCCTTTTCTCGGTCTTGCTGGGCTATTCGCGCATTCCCTATGCGGCAGCCAAAGGCGGCGATTATTTTCCCATTTTTACAAAGCTGCACCCCACCAAAAACTTTCCCCACATCTCGCTGCTCACGATTGGCGGTATTGGCTTTGTGCTCAGCGTGATTTTCACCGAAAAGCCGGCTTTTGTTATCAAGGCCATTGTGATTATGCGCATTCTCGTGCAGTTTGTAGCGCAGGCGGTGGGCGTACTGCTCTGGCACTACCGGAAACCAGCCGATGTCCGGCCGTGGAAAATGCCGTTCTTTCCCATTCCGGCCATCATCTCGATCTGCATCTGGGGATTTTTATTTCTCACCGCCGAAAGCAAGTTCATACTGGGCTCGCTCACGGTGATCGGGCTGGGTTTGATCCTGTACTTCCTGTTCCTGCACCGCAAGCCCGATTTGCGAGCAGAGCGCATTTAAATACGCGCCTGCTTATCACAGTCAGAAATATACTTTTTCCGGAAAGCAGAAACGGTAGTGCGCAGCAGTCTGGTTTCTCTTTGAAGAACGGGAGCTGCCGCCTACGATTCCGGTGGCGGCGCCGCAGATTGCCGGGCAGCCGGCAGTTTCATCAGCGCGGTCTTCTCCCGGAGCAGATGCACCAGTGCCGTGCCAACGCTGCGCAATCCACGCCGCGCCGGGCGCTTCTGCTGCAAAGCCTGCTGAAGCTGCCCCTGCATTTGCTCATAGATTTTATCCCAGGAGTTACCGGCAAGCTCGGCGTCCACCTGCCGAAGCCAGGAAGCCTTTTCTTTTCCGGAATCTTCGAGCAGCGACTGAGCGACATTCACAAACACCTCGGCACCGGAAACCACCTGCACCAGGCCTTTGCGGCCATAGGTAGTTACGATTTCTTCGAGCGGTGCGGCAATGACCCGCACGCCGGCGGCAAGATATTCCGGAACTTTCGCCGGCAAAATGCGTCTGGTTTGTGGGTCTTCCTTCAGGGGCACCAACGCCAGATCCCAACCGCTTAGGTAAGCCGGCAGATCGGCATAAGATCGGGTTCCGAGATAGTGAATATTATCGCACTTGGGCAGCACCTCCTCACAGTTTTTCATCACCGGCCCGATAAACACAAAATGCCAGTCGGGGCGCAGGACGGCCACTTGCTTCAGCAACCGGGTGTCGATGTTTTCGTTGATCATCCCATAAAAGCCCAGGCGGGGATGCGGAATGGCCTGCTGGTCTTCCGGCTCGGCCTCTTTCAGGGCACGGGCCCGGGCAAAATGGGCGTGGTCCACCGCGTTGGGAAAAACATGGATGTTTATGTTGTATTTCCGGCGGCTTTTCTGCAGGGCATTGCTGGTGGTGAACACCACATCGGCGCGGTCCATAAGCTGTCGCTCCAGCTTCTGGATGTCCTCATGCGCACCGGGCAGCGCTTCCGGATCACCAATACAATCATAAACTGTCAGCGCAGGCGACAGATGATCGGTATACCGGATGGCAGCGGGATTGTAATACCAGAAAAGCGCATCCTGTGCCCCGTCGGGGCCGAGCAGTTCGTCTATCAGGGTGCGCATGCGTGCCATGTATTCTTCATCGGTGAGGCCGCGGGGCATCAGAGGCCGGATGATCTGCACGCCCTGGATGGTTTCTTTTTCAAAAGAAAGCCCGTCGGCTTCTACCGGCATTTTGGTTTCAATATAGATAACCGTCAGCCCCTCTACAGCAAAGCGCGTCAGCAGGTGCTGGGGCCGCTGGTACAGAAAGTTCCACCGGATGCTGGAAAAGCACACAAGAAGGCGGGGCAAAACCACAGAGCGGGGCATAGTAGGGAAAGAGAATGTTCCTGTAAGGAAAGGAAGTTAAAAGAGAGATTGCTCAAATTTTGTGCCGGTATGATTTTTCAGTCCCTAAGGCAGAACTTCTCTTCATGGCAGCAGGCCTTCCGGGGCGCTGTTTAAGTTTAAGTGGGCAAAACGGCAAATATTTCGTAACCTTGCTAAACTTTTGTTAGACCTCTGACCCGGTAGAGTGCCTTTTCAGAAGGTTTCGTAATTTTAAGCAAACCCCTTCCGCCTTCCTGCCTGCGTCTTTGGATTTTTTGTGAGGTAATCAGGGAGGCGAGAAGTAGTCTTACTCCATACGCCATGAGAGAAGAGAGAGGGGAAGACCCGCCGGAAC
>JAEVZP010000144.1 GCA_023392185.1 Bacteroidota bacterium
AACAGTGATGTATTTTCCGGCCTCGCGGATGAAATCAATAAAAGTAAACGGACCGATCCAGTCGGCATTGTTAACAAGCACCGCACCGTTGGCAGTCGTGTCGGAAAAATCAAGAAACCGCTCCAGCTGGCTGCGGATGCCGGCTACGTTGCGCGCAATTGCGGCGGCGTCCTGCAGGTTGCGCTCGGCCGATTTGCCGGACGGATCGCCGATGGCACCGGTAGCGCCACCAATCAGAGCGTAAGGCTTATGGCCGGCCCTTTGCAGCCGCATGAGCAGGGTAATGGGTAGCAGGTGACCTACGTGCAGCGAGTCGGCAGTCGGGTCGAAGCCCACATAGCCGGCAGTTGGCTGTTGCTGCAATTGTTCTTCGGTTCCGGGAATAATATCCTGAATCAGGCCGCGCTGCCGGAGGTCTTCAATTAAATTTTGCATCCTTTTCTGATTAAAAGGCTTTTGGAAAAAAAGCCTTTGGAAGGTGCAAAAGTATTTGGTTCCAAACGGGAATTTGACAGAAAAATAAGTATCTGTTGCTCAAGTAGACTTATCTTTGCTTATTAATATGTATCTATGCGGAAGGTATTTTTCCTTTTAGTACTGACGGGTCTGTTCGGGGTCGCCGGCGTTCTCCACCTACAGGCACAAACGCCCGCGCTGCTGGGCGACGAGTGGATCAACTTCCAGCAGTCTTATTATAAAATTCCGATAGTGCAGAACGGCGTATACCGCATCACCGGACAGGAGCTGGTGACGCGCGGCTTGCCGGCAGCCATTCCCGGTTCGCAGTTCCGGCTGTACCGGATGGGAAAAGAAGTGCCGATTCTTGTTTCGGCCAACACCGCCTTTACAGCCACCGATTATATTGAGTTTGTAGGCGCTCGCAACGATGGCGCTGCCGATGCGCCGCTCTACCCTTCTGCTGCGCTGCACGCGGATCCGGGCCAAAGCCTTTTCAGCGACACGGCCTGGTATTTCCTGACCTGGACCACTTCGGGCACGGGCCTGCGCCTGACCAATGCCACCGCTGCCGTTCCGACGACCCCGGCGGCAATAGCCAGCCGGGTGCGGGCGTCGGTTTATAAATCTTATAAAGAAGGGTTCCGGCCCGGCAACTCGCAGGACAATGCCTACCTGATATTTTCTTCGCGTTTTGAAGAAGGCGAGGGGCTGGTTGCCGGAAACTTCTCTCCCGGCCGCACTTTTACCCAAAACCTGTCCACACCCGAAGGTCAGAGCGGCGATGTAGAACTGGTGACCGGCGTGTCGGGCTTTTCGCTTAATAATACAGGAACAGGCATGCCGGCACCGCAGCACCCGCTCAAAATCTCTGTCGGCGCGGTGCAGGTTATCGATACCACTTATGGCGCCCAGCAGTACTGCCGCTTGTATGCAACGGCTTCCGGCTGGAACAAGGCGGCTACGACCAATATTACTTATAAAGCCGGCTCGGTTCCCAACACGGCTGCCAACTATAACTATTGGGGGGTCCACTTTGTAGGACTGAAATACTGGCGGACCCTTCAGTTTTCCGGTCAGTCGTATGCCGAATTTGAGGTAGAATCTTCAGCGACGCCGCAGTTGCTGAGCCTGCAAAACATGGCCGCTGCCCGCCTCTATGATCTGACAGCAGGGAAGTATTACAACGCCGATCTTTCGGCCGCCGGACAGGCGCGGTTTTATCTGGAGCCATCGGCTACGCCACACCGCTATGTAGTGGTGTCCACCACTGCTTTTTCCGGTGCTCCTGCCATTCTGAGAGCCAATTTCAAAAACTATGCAGCTACCGGTGGGGATTATATAATGATCGGTCACCCATCGCTTGACGGCGGACAGGCGTCGCTTCAGGCCTATAAAAACTACCGCAGCAGCGCCGCCGGCGGCAATCACAAGGTGCTGCTGGCCTATACGCAGGACCTCTATGATCAGTTTGCCGGAGGCATCTCCCAACATCCGCTGGCTATTAAAAATTTCCTCACGCGCCTGCGCCGCTCGGCCCCGGTACAGCCGGTACACGTAGCGCTTATGGGTCATGGCGTTAGTTATCAGATCTACCGTTCCGGTGCGCCGGAAGCGTTTCGGCGGGCGCTTGTGCCGACCTATGGCCACCCGGGATCCGATGCGCTTTTTGCAGACGAAGGCGCTCAGTCGCTTTCCATAGGCCGGATCTCTGTTCTTAACAGCACTGAGCTGCTGGCCTACCTGAGCAAGGTAAAAGCCTACGAAGAAGCACTGAACCGGGTGCCACCCGCGCCGACGCCGGAAACCGAGCGCTGGAAAAAGCAAATCCTCCACATTGCCGGCGCCAGCGATCAGGGGCTGCAACAGAATCTGCTGCGCACGCTCAACACGGCCGCGCAGGCGCTGATCGATACCCCTTATGCCGGCGACCTGATGACCATCGCCAAAAACACCACCAATCCCGTAGATCCGTTTACCAACAGCTTTATGGATTCGGTGATGAACGAAGGCATGGGTCTGATTACCTTTCACGGACACGCATATGCCGGTGGCTTTGACTATAATATCAATGAGCCGGAACTGTATGTCAACCGCCCGAAGCTGCCGCTGTTTATTGCACTGGGCTGCAACGTGTCGCAGATCTTCGACACCGGCAACCGCACCATTTCGGAGCGCTATGTGCTTTCCCCCCGGGGCGGTTCAATCGCCATGCTGGCGGCTAACCAGATTCAGTTTTCCCAGTTCCACCGGGAATACCTCACCCGGCTCTATGAACAGTTTTCCGGCCCCAACTACCACGAGGCCATGGGACAACACGTTGCAACGAGCTACGACCGCCTCCTGAGAGACCATCCCGGAAACGGTTTTACGCGTACCCACGTCGAATCCATGCTTTTTCAGGGCGATCCGGCGCTTAACCTCTACAATCCGGAAAAACCCGACTTCTATGTCGGCACCGAAAATATCTACAGCATTCCGGCACAGGTAACCTCCGAGATCGATTCGTTCCGGCTCAAAATCGTGGTGCAAAACCTGGCCAAAGGCTTTCGCGACACAGGCCTCCTGGTTCGCATCCGCCATACGCGTCCTTCCGGACAAACCGTGGTGGCCCGGGAATACCGCCTGCCGGAGTTGCTGCGCGCCGATACGGCCGTGGCCTGGATTCCGTTTGACAACCGCTACGACCTGGGCATCAACCGGTTTACGGTGACGATTGACCCGGACAACAGAATTGCAGAGCGCTCGAAGGCCAACAACACGGCGACTTATGAGATCTTTATTTCCGGAAATAACCTGGTGCCGGTCTTCCCGTATCCATACAGCATCGTCAACACCCCACCGATGCTCAAGGCCTCGACCCTCAATCCATTTGCGCCTGAAGCCGGGTATCTGCTGGAGATCGATACCACCGAGCTTTTTAGCAGCCCGCTGCTGCAACGCACGTCGCTGCGCGGCCGGGGCGGGCTGGTGAAGTGGCAGCCCAACCTGACCTTCCGGGACAGCACCGTTTACTACTGGCGCTCGGCTTATGCCCCAACCAGCGGCGGCACCCCGGTATGGTCCAATGCTTCCTTTGTGTATCTGCCACAGGCGGGCGAAGGCTGGAGCCAATCTCATGCTTATCAATATCTGCACAACATGCGCACGGACCTGCCCTATGAGGCCAGACAGCGGCGCTTCGATTTCGACCGCATCCCCAAACGCATTGCGGTGCGTTGCAAGGTGATGTTTAATGATGATGATGTGGACAACAATAAAGTGCAGGTAGATGAAGTGGACTTCCAGCGGAGCAGCTGTTTGTTACGTAATACCACGGTCCAGATCATGGTTATCGACTCCAGCTCCGGCGAGATCTGGCAAAACACCCAGGCGCTGTCAGATAGTTTTGGGAACGCGGCGCCCTGCCACCCGACCACCCGTGGCATCTGGGCTTTTGAATTCCCGGTCAACGACAGCACCGGCCGCAACAAAGCCCGGAAATTCCTGCAAAACATTCCGGCCGGCAAATTCGTCCTGGTGAAGAGCAGCGTATATAACGTGTTGTACAATCCTGCCAACGCTGCCACCTGGGCCAACGATGCCAGTGTGTATGGCGCCGGCAATACCCTGTATGATTATCTGAAAGGAGTTGGATTCACGAAACTGGATTCTTTTTCCGGAAAAAGGGCCTTTATCTTCTGGTATCAGAAGGACGTGCCGGGCGCTGTGCCATTTCAGCAGGTCAGCAACACCGATACCAGTCTGTTGATCAAAGAATTTGTCATCCACCCCTACCGGACGGCAGGCGCGATGCAAAGCGTGGTGATTGGTCCTTCGCTGGAATGGAAGAGCCTGCATTGGAAAAGTACCGTGCAGCCGGCCGGCGCCGGTGCGGCGAACCTCGACACGGTAAGCGTGTATGGGCTGGATGCGGCTGGAGGAGCCGACACGCTGCTGTTTAGAACCAGTGCCTATGACACAAGCCTCAGTAGTATTTCAGCTCAGCAATATCCCAACCTGCGCCTGACCTGGCAGACGGAAGACACGCTCCACCGCAAGGCCCGGCAACTGCGCTACTGGCGCATACACCATACGCCACAACCGGAACTGGCGCTCAACCCGGCGGCCTTCTTTACCTTACAGGATTCTGCCGTGATGGCCGGTCAGCCCATCACGATGAAGGTAGCTATCGAAAACGTAAGCAATAGGCCTATGGACTCGGTGCTGGTGCGCTACCGGGTAGTAAAGGAAGACGGCGGCATGGCACCGCTGCAAAACATCCGGTACAAACCGATCGGTCCACACGATACCCTGCAGGCGGCGCTGCGCTTTGAGTCGATCCCGCACGTGGGCAGCAATTACCTGTTTATAGAAGCCAACCCGGACGGTGATCAGCCCGAATTGTACCATCCCAATAACCTTGGATATGTGCCTTTCCGGGTGATGGGAGACGTGCTCAACCCGTTGCTGGACGTCACCTTCGACAGCATTTATATCAGCGATCGCGACATCGTGTCGCCACATCCGGAAATCAAAATCCGGCTGATCGGTCAAAACCGCTATCGCCTGCTCGACGATACCAGCCTGATCCAGGTCCATCTGAAATCCCCGGATGATCCCATCAGCCTTATCAACGGACAGCGGATCCCCTATGATGGAACGGTGTGCCGCTTTATCCCGGCTCGCTACGACAGCACCGGTCGCCTGCGCAATGAGGCTTATGTAATCTACAAACCACGGCTAACGAAGTTCAGTACCTCGCCCACCGAAAACCTGTATGAGCTGATCGTAAAAGCCAAAGACCCGAGCGGCACCCCTGCCGGTGCCAACGATTACCGGGTTTCGTTCCGGGCGGTAGCCACAGCCGGTATCTCGCAGATCTACAGCTATCCCAATCCTTTTACCTCCAAAACACGCTTTGCCTTCCTCATCACCGGCGACGCCCTGCCCAGGGAAATCACCATCCGGATTGTGGATTACCGGGGCCGCCTGGTGCGCACCATTACCAAGGCCGACCTCGGTCCGCTGCGCATCGGGCAAAACTATCCGGCCTATGAATGGGACGGTCGCGATGACTCGGGCATACCGCTGCCGGCAGGTGTTTATCTCTACCAGGCACAGGCCGAAGGCGAGAAGGGACCGCTGCAACACATCCCTACCGATGCGGATGCCGCCTTCAAAAACGGATGGGGCAGAATGCTTTTCCTGCCGCAATAGTTTTGTTTTTGGCGTTTGTTAATTACCTTTCGGCTCCATCTTTCGAAAAATCATGCAGGTTTTGAAGCGTATTCTCCCCGCATTAACCCTTCTTGTGAGCACCCTGACGGCTACGGCGCAAAACCATCACGAGTTTGGGTTGGCAGCCGGTGTGTCCAACTATTACGGCGATCTTCAGCAACGCTGGATCCCTAAGAAATACTACCACCCGGTGGGCGGGCTGTTTTATAAATACTTCCCGACCCCCCGGTTTGGGCTGCGGGCCGGCGTGATGTACACCCGGCTTGCGGCAGCCGATTCTACGTCGGACGTTGCCATCTACAAGGGCCGCAACCTGAGCTTCGAAACCAATCTGCTGGAGTTTCACGGCGGCTTCGAGTTCAACTTTCTGCCGATCACCAAAGATCGTTTCAAAGTCACGCCCTATATCTTTGGCGCGGTAGCCGTTTTCCACCACGACCCTTATGCGAAAGACGCTGCGGGAAATAAAGTGTACCTCAAACCGCTTTCCACCGAAGGGCAAGGGCTGGACCGCTATCCCGACCGCGTGCCCTATGGCCTGATGAACATCTCTTTCCCGGTCGGCGGCGGTATGAAGTTCTTTGTCGGCAAGCAACTGATGATCACCACCGAACTGGGCTTCCGCTACACCACTACCGATTACCTGGACGATGTAAGCAAGTCGTATGTCTCGCTCGATACGCTGCGTGCCTACCGCGGGCAGCAGGCGGCCGACTTCTCCTTCCGTGGAGATGAAATCGCAACTTTTGCTCCGGAAGGCGGGGCGATTTATCCCGACTATAAATACAAGCGGGGCGATTCCCGTGCCAACGACTGGTATTGGTTTGGCACCCTCGGCGTTTCCATCTACCTGGACGCTTTTGGCAACCGCAGCGAATACCGGCCTACGAAATGCCGCTAGCATTTCCCGGAAAACAAACACTTTTTGCGACACCCCTGCCCCTTCCGGCAGGGGTGTTTTCGGATGCAGCGGGAGTGAAAATAAAAACCAACGTCCGGAAACGGTAACGCTCCGGCTTTAGGTAATAGTTTTGCAGGGTGCAACGTTTCCTGGCGCTTCTCGTCCGGTCTTTTCTCAAAGGCCTGATCATCCTGCTTCCGGTAGTCCTGACCGGATATATTATCTGGAGTGTTTTCACCAGTGTGGACGAGTTGATTTTAATTCCTGATGTGCCGCGCGGCACCGGCTTTCTGATCATCATCGCCGTCGTGACTTTCATTGGTTTTATCGGCCTGAAATGGTCATTCGGGAAAGTCGTTTTCGACTATTTCGGATCAGTACTCGCCAAGGCACCCGGCATCCGTCATATCTATTCTTCCATTAAGGACATCCTGGATTCCTTTGTGGGCGACAAGCGCAAATTCAATCAGCCCGTCTGGGTACGCACAGTCGAAAGCCCGGAAATGTGGCGCATCGGCTTTCTCACCCAACCGGATATGGGCATCTACGGCATGGAAGATTTTGTAGCGGTGTACCTGCCGCATAGCTATGCTATCTCCGGCTGGGTGGTTATGGTGAAAGGAGAAAACATCCGTCCCGTCACAACCATGGGGCCGACCGAAGCCATGAAATTTGCCGTTTCGGGAGGCATTACCACTCAAACCCAAAAGCCAACCGACGCCTAGCATAATCAGCTGGCTGCCACAGCGCCCGCAAAAGCCTTTCCCGGGTCTCGCGATCTGCTTCGAAAACCCGGTTTTTCCGGAAATAAATGTCCCTTTTCCGGAAAAAAATCCCCGGATTGATGACCCCGGGCCGGCCTCCGACTGCCTTCTTTTACAATTCCGCTTCCTTTTTTCGTAACAAATGAGCCGTTTTACAATGGGATATTTGCAGGTATTCCAATCCTTTCGCTATGAAAACATTTTTGACGGCTCTTTTAGGAAGCCTGACTCTTTCAGCCACTGCGCAGTGGACGCCTGCGCCCACCATTCAGGATGCCTACCAAACGCTCGCTGTGCCCAGCGATAGCCATGTTTTTTGGGCGCCGATGAATAAGAGCATCTATTACTCCCACAACGGAGGCAACACCTGGCAGTCCTTTGAAACCGAATATGTGTATGAGTTTTTTGAGGACATGGACTTCGTCAACGATTCGGTGGGTTTTATCTGCGGCGGCGGCTGGTTTACCGAACACCGCAACCTGATCCTGCGCACCACGGATGCCGGCCGATCCTGGCACACGCTCACCCGCGACAGCCTCGGTGCTGCGCAGTTTCTTTTCAGCAAAATTGATTTTGTGAATATCGACTCCGGCGTCGTTGCAACCAGCTACGGCGAGGAGCTGTTCCGAACCCTGAACGGCGGTGCAACCTGGCAACCCATTGCGCCCGCCCCCCCAAACAGCTACACGCTTTCCGACCTGTATTTCTACAATGGCGCACTCGGCTTCCTGACAACTGCCGGCAGCGCAAACCCATCGATAAAAGCCAGAATCTACCGGACCACCGACTTCGGCCTCTCGTGGCAGGTAGTAAAGGAATGGGACGACCAGAACAGTTTTTATAAAATTCACTTCACCGACGCTCAGAACGGCTTCGTGGGCGGCTCCAACGGGCGACTTTTCCGGACGACGGACGGTGGCACCACCTGGACGGAAACCACTGCCAATCCCGGAAATAATATTACCGCGCTTTGGGCCACCAGTCCCGGCGTGGTTTATTCCAACGTGCTCGGACCGGTTTATACAACCACAAATGCCGGTGCCATGTGGAATCCGCAACGGATGACTCCATCAGCCATTGTAACGGACATCCAGTTTTCGCCCAGCGGGCAAACAGGCTTTCTCATTGGAGGCAATCGAATCTATAAAACGAGCAACGGCAGCGGACCAACTGCGGTGACAAACCCAATGCTTCCGGCACAGATTAAAATCTTTCCGAACCCGGCAAATGGCGTTGTGCAACTGGATTATCCGGCCGACGTTACCCTTCAAAATCTTCAGCTTTTGGATGTTTCAGGCCGGGTGGTCCGCGTTTTTGAAAAAGAGTCAAAGCTTTTAAACGTGACCGGATGCACGCCGGGTACGTATTTCCTACATGTTCAAACCAGCGCCGGAATGCGAATTGAAAAACTGGCTATCCGGTAGTCGACTTAGCGCCTATCCAGAGAATCGAAAACGGGCTGTTTCGGTCCCAATCTTTTGTCCTCCCGGAACGGGATCTGGACGGCTTGCATAGAGACCCCCTGCCGGGAGGACAAAAGAACCGTAAAATACTCAGCTCCTTTCACAATCCTTTATTTTTAGGATAGGCTCTTAATTCCCGTATTTATAAGCCTTCGGCAGAAAACCGGTTTTCTTTTTAAACCAGTTGGAAAAATGGGCCGCCTCGGCAAAACCCAGCTCGTAGGCAATTTCCTTCGCGCTTTGGCCTGAAGTACACAGCATCTTTTTGGCTTCCTTCAACGTGCGCTCTGCAATCAACTCGCCCACTGTGTACCCCGACGCTTTCTTCACCCGGCTTTGCAGCGTGCGCCCCGAAACATGCAGCAGATCGGCATATTGAGCCACCGTTTTATGGGTTTTGAAATGCGTTTCAATCAGCCGAACCACCTGGCCTATCAACGGATCATACGTTTTGGGATCGTTGGTTATGGGGTGATTCAGGGTGGCAATTTTCGTTAAAAATGCCCCGATAAGCTGCAATTGGTACGCGCCTGCCCCGACTGTCTGCAATAATTCAGAAATCAGAAACCGGAAGTCATCCGCCTCGGCAGGATTTAGGTTGATAACCCTGGAGGAATTAAAAGCCGTATGGAAATCCACGTCGGGCATCACCACGTTGAGCTTGTGGAGAAACTGGTCTTTATACACAATGGCAAAGCCTGCGGAATCCATGGCACGCTCCAGCCAGTGGAGGTCGCGGGCGGCCAGCAGGTGAATGGCGTTGGACTGCACCGGATGGGCCTTAAAGTTGATGTTGTGGGTGCCACCGCCATGCGTAAAAAACACCACTTCGTTGTACTCGTGGGCGTGAAAATGATCAAACGGGTAGCTATCCGGGTTATCCAGCCGGACAAACCGGGCCAGTTGCGCCCGCGCGTCATCGCTGGTGTAGGGATAGGTAGGATAATTTTTAAGCACCGAGGGCATTGGGAAAGATACGGCGTTATTAATTCCTTGGCGAAACCCCTATTTAAACCGCGGCCTTCTCCGGGTTATTAAAAAGTGTTTTTAAGTCTCTATTTCCGGAAATTCCTCAAACCTATAAGGTTTCCAAAACCTTATAGGTTTCTTCGCATCTCTTAATCCATAAATATTTTTCCGGGATTGAGAATGCCGTTCGGGTCAAAAACCTTTTTGATATTTTTTTGAAGCGCTAAGGCCGGTTCGCCAAACACGATCGGCAAATACGCTTTCTGGGAATAGCCGATGCCGTGCTCGCCGGAAATCGTGCCGCCGAGGCGCACCACTTCCCCAAAAAGGGCTTTGATGGCCACCGGCAAACGCTCGTTCCAGTCGGCGTCGCTGAGGGTTCCTTTCACAATATTGACGTGCAGATTGCCATCGCCTGCGTGGCCATAGCACACCGACTGAAAGCCAAATTCCCGGCCCAGCTCTTTTACTTTTTGCAGCAGAACAGGCAGGCGGGCGCGGGGCACTACCGTGTCTTCTTCTTTGTAGATGCTCTGGCTTTTCACCGCCTCCCCCACCTTGCGGCGCAACTGCCAAAGGCTTTCTTTTTGCGCGGCATCGGTAGCCAGCAAAACGTCCTGCACGCCGTATTTCTCTTCCAGTAAAAGGGCAATCGCTTCGGCTTCTTCAGCCAGCTTTTGCGGGTCGTTGCCGTCCAGTTCAATCAACAAATGGGCGGCTACCGAATCGGGCAGGGCCATGGACGCGCCGGTAAATTTCAGCGCCCATTCCAGTGCGTCGCGCTCCATAAATTCCAGGGCACAAGGCGCAAAACCGGCCAGAAAAATGCCGTTTACTGCCGCGCAGGCCGCCGTTGCATCCGCGAAAGGCGCGAGGAGCGTCACGGTGTGGGCCACCGCCGGAATAAGCCGCAAAACGATTTTGGTAATCACTGCCAGCGTGCCTTCAGAGCCTACGAGCAGGCCGGTGAGGTTGTAGCCCGTAGCGTTTTTCAGCGTGTTGGCACCCGTCCACATCACCTCGCCGTTGGGCAGCACGATTTCGAGATTCAGGACGTAATCCTTTACCACACCGTATTTCAGGGCACGCGGACCGCCGCTGTTTTCGCTTACGTTGCCGCCGATAAAACAAGAACCTTTGCTCGCCGGGTCGGGCGGGTAGAAAAGGCCTTTTTCCAGAACCGCTTCCTGCAACACCTGCGTAATCACGCCCGGCTCGGTAGTGACCTGAAAATTTTCGGTGTCAATATCCAGAATGCGGTTCATCCGGCGCATGTCCAGCGAAACGCCGCCATGCACCGGCAGTGCGCCACCGCTGAGGCCCGTTCCTGCGCCGCGCGGGGTAATAAAAATCCGGTACTCGTTGCAGTAGCGCAGAATGGCGCTCACCTCTTCGGTGCTGACGGGTTCCAGAATGATTTGAGGGTGAAAACAAAAATCTTCTGTGTGGTCGGAGGCACAGCGGGTGCGGTTTTCCTCGTCCGAGTGTACGCGTTCAGGCGGCAGCAGGGATTGGAAAAACGAAAGGTGGTTTTCGGCGAGTGGCCCATCCCCGTTCCTCCCTTCCGGGAAGGGAGATGCAGGCTGCAAGCCGACAGGTTTTGTGTTCATGTCTTTGGGGATTTAACGGATTCGCCTGCGTGATTCAGAGTGCTCTCAGGGGAGAAATATTTCTGTAAATTTCCGGAAAAAGCCGCTCTTTCAGCCATTCCCAGCCCTTCCCCACAGGGCAAAACTGACAGAAAAAATACTCTGTTTTCCGGAAATACTTCTTACGTTTTGCGGAAATACTTTTTACGTTTTCCGGAAATACTTCTTACGTTTTCCAGAAATACTTCTTTTCTACGCTTTCCGGGAAAACCCCCTCCTTCGGAGGGGGTTTGGGGGAGGCCGGGAGGCCGGGAGGCCGGGAGGCCGGGAGGCCGGGATACCTATTTAAACACGCATTGAATTGTCTGCCGCGTTTTTTGTTCCAGCAAAATATGGCGGTCGGCGGTAAGCTTGGCGAAGACTTCCGGCGTGTAGTGGCGGATGGTAAGGAGTTGTACGTCTTCGTTGCGCAGCACGCGGTAGTCTTCCGAAAGGGTTTCTATCAGTCCGGAAAGCTTTTCGCGGTCGTTGTCCATACACACCACAAAAGAGATAGCAGCGTTTTGCAGCAAATTGATTTTGAGTCCCCGTTCCGAAAAAATGCGGTACAGCCGGCTGAGGTTTTCTTCGTTGATAAACGAAAAATCGCGGGTGGTGATCTGCAACAGCACTTGGTTCTTCTTCAACACAATCAAGGGCGGGTAGAACAAACTACTCGCCTCCTGATCAATGATAGTTCCGGTCGCTTCGGGCTTTAAGAAGCACCGCACATGCAGCGGGATCCCTGCGTTTTGGAGCGGCTGA
>JAEVZP010000163.1 GCA_023392185.1 Bacteroidota bacterium
GTCCGGGGGAAAGGCCAAAGCACCGAGGTGTGTCCGGCCTGCGGCCGCGAAGGCCACGACCTCAATGCCGTTTTCTGCAAGTGGTGCGGAGCCAAACTGTAAGAGCGAAAAGATAAAGCCTATACCGAAAAATGGATGGCCCTTGCAGGAGTACTGAACCAGAATTATTTTCGTCCGCTTCGAAGCACGCTCCATGGCAGATCTGGAAGTTATCAACCACTTGAAAAAAGCAACGCAAAACCTGCAAAACCCGGAGCAAAGCTTCTGGCATAAAGCCAAAGAACTGGCACGCGAGGTGCTCATTATCGTTTTTGCCGTATCGCTCTCCATATGGTTGCACAGCTGGAGCGAGGAGCGGCACGAGCAGGCCGAAGCCCGCCATTTTCTGTCCGAATTGCGGCAGGATCTGAAATACGATCTGGAAGAGTATGAACAGTCGCGGGAAGACTATGCCACCAAAGCCCGTGTTTTCAGCGAAATCGCCTTTCCGGATCCCGATCCGGCCGCAGTAGATCATCTCTATAAAGTTATTCACGACTTTGACCAGCCGATGCCTTCGCTGGGGCGCTATGAAAGTTTCAAGTATTCCGGAAAAATCGGCTTTATCCACCGCCCGGGGCTGGCCGGCAACATCATCCGGCTGTTTGAAGAAGACGTGCGCCGCCTGCAGCACATCACCGGCGACTATATCCGGCTGCAAAACGAATTTCACGACCGGCTGAACGAAGACCTGGTTTATACCACCGAGCATGAAAGCAATATTCGCGACATTGCCGGCAAAGGGATTTTCCGGAATCTGGCCCGCGACCTGCGCCACACCGCTGATATCCAGCAGGGATATACCGATTGCATCGAGCGCATTCAGCGCATCCTGCCGGAAATTGATGCCGTAGTAGGCCGGGAGAAAAAAGGTTCCTAAAAACCGCCGCCGCAGCGCCCTTACTGATTTTCTCCAAAACAGTTTTCTTTTTTAGAAAAATCCTTCTTTATCTTTGCTGGCCGCAAAAGCGGAGCGTACCTTTTCTTACGGGCATAGTTCAACGGTAGAATAGAGGTCTCCAAAACCTTTGATCGTGGTTCGAATCCGCGTGCCCGTGCTGAGTCAGACAAAAGTCGAAAGACAAAAGACGAAAGAAACCCTTTTTTCTCCTTCTTTTGTCTTTTGTCTTTTTCATTTAATCTTATCCAATCCTCATGGCCAAAGTAGGCACTTATATCCAGGAAGCATACGACGAACTCATCCATAAGGTGACCTGGCCTACCTGGGAAGAACTGCAGCAAACCACCGTGATCGTGCTGGTCGCACTGGTGATTGTGACGCTTTTGTTCCTGGGCATGGATCAGATTTCGGAGCGTGCGCTGAAGCTTATTTATAGTATCCTCGGATAAGCGGGGAGAAACAGTCGTGTATTTATGAACGAAGAACAAACAGGCCTTGCCCAAGCCCAGCAGCCCGAAGTAGACAGCAAGTGGTATGTGCTGCGCGTGGTGAGCGGTAAGGAGAAAAAGATAAAGGACCACCTCGAAAAAGAAATCCGTCTTTCGGGCTGGAGCCAGACCATCACACAGGTGCTGTGTCCGGTAGAAAAAGTGGTGAAGATTACCGGCGGCAAGAAATCGCTCCGCGAAAAAATCCTTTTCCCCGGCTACCTGATGCTGGAAGTCACCAATGGCCGCATGAGCGACGATATGGTGCAGGTAATTACCAGCGTATCAAACGTGATTCACTTCCTGGGGCGCGAAAATCCTACCGCCCTGCGCAAAAGTGAAGTCAACAAAATGTTTGGCACCGTGGACGAAGTAGCCGAAGCAGGCCTCGGTTATGCCGATCCCTATACAACAGGCGAAACCGTGAAAATCATCGACGGACCTTTCAACGATTTTAACGGCGTGGTGGAAGAAGTAAACGAAGAAAAGAAAAAGCTCAAAGTGGTGGTGAAGATCTTTGGTCGTTCCACGCCGGTAGAGCTCACCTTTATGCAGGTCGAAAAACTGTCGTAGAACGAGTAGGAACGCGCCACAAGGCGCGTTCTAAAGACGGATTTTGCAGGAACGCGCCATAAGGCGCGTTCTTGTTTTAGGTAATGTCCATTTCCGGAAATTTCCGGAAAATCAATCGCTCCGCGCGGGCAGTGAGGGCCAATCCGGGCGTCGCTGCAAAACCTTTACTTGCAGCAATACCAACTTTCGCTTATTTTGGAAGGCTCAAAAAGCCTGCTTTATGCGTTTTCTGACCGCTTTATTACTTCTCGCGCCCACATTAGCGTTCTCCCAAGGCATTCACTTTGAAGACGGCGATTGGAAAACCGTCCTGGCCAAAGCCAAAAAGGAGTCCCGGCTGGTCTATGTAGATGTTTACACCACGTGGTGTGGCCCGTGCAAGGTGCTGGCAGCCACCATTTTTCCCCAAAAAGAAGCAGGCGATGTTTACAACGCGCGTTTTATAAACTACCGGATTGACGCCGAGAAGGGCGAAGGAATTGCTCTGGCGAAGAAATATAAAGTCAATGGCTTTCCGACGCACCTGTTCATCGATCCCAAAACGGAAGCCGTGATCTATCGGCCCATGGGCGCACCTCAAACCGTTGCCGGATTCAACGAATATGCCGAAACAGCCCTCGCCGAAAAGGCCGACCCGATGACCTGGGAGGTTTACACCCGCGATTTTAAGGCCGGGAAACGGGACCCGCAATTTCTCAAAGCTTACTTGATAAAAGCCGAGCGCTTGGAGCAGCCAAACGATGCAATCCTGGATGCCTACCTGGCTACCTTGGACACCAAAGCGCTCCCGGACAGCACGTTGTATTTTATCGCTGACCAAACGAAAACCATTTGGAACAACGCAGTGCCGGTACTTTATGCCTATCGGGAACGGCTGGACGCCCGCGACACCGGCGAAAATTATGATTCATACCAAGGTTTATCAGAGCGCTGGCTGTATCCGAGTTATGAGGTGATGCTGGCCGAAAAAAATGAAGGAAAACTTGCCCGCCTGGAAGACTTTATCCGGAAAAATATTCCGGAAGAAGACCAGATTGGACAGACATTTTTCTATCGTAAAAGGTTCTATGAAAACACGCGAAACAAAGCAAAGCAGCGGGCAGCCGAAACCGAAGAAGCCAATCTGTATGCAGAAATGAAACTGGCAGATTTTGCAGCCGGCGATGCAAAAGTGCGCAAAAGTCTGGATGGGCAGATTCGATATCAATTGGCTGCACAGGAACTGCCTGCCGGCGCTGATCTGGATACGATTGTAGCCAGGAATATAGCCAGGAATGCGGGTGCACTTCGTTCTGTTCGCGCTGCCGAAACCCTCAACAGTCTTGCCTGGAAGATTTATGAAGACAAAAAAGCAACCCCTGCGGACTTGGCTCAGGCACTAAAGTGGTCGGCCAAAGCCATGGAGTTTACTTCGCCGCACCCGGCCCAATGGGCTGCCAACGCTGACACCCACGCATCCTTACTGTACCGAACCGGCAAAAAGTCAGATGCCGTCGCGCTGGAAGAAAAAGCAGTAGAAGCCCTGAAAACCGCTGGCGAAAAAGACGAAGCAGCCAGCTACACCAAAACCCTGCAAAAAATGAAAGCCGGAACGTACTAACGAACCCTTTTCATTTCCGGAAAACAGCGCCTGATTTCCGGAAATCTAATGCCTGATCCCTGCCTCCTAATCCCTGGCGCCTGTCTCCTAACTCCTTCTTCCTGCATGTTTATCCAAAACCAAACCTTCTCCGACCGCGAAACGCTGTTGGAAATTCTTTTCGATTTTGAGCTGGGTATCCCGGCTGAAGTCATCGTCAAGATGAAAGCCGCCATTGAGTCGGTTTTGCAAGACGACGCCGACTACCAGCAGGAACTGCAAGCTCTGCCCGACGCCGAAGACCGCGAAGAATTTGCCGATGAAGTCAAACGCGAATTTCTGGCCAATATGCTCGGCGAAAAATTTGCTTCTTTTGCCGTTCAGGACCGCAAATGGTATGGCGTGGAAGCAGGTGGCGAAAAAACGTTTCTGGGAGAAGTGGATTTGGTGTAGGAGGCCCTTTGGGCGTTGGAGCTTCGCGTTGGAGTGCTTTGCACGTTGGAGCGCTTCGCGCGTTGGCCTATTAAGAAAACAAGGAAGGTTTGGAAAATGTATTGTTGACATTATAAGTGCAGAGATTTGCATTGGTTGAGCGTGTTGTAACACAATCGTGTCCTGCAAAACTGTACGTTCCTATACCATACACAACATTTTCCAACGCCCGCCAAAGGCGGGCTCCAACGTGAAACTCCAACGCCAACGGCTCCAACACGAAGTTCCAACGCGCAGCCTACCCTTCCAGGTGAATGGAAATCACGATGCTGCGCGTATTCAGTCCTTCCAGCGCGTTGGACAGGGGCAGGCTACGGTCGCCGCGATAGAGCTGATTCATGAGGCCCTGAGAAAGTTTGATTTCCGGCGAAAAAATAAAGTTGGGGTAATACCACTCAAAGCCAAAACCAATTTCAAAACCGGCATCAATCGGCAGCACTTTCAGGTATTCGTCGCGGCGACGGGAGCGGGCGTTGGCAGCCAGATCCACATCAAATTTGCCACCGCCGAGCGCATAAAACCGGAAATTGTTGAGCCGGTCGCTTTTAAATTTCAGCTGTAAAGGCAACGTCAGGTATACGCTTTCAGTGGTTTTATCTTCCACCACGGCTGGCTTCAGCGGTGCATTATACTGAATGCGTTTTCCGGCAAAGGAAATGGCCGGGATAAAACGCAGGTCGAAGCGATTGGACATCCGCAGGTTGCCCATCAGGCCAAGGGAAAAACCCGGCGACCAGTACGGCTCGATGCGCATAAAAGTATCCGTGGCGGCAAAGGACGGATCGTAAGTAATCCGGTATTGCGACATATTGAACCCGAAAGTCAGCCCAAAATAGTAGGCCTTGTTGTCGTGCTCGGCCATGTTCATGATTTTGCGCTGTGCCAACGCTTTCGGAGCCGAACCCAGCAGCACCGATATAACAATCCAAAGGAATTTTTTCATACAAAGTCTACCGTTGAAAGGTACGACAGCCGGCAGGATCTGTAAACGGCTCATGGGGCTGGTATAGTATTTGCCTTTTAAAGATAAAGACGCTCAAACCTTCCTTTTTCTGAGATACTAAATACGATTTTTATGAACCGGCCTATACCTTACCGCACCCTCCCGAAAGCCGCTTTCAAAGCGCTCATTAGCCTCGTGAAGGAGCGCTTTCCGGCTACTGCGCAGAAGCTGATGAAGCGACTGCGCAACGGTGCCGATACCAATACAGAACTGCTTGTACCCGTACGCATGTTGGTTTATAATGTTTTAGGAGAACAGTCTTATGAGCGCTACACCGGCTATGAATGGGCTGCCATGCACGGCGATCAGCGCGCCGAATCGGCGTGGGTGCGCATGCTCACCATATGCCAGATGATGATTGCCCGCCCCGATGAGTCTTCGGTAATCTGCCTCAACTAACTCTTTTACCGGCCAGTTGAAACCGGTTTTTCTGATTGGAGCAGCCGGTTGCTTCGAGTGGGATTTTCCAGGAAAATTCCTGTTTAGCGGTTCCTTTCGCATTCTTGTTGCAAACGGGAGAGAACTACTTTGTTGCCGTATAAAGGGTCGTAATCCCAAACGTAAGCGGTGCCACTTTTACTTCCTGAAAGCCGCATTTTTGCAGGATTTTCCGGAAATCTTCGCCCTCCGGAAAGGCCATGGCGCTTTCGTTGAGATAGGTATAGGCCCGTCCGTGATTGGAAACCAGATTGCCGAGCCGGGGCAGAATGTGTTTAAAATAAAATCCGAAAGCTTCCCTGATCACCGGCATTTTGGGTTTGGAAAATTCCAGAATGGCCAGCCGCCCGCCCGTCCGCATCACCCGGCACATCTCTGAAAGGCCCTGTTCCAGGTGCTCAAAATTGCGCACGCCGTAGGCACACATCACCGCGTCGAAAGCGTTGTCGGGGAAAGAAAGCGCCGCGCTGTCGCCGTGTTGAAAAGTGACTTTTCCGGAAAGGTTTTGTTCCGCCGCCTTTTTTCGACCCACGTCCATCATCCCTTCCGAAATATCTACACCGGTCACCTGCGCGCCGGTCTCTCTGGCAGCCAGCATGGCCAGATCACCCGTGCCGGTAGCCACGTCCAGAATGGCTTTCGGGTGGCAGGCTTGCAGGCTTTGGATCGCTTTTTTGCGCCAGCCGCGGTCGATACCCAGGCTGAGGGTGTGATTCAGAAAGTCGTATTTCGGCGCGATGGTGTCGAACATCTCGGCTACCTGTGCCGTCTTGCTTAGCTTTGACGATTCGTCGGGCACGATGCCATCGTGCTCGTTTTTAGGGGAAGTCTGCATCGGGCTTCGAAATTACAACACACCTTTCTGCCCGCTATGGAAATCCGCAAAGCCCATTATCTGATCTCGTCGCCCAACGTGGCCCTGTGTCCCAAGCCCGACCGGCCCGAGTATGCTTTTATCGGGCGCTCCAACGTGGGCAAGTCGTCGCTGATCAACATGCTGACCCGCCACTCCAAGCTGGCCAAAACCTCCGCCGCGCCTGGCAAAACGCAGCTCATCAACCATTTTGAAATTGAAAGCGAAGGGGAGAAAGGTCTTCGGGAAAACTGGTATCTGGTGGATCTTCCGGGTTATGGCTACGCGAAGGTGAGCCAGAGCCAGCGCGCCAATTGGCAAAAGATGATTGCCGGCTACCTGCGCGAGCGGCCCAATTTGCTGACCGTCTTTGTGTTACTCGACAGCCGGCTGAAACCTCAGCAAATCGACCTGGATTTTCTGGCGCAGCTGGGCGAATGGGAAGTGCCATTCAATATGATTTTCACCAAAGCCGACAAGGTAACGCAGCGCGAGGCTAACATGAATGCCAAGGCCTTTATCAACAGGATGCGGGAGGAATGGGAGTTTATTCCGCGCTCGTTTATGAGTTCGTCGGTCAAGTTTCTGGGCCGGAAAGATATCCTGGGATACATCGACGAATTGAATGCGGAGTTTCAGTTGCCGGAAATTACCGGAAATCAAGCTTCCTGAACGAAAGAAGGAGGTCTGTTTCGCTTTCTGTAAAGCAGACTGAGAAAAAAATAGTTTAGCAGCGCGATCGGAATCCAGAAAGGTGCGGCAAAAACCAGCGCAAAAACAAAAAGCGGTATAACGCCTTTGAGGCCGGCCATCAATATGGAGTCTATAGACAAGCGCATGCCGATAGACGTAAGTATGCAGGCGATCAACATGCCTCCAAGGCTGAGCAAAACGGCCACGCCTGCAATTCGGCGCAGCGAAAGTGCTTTGGGGCTTTGAACCAATTTGTAAAAACAAACGCTGTAGTAGATAACGATCATTATGGAGATGCCCATACGATAGGCAGGACTTAAATCTGTCAGCAACAGGAGAGTCCCGTTCCCGATAAGCAAATTGGCTCCAACACAACCGGCATAAAGCGCTATATTCTTAAAATGCATACGGAAGGTTATTTTTGATCTCCGGCACAATGGGATCAGGCAGACACAAAGATCTGGCCTTCCTCTAAGTGGCGTAGAAAGAGTACATAAAGCCGGCATCATTTCCCGGAAAGAGGTTGCGGGCGGGTGGGAAGTGAGAAACTAAGAAGGCTTTTAAGAATTGTGGAGTCCCCGGGCTGCCTCTGGGGAGCATTTAGGAGACCGGCCTGATAAATACTGCGGATAGATAAATACTGCGGATAATAGATACCTCACCACGCAAAGCCGTGGAGGTAGAAATGCACCACCTGCCACCAGCCGTAGCTGTTTTCCATATAAAGCTTGAAAGGGCTCGTGATTTCGGTTTCCGTTCCGTCTTGATATTCAACCACATAGCGCACCGTTCCTTCCGAAAATCCCAAACGGTTCCCGTCTTCCGGAATGTCTTCGTCGCTTTGCGCCGAGGTGCCCTCAATGGTATAGTCGTAGGATTTGATCCCGCTAAACAGTCCTATAAACCGGGACACCAATTCCTGCGTTTCCGCAAGCGAAATTGGTTTTTTGTCGCCGTTGATGACATGCGGAGCCATGAAATGCTCGTGCAGTTCGCCCTTAAAAAACCCATTCATAAATTCCTCCGTCCGCCCGCGCTGGTCGTAGTCGTGGTTGGGGTAAAACTCTTCGTAGATAAAACGCCAGCCGGGGAAAGGCGCTATTTCATGAAGCAGTAGTTCGCCCGCCATAAAATCGTAGCGCACCGCAAGCGGGTAGTCGGCCAGAAAATCCACGCCTACACCTTTGGCATCGTAGAGGCTGTTGAGCCGTTCCCACTCCCGTTCCAATTCCTCCGGCGACAGCTCGGCTGCGGGACGAAAATCCGGGTTGCCAAGATATTCCCAAAGCGGCACCGGTGGGTTTTCGGCTTCCAGCCGGTGGAAATCGCGGATGTAATTCAGAAACTCTCCTTCCAGTTCCGGCGGCAGGTCCACGCCCGGCATTGTATGAAAGTCGCCGCCCAGTTCGGCTTGCATCTGAAGCTTGAGTAATTCGTTTTCCAGTCGCAGTTTTTCTTCTTCGCTGCCGCTGAAATCGTCTTCGGGAAGGTTTTCTTCGGGATGCATAGCTGTAAAATTAAAGGTAGAAAGGTAGGTTTGATGTTTAGACTAAAATGCTCTTTACTTAAGCCACTTTCGCACTCCGCCATGATGAGAGCAGGTTCCGCGCCGGCTTCGGCTGAAGCTATATGTCCCGTCCCTGCAAATGGCGGTAGCTCCTGCCGGTGCCGACTCGTAGTAGGTAGGCGATTGAACGCGCTGCCGGGCGGAATTG
The DNA here is from genome assembly GCA_023392185.1 of Bacteroidota bacterium. GTDB lineage: Bacteria > Bacteroidota > Bacteroidia > Chitinophagales > Chitinophagaceae > UBA1952. The sequence goes on from JAEVZP010000163.1 coordinate 8,775, forward strand.
GTATAGTAGGTAACCGAAGTAGCCGGCGTGGCAGAACGCGGGTTGGAGAACGCTGACTTTTTGAGATGAGGTGTGGTTAAATACCGGGAACTCACATAACCTATCTGCCCACCGTACCCGACTTGAAGCCACGAACAGCCGCCGCACTCCTGAAGCACTGCCACCGACGCGCCTTTAGGTATTTGGGTAACGACCTGATGCAGGGTGCCCGGTCCGGCTCTAAGACTTAGGTTCGCGGTAGTTTGCAGGCCGGATTGAGCGTGTGTGGACAGACCTGCGATGAAGCACAGAAATAAGATTAAATACCTTTTCATGTTACAGCAGCGTAAAGCCGGAATCAGGGTTTAGCCCTACCCGCCGGCTTGATAGTTGGTTTTTGAGCGAACGATTTTACAATGTAGCCCAACAAATCCCCGTCCGGGGTTGACGCGCGGACGTAATAGGTGTTGCCGACGTTGCTTAAGACCGTTACTTGGGTGCCGTTAGGCAGGTTTGTCAGGATTGTTTCCCGGTTGAGTTGAGCGGCCTGAGGCGTCCCGGAATTACCTAGCCGGTATTCTTCCGGACTTAAACTCCGGTTTCTAAGCGTAATATATTTTGCACTCCCAACAACATCAACTACATACAGGTTGCTTTCGGTTGGCGCTTGAATAACCACTGAGGCTTGCACGGGGGCTGTGTTCATTTGCCCTTCCTTCCAACCGTTGGTAATAGCAGCAAGGCGGGTGCGTTTGGCGGGATGCGTTGAAGAAATGTTTTCACCGCCGTAGGTTTCCATAGCGATGCAGGCTTCATCCAGACTTGCACCCATCTTAGCGAGCACAAAGCCTGAAAAGCGGTCGGCCTCTAATTCCAGTTCCGGCCGCGCATCCGATTCTAAAAGGGTATGGCCGGATAAGTGGTGGCCAACTTCATGGGCCAAGATACTCAAGGCACCAAATTCGCTTTTAGTCTGCCTCTTTACATCCTCCATAAAACGCTGATTGTAGAGAATGTAACGCTTGTTTTCATGGAGTACTGCCGCGGCGTTATCTACATCCGAGGCAATAAGCAGAAAATTGGTAGGCAGGCCGGTTTGTTTCATCACCCGTTGAAGGGCGGCTTCGGCTTCAGCATCTGATTTAAAAGAATGCGCTTGGCTTATAGGTAAGGTTCCGGTGTAGTTGCAGCTGTTGTTTTGATTTACCGGAATCTTATTTTGAGGGGAGATTTTCTTCTCACCGGAGCCAGAACAGGCTGCCAGACCTGTCAAAAGAAACAGTTTCAAATATTTCATAGAGAAATGAATTTACCGTTCTATGGCAGAAGCATCCGTAACGCAATGAAGCGCTGCTGCGCTGTCCAAGACCTGAATGGAAAAGACCTTGCGCCGCGTTTCCTCATCGGTTGTCTCCCACAACCGGTCAAAAAGAAAATCAAGCGCTTCGGAACAATCCAGATCATCCACCCAAGGTGCTTTTACCTGAACGATATAAGAGGTTGACAGGTCGCCGGGGAAAGCCGCTTCTATGCACATATCTGCAATTGGTTTGCCTTTTTCAGCACACCGTGCCACAA
>JAEVZP010000209.1 GCA_023392185.1 Bacteroidota bacterium
CTCCGGCCCGGCCTGCAACATCACCTTGTACATCTGTCCGAAGCGAATAAAATTGGTGGTGTAGAAGCTGCCGAGCAGGGTTTGCAGCGTGCTCAGGGCGTTGTCCACCGTGATGCCTTTTTTGGCCGCCATTTCCTCATCCACATGAATGAGATATTGCGGGAAGTTGGGGTCAAAAGCGGTAAACAGGTTCGTAACCTGCGGCGTTTTGTTCAGCGCGGCGATGAAATTATTCGTCACCTCGGCGGTTTTCTGCAAGTCCTCGCCGCCGGTTTTGTCTAAGAGGCGCAATTCCAGTCCGGAGGCATTCCCGAAGCCCGGCACGGTGGGCGGCGGGAAAAACTGAATGGACGCGTCGGCAATCCCGGCGGTGCGTTCCTGCAAAGCGGCAATGGTTTCTTCAATGGATTCTTTTCGGTCGTCCCAGCTTTTGAGGTTAATCATGCCCATACCGTAGGACGCGCCCGCGACTTCCGACATCAGGCTATAGCCCGCAAGCGTAGAGATAGACTCTACCGCCGGGAGGTCTTTGGCCGCTTTTTCAATTTTGGCCATCACCTCCTCGGCGCGTTCCAGCGTCGCGCCCGGTGGCGTCGTAACGTTCACGTAAATCATCCCCTGGTCTTCGGTGGGGATAAAGCCGGACGGCAAAATGGCGCTAAAGCCCCAGGTCGCGCCGATAAAGAGCACCAACATGCCCAGCGTCACGACGCGGCGGGCGGCAATGCGGTTGAGGATGGAAGCGTAGCGGTTGGTGAGCTTGTCAAACCCGCGGTTGAAGGCATCAAAAAAGCGGGTAAGCAGGGTTCGTTTGCGCTTCGCCGGGTCGGTGTGGCGCAGCATCAGGGCGCAGAGCGCAGGCGTGAGCGTCACGGCGTTGATTCCGGAAATCACAATCGCAAAGGCCAGCGTAAGGGAAAACTGCCGGTAAAACACGCCCACCGGACCGGTCATAAACGCCACCGGCACAAACACCGCCGACATCACCAGCGTAATGGCGATAATGGCCCCGGAAATTTCTTTCATCGCCGCCACCGTAGCTTCCTTCGCGGGCATATGTTCCTCAGTCATCTTCGTGTGCACGGCTTCCACCACCACAATGGCGTTGTCCACCACAATCCCGATGGCCAGTACGAGGGCGAAAAGGGTTAAGAGGTTGATAGAAAAGCCCAGCGCCTGCATACACGCGAGCGTTCCAATCAGGGCCACCGGAACCGCCAAGGCCGGAATCAGCGTGGAGCGGAAGTCCTGCAAAAACAGGTACACCACCAGAAACACCAGCAAAAACGCTTCAATCAGCGTTACCATTACCTCGTGCATCGATGCGTCCAGAAAGCGCGACACGTCATAGGAAATGTTGAAGGTCATGCCCGGCGGAAACGACGTTTCCTGCAACTCGGCCATGCGCGTTTTGATGTTTTCAATCACTTCCTGCGCGTTGGAGCCGGGCCGCTGTTTGAGCATGATAGAGGCCGAAGGCCGGCCGTCGGTCATAGACGTCATGTCATAGTCCAGCGAGCCAAACTCAATATCGGCAATGTCTTTCAGCCGCAGAATAGCTCCGTCCGGGTCGGCGCGGAGAATCACGTTGCCGTATTGCTCCGGCTCGGTGTATTTGCCTTTGTAGCGCAACACGTATTGCAGCGGGTTGGCCGTTTGCCCGGAACTTTCGCCGGTTTTTCCGGGGGCCGCTTCCACGTTTTGGGCCCGCAGCGCGGTGATAATTTCCTCGGTAGAGATATTGTAGGCATGGAGCCGTTCGGGTTTGAGCCAGACACGCATGGCGTAGTCGCGCGCACCCATGATTTCGGCAAAGCCCACCCCGTCAATACGCTTCAGCTCTTTGAGCACGTTGATGTCGGCGAAGTTGTAGATAAACTTCTCGTCCAGTGTCGTATCGGAGCTGATGATGTTGAGGTACATCAACATGCTGTTCACCTCTTTCTCCGTCGTTACGCCCGCCTTAATCACCTCTTCCGGAAGTTCATCCAGCACGGTGGTCACGCGGTTTTGCACGTTTACAGCGGCAATATCGGGGTCGGTACCCACCTGAAAATACACCTGAATCAGCGTGTTGCCGTTGTTAGTGGTCACGGTGTTCATGTAGGTCATGCCCGGCACGCCGTTAATAGCGCGTTCCAGCGGCGTGGCCACGGCTTTGGTGCTCACCTCGGCGTTGGCGCCCGTGTAGTTGGCCGACACCACTACCGAGGGCGGCACGATGTCGGGAAACTGGGTCACCGGCAGGGTAAAAAGCGCCATCACGCCCACCAGCACAATCAGTAAGGAAATCACCAGCGAGAGAACGGGCCGGTGAATAAATTTTTGGAACATAAAGGCCTCACCCCCGGCCCCTCTCGAGGGAGAGGGGTGACGTGGGATTTTGCTTTTTAAAGAGTAATAAAGAACGAATGGAGGCGTTTGGAGCTTTTGCCGGCCTCGTTGGCCTCACCCCCGGCCCCTCTCCGGAGGAGAGGGGTGACGTGGTTTGTAATGGTTGTGCTTCCGGCTCACAAAAACGTGAACACCGTGAAGCCATACACTTAAATTATTTGGGCGTGCCCCTTCGGGTCGGGCTTTCGGCTGTCACCCTGAGCCTGTCGAAGGGTCGCTATCCCTCACGCGTTTGGGAGACGAAAGGCGAAAGCCAAAAGCGGAATCCGTAGGGGCAAATTGCATTCGCCCTTAGAGACGACACAAGGACGAGCACATAATATTTTGTCATCCCGGAACGGGACCTCTATCGGCTCCAAATAGACCCCGTTCCGGGGTGACAAAAGAAAAAGGGTTCGTCAGGCGAAACCTATAAGGTTTTTAAAACCTTATAGGTTTTCCGGAAATAGGTTTTCCGGAAATTTCCGGAAATCTCTCGTCTCCTGTCACCCTGAGCTTGTCGAAGGGTTGGAGCGGAAGGGGTGAGGCTTTACAGCGTCGCCTCCCCACCCCGCGCTGCCGGTCCCGACACCCGCCCGATGGCGCTGATACTCGCGGTTTTCGGCGTGATTTCCATGCCTTCTTTCAGACCCTGGATGCCTTCATACACGATGCGGTCGCCTTCCGAAAGACCACTTTCTACCACGTAGAATTCACCCAGTCGCGCGCCGGGAACGAAGCTCTTCATCTTCACCTTGTTTTGCGCATCCACCAGATACACATAGTCTTTGTCCTGGATTTCAAACACCGCTTTTTGCGGCACCACCAAGGCTTCGCGCTCCTCGCGGGTGAGTCGGATTTTGCCCGTCGCGCCGTGCTTCAACACGTGGTCGGGGTTCGGGAAACGCGTGCGAATGGCGATAGAGCCGGTGCTTTCCTCAATCTCGCTCACGATGGTTTCCACTTTTCCGGAATACGGGTATTCTTCGCCGTTGGCCAGAATCAGGGTGGCTTCGCGGTCGGCGGGAATCTTGCCTTCTTTTTTCTGTTGGAGGTAATCCAGATACTCGTTTTCCGAGAGGTTGAAATACACCAGCACGTTGCTCACATCCGAAAGCGTCGTCAGCAGCGTGCCTTCTTCCAGCAAACTGCCGATTTTAAGCGGAATGCGGTCAATCACCCCGCTGTACGGCGCGCGGATTTGGGTGTAGGCCTGCCGGCTTTGGGCGTGCTGCACGGCGGCGCGCGCTTCGTCCACGCGGGCGCGGGCCGCGTTTACGCGGGCCTGGGCCACCTGCAATTCGGTGTTGGAAATAATCTTTTTATCTACCAGCAAGCGCACTTTTTCCAGCTCTACCTCGGTGGTGCGCACTTCGGCCTGCAGGGAGGACATGGCGGCGCGGGCGCGGCTGATATCGGCCTGCAATTCCCCGTTGCTGAGGGAAAACAGGAGCTGGCCTTTTTGAACAAAGCTGCCTTCGTCCACGTGGATACGGTCCAGAAAACCGGAAATCCGGCTGCGCACTTCAATGTTTTGCGCTGCCTGAATGTCGGAAACATACAACTTGTTGAGGTCCACATCCTGTTTTACCAAACGGTACACCGGCGTGCGGACTTTCTCTTTCGGCACTTGGTTGTGCGTACCCGAAGAGCAGGAAAAAAGAAGAAGGCTTCCAACCAAAGGAAGCGCTTTCAGTAAATGGGAAATCATGGTTTTAGACCGGAAGGCGCAGGCGAAAAACGCGCTGTAAACACTGTTTTAAGGAAAAAGAAAAAGCGGCTTGGGGGTTCCGCTCCGGTGCTTTTTTAAGTGCACATGGGAAGCTTTGGAACACCAAAACGCTTTCCTTAAAACGGGTTGTACCGGAATAAAAACAGATAGTAGCCGGGCGGGGGGATGTGGCGCGCGTATTGCTGCGCATATGCGGCGAGCGTGGCCGCGAAGTCTTTTTCGGCGGTCTCCGAAGCCCAGGCCAGCTCCTGCCGCAGCGCTGTTTTCTCTTCCAGCATGGCTTTGCGCGTCCGGGAAGAAGAGGTCCGCCGGTCCGTGGTCGCCTCGTCATCGGTGAGCGACAACAGCTCCTGCGCGGCGGGCTCATCGGCGACCCAGGAGGTACGGATGCCACCATTGTAGGAGACCGGAGGATACTTTATCTGACACCAGCCGCTCACCAGCAAACACAGCAGCAAGCCAACGGTGAAGACGGCTTGACGGGTGAGTTGAATAAGAAATGCTATGGGTATCATCCGGCGGAAAGGTCCGCGAAATTAAGTAAAGCGGAGATTTAGCAGGTGTTAAAAAGAACTGTTTCCCAATTGGATAGCTCTATCAAATCCTTACGGAACAAAACCATATCTTTTGGCAGCACCGGCTGTTTTTGGAAAAAGACTTCAATCCCCACCATTGCCGGTATTTGCCAGCAGGGGCTTTGCAAAAAACAATTTCGAACCAGTAGAATTAAAAAACCGAAGCCAGTTGGCTTCGGTTTTCACATGAAAAAAAACGTTTATTGCCTAAAGCACAATAAAGTTTGACAGAATAGCTTCTACCTGAGCCTTTGTCAGCGGCTCGTCAAATGCTTCGGTAGCTGCATTTGGCGTAATAGTAGTTTTGGTCGCCGCGTTGGGGAGTGTGACAATGTTGATACCGCTTTGCGTGGTATTGCCTTCTCCTTCATAAGTAGGCTGTGCAGCCGTTCCGGGAATACCGCTGACTGTTCCGGTAATCCAGGGCTTAATATCCACGCCAAATTTCGTTTTGCGAATCATCCGCAGGTGCGACACGTGCCGGCCTTCTACGGAGTGGATATCCAGCGCAGCAGTAAGTACTTCTTTGCTGCTCATCAGGTTACCGGCTTGTCCTTTGTAGGCGCGCACCCCGGTTTCTTCAAAAGCCTGTGCTACGGCAAAGAAAGTCTCTGCCCGGGTCATAACATCGGCGAAAGGGCCGCCGCCCTGACCTTTCCCCCCGGTAAAGTCAAAACGTGGCTCCGGAATGGGCGTGCCGCCAAGCTTCTGAATGGTAGCTTTTACGAGTTCGCGGTGCGCAATTTCATTATCGCGGAGCAAGGTCACATCGGGGCGCAGGCCCAGCGCATCGATCTGGGTAGCGAGTAAAGGCGTGTCGAGCGCGGTTGTGTAGAAATTGCTTTCCAGATATTCCGCTGTCAATGCGAAATTGAGTGTCTCAATAATGAGTGGCAGGTTAGCAGATCCCTGCCCATAGGCTTTTTTGAAAAGGCCTCCCAGTGCAATGGGCAAGACTGCCATAGAAGCGCCGCGCAGCAAAGTGCGGATAGAGGCACGACGGGGGGAGATGCGTTCGTAGAGTTCCGGGTCCGAATCCGCGATATCAGTAAAAATGCGTTGAATATTCATTGTGCAGATTGTTTTTTAGGGTGTGGGAAGTTTGCTGGCGTCCAGCTTTTCTTGAATAAAGGCGCCGGCGATGCTGAGCACTTCATTTGGCAGTTTATGACGGTCGATCCGATTTTCAGGATTCAGGATGTTGGTATCTGCAAACGAAGCCGGGCTGAGCAAATCCCGGAAATAAGCGGCGTGGCGTGCTTCCACACTCACAATCTTGCCGGCCAGCAGCAGGTATTCGGCAGATTGCAGCAGTTGTCCGGCACCATTATAAGCCTGTACTCCCAGGTCCTCAAAAGAGCGGGCAGCTTCCAGCACAGACCGGCGGTCGGCGAAGTTGATGGTGCTGAAGTTGGGGGTCAGGTCCTGGATACGGTTGCTCCCAAGAGCTGCACGAAAAAACTCGCGGTGCGCAATTTCATGGTCGCGCACGTCGGCAATAAATTCTTTTTCCATAGCGGATGCCCAGCTCATGCCGGCAGCTACTACCTGCGTATAGAAGGCGGCTTCCAGTTGCTCCAACGCATAAGCATAGTTCAAAACGCCGGTATCGCCGCTGCCAAGATTAACGCCAGAGCTAATGATATTGTTATTATCATCACGGCTACAGGCAGCCAGCATAGTGACACCGGCAAAAGCTCCGGCAAATCCTAAAAAATGACGACGGCTCAAGGCTCTCTGGTCGTCTGCAGGGTTGGCAGCCTGTGGCTGCGCGACGGTGTTGGGGTCTTTCATAAAGGAGAGGGGTTTAAAATAATGGCAGAAAACATTTGACAATCATTTGCCTTTAACGACTATTTACGACGGCTTTTTCCGCACGGTTTCCCCGGATGTGAATTATTTTTCGGTTTTGCCATCCCACAAGGTCGATTGGCTCCGCCAGGCGTTTCAGAAGGGTTGCGGTCCAAAGCTTTCCTTGCCGTTTCCGGAAATGCTGCGGGTATTTGGGAAAGAAAAGCAAGAGACGGACTCCGGAAACAATACCCCCCTGATGGCTTTTCAGCCACCAGGGGGTTATACAAACACAAGCCATATTTACGGGGAAGACCGAATGTGCAAAAGCTCCAATTCCTTCCGGCGTACTTTCGCGCCAAAATTTTTCAATCCGTTTTCCAAATGAAAATCCAGATTTCTGAAGTCATTCAAAACCTCGGTCTTTCCGAGAAAGCAGAAGGCGTCGCGACCGGAACCCAATATCTTTCCGGAAAAGGCGCTATTATTGATTCTTATTCGCCGGTGGACGGCCAAAAAATTGGCACCGTAACCACTGCTACCCGCGAAGACTACGACGCGGTAATTGCTAAAGCACAGGAAGCAGCAATCGAATGGCGGCAATGGACGGCCCCGAAACGCGGCGAAGTGGTGCGCCAGATCGGCAACGCCCTGCGCGAACAAAAAGACGCCCTCGGCGCACTCGTTTCCTACGAAATGGGCAAATCGCTTCAGGAAGGCCTCGGCGAGGTGCAGGAAATGATCGACATCGCCGACTTTGCAGTAGGCCTTTCCCGCCAGCTCTACGGCCTCACCATGACGAGCGAGCGCCCCGACCACCGCATGTACGAGCAGTGGCATCCGCTGGGCGTGGTAGGCATCATTTCCGCTTTCAACTTCCCCGTTGCCGTATGGAGCTGGAACGCCTTTATCGCCTGGGTTTGCGGAAATACCTGTGTGTGGAAACCAAGCGAAAAAACCCCGCTGACGGCCAATGCCTGCCAGAACATCGTTGCGAAAATTTTAAAAGAAAACAACGTTCCGGAAGGCATCAACGGACTGGTGCAGGGCGGCCGCGAAGTGGGCGAATGGATGAGCCACGACGAGCGCATTCCGCTGGTATCCGCCACGGGTTCTTCGCGCATGGGCAAGGCCGTGGGCGTGGCGGTCTCAGGCCGTTTCGGGAAATCTTTGCTGGAACTGGGCGGCAACAATGCGATCATCATCTCCGAACAAGCCGATTTGGACATGGCCCTTCTCGGAAGCCTTTTTGGTGCCGTGGGCACCGCCGGTCAGCGCTGCACCACCACCCGCCGCCTCATTATCCACGAAGCGGTGTATGATGCATTTAAAGAAAAACTGGCAGCGGCCTACAAGCAGCTTTCTATCGGCAATCCGCTGGATTCTAAAAATCATGTGGGTCCGCTGATCGACAAGGACGCCGTGGCCATGTATCTGAATGCATTGGAAAAAGTAGCAGCCGAAGGTGGCAAAGAAGTCGTTGCCGGCGGGGTGCTCGAAGGCGAAGGCTACGAAAGCGGTTGCTACGTGAAACCAGCCGTATGGGAAGCCCGCAACGATATGGAGATCGTGCGCACCGAGACCTTCGCACCAATTCTGTACCTGATGAAATACCGGAATCTGGAAGACGCGATTGCCATGCAGAACGCCGTTCCACAAGGTCTTTCTTCGTCCATATTTACCCTGAATATGCGTGAAGCCGAAACCTTCCTGTCTTACAAAGGCTCGGATTGCGGCATTGCCAACGTCAACATCGGCACGAGCGGCGCGGAAATCGGCGGCGCGTTCGGCGGCGAAAAAGAAACCGGCGGCGGTCGCGAAAGCGGCTCCGACAGCTGGAAAGCGTATATGCGCCGGCAAACCAACACCCTTAACTGGAGCGCCAACCTGCCGCTGGCACAAGGCATTAAGTTCACGGTGTAAGCGCTTGTTTGGAACACGGATAGAGCAGGAATAATTCCTGCTCTATCCGTGTTCCTTTCTTTAAAAACCCTTTTATGAAAAACCTTTTTCTTTCGCTTTCTGCCCTCGCCTTGCTCGCAACCGGTTGCAGTTCCGCCACCAACGAGGCGGAGGCTAAAAAGAATTTTGTAGATGCCTGCATTACAACGATGCAACGCGATTTTGGCGACGCACCGGCCATGCAGGAGCAAATCAAAACCTACTGCGAGTGCTCGGCGGATAAAATTCTGGAATCTTTTACCCAGTCGGAGCTGCGCACCCTTGACACCAACCCGGATAACCCCGGACTGAATGCGAAGCGCGATGCAGCAACCGCACCCTGCCGGGAAACCTTTATCCAAAACGCATCCGCTGGTCACTAAAACTTTTACTCAGAACATGACTGTATGGATCCACCGGCTGCTAACCCTTTTAGCAGCCGGTTTTTTATCGGCCAACCCTTTGGGTGCCGGAGCGCAAAAGCCGCTTCCTAAAGTTTTGCGGGAGGGCGACATTGTATTTCAAAACCTGCCCTGCGGCGGGATGTGCGATGCAATCATCGCTACCACGCCTTGCGCAAACGACCGGCGGTTTAATCATTGCGGTATTTTGACGGTAGATTCCGGAAAATGGCTGGTGGTAGAAGCCATTGGGAAGGCCGTGCAGCAAACACCATTGGAAACGTTCATGGCACGTGACACCGCAAGCCGGCTTTTTGTTGGAAGAGCAAAAATTTCCGGAAAAAACCGGAAAGAAGCGGCCCGGAAGAGCCTGTCTTACCTCGGTCGCCCCTACGATGATCCGTTCCTGCCCGGCGACAGTGCCCTGTACTGCTCAGAACTGGTGTGGGAAATCTTTTCCCAAAACGACAAAAAGATTTTTTCGCTGCAACCAATGACGTTTAAAAGCAAGGGAAAAACACACCCGGCCTGGGAGAAATATTACCAGGCGCTCGCGCAGCCCATTCCGGAAGGTGTTTTAGGCATAAATCCCTGTGCGATTGCCAATTCGGAACAGGTTCGGTTCTTTAGCGTTTCCAAACGCTAAAGAACCGAACCTGTTCCGAATTGGACTGCCTGCGGCAATTGGATGCTGCTTTGCAGTGGTGGACGCCCTTTGGGCATTGAAGAACCGGATGTTTTGGTTTCAAAACGGCACCATTCAAATTCTTAAGCCTTACAGACTTTCTGCAAAGTAATGCCGCAGGCGTCCAATACCGCGGGTGTCCAATACTCCAATTTCCTGCCTTCGGCGGGATGTCCAATGCGTCCAGTGTGTTAGGCTTCTTTTTTGGGTGGCAGGTCAAACGCTACGGCCTGATGCTCGAAGTGGCCTTTGTGGGATCCGTCGCAGAAGGGTTTGTTTTTGGAAAGGCCGCAGCGGCAAATGCTTACGACCGTCCGCCCGCCCAGTCCATATTCATTGCCCTCTTTGTCTACAATAATAAAATCTTCGCCGTCTACTTTTAGAGAGCCGTTGTTGTTTACAGTGAGTTTAGTAGCCATTTGTCAGTTTTTTGTCAGAAAAAAGAAGAAGGTGCAAATTAAGGAAGCGGACCAGAAACCAGCATTTTTACATTCCGGCGCAGCATTTGCGCTTCAATGGAGCGAACCGCTCCGATAAATTCGCCGTCTATCTGAAATGGTACCGGAAAGCGCAGTTTTATTTTTAAATCCGTTCCGGAAAACACTTCCTGCTTTGGTTTGATTACTGTTTTCCCTGTTAGCAGCGAACGCAGGATGCCCCAAAATCGAATGCTGCGAAAAACGATGACTTCGAATGCGCCATCGTGAAGGCTGCCGGCGGCATTTACCAGCACACCTGTGCCGTAACTGCGGCCATTGGCAATCAGAATCATGGCGGCGTGACGGCGGATGTATTTGCCGTCTATAAACATCTTTACCTCAAAGCTGCGGCCGCGGCGCAGGGTTTTAATGATCTGACGGGCATAGCTCCAGAGGCCGCGCCCGGCGGTTTGCTCAAAATGGGCAATCAGCTGGGCATTCAGTCCGGCATCGCTCAGGTGAATGGAATAGTGACCGTTGATCCGGATCGCATCCACAGCCACGGTATAGTCTTCTATTATTACGCGCAGCGCTTCGTCGGGATCGGTGGGCAGGGAAAGCTCCGAGGCCATGCCGTTGGCCGATCCGGCGGGTAACATGCCGGCCACAAGGTTGTAGCGGGCAGCCAGTTCGGCCACGAGGCGCAGCGTGCCGTCGCCGCCAACGGCAATCACGCGCTGCGGTTGCCGGGCTTTTATTTCGCGGGCCAGCTTTTGCCTGTCATCCGTACCGGTGGTTTCCCAAAAGCAGTATTGATGCGGCTGCGCAGCAAAGTGTTTCTCAATCGCCGCTTCCCAGATGCCTTTGTCTTTACCACCGGCGTGGGGGTTGATCACGAAAAGAAACCGGCATCCGGAGGTTATTGGCATATTTGTTTCCACACCGTTCACGTAACGCTGCTTTTTTTGAAAAACTGCTATTAAGAACCGCGCCAGTATGGGTTTTTTGTCCCGCTTTTTTGGCTCTACGCCTACCAGCCCCCAGATCCGGGTTTATCATTCGTATGGTGACGACGATCGCTGCTTTGTCATTGGCCATGTTCTGGAGGATGCTCCGGAGCGAGAACCCAGTACCCATCCCGAAGAAGGTGGCTGGCTGGCCAATGCCCGCGCCATGCTACGCCTGTTCTCGGTGAAACCGCAGCCGGGTGCACTTGTGGAAGTTTGTTTTGGCGGGGTCACTTTTACCACCACGACCAATGCAGAAGGCTTTTTCCATGTAGATCTGCTGGGCGATACGCCCCACCGGGCGGGCTGGCATAATGTATCGGCAAAAGGGCTTTCCGGTGCGGCGGCAGGTGTGGAAGGCGACGGCAAGGTTTTTCACCCGGTTTCTAAAAAACAAGGTTTTATTTCTGATATTGATGATACTTTTCTGGTGTCGCATTCCCGGAATATTTTCCGGCGGTTGCGGGCCCTGCTCACCAAAACACCCCAAACCCGGAAGCCTTTTGAAGGGGTTGTGGCTCATTACCAAGCCCTGGCTTTGAACAACACCACAGAAGACAATCCTCACCCGTTCTTCTATGTTTCCTCCTCGGAATGGAACCTCTACGATTATATCCGGGATTTTTGCCGTTATCATGGCTTACCGGAAGGTATTTTTCTGCTGAGCAGCCTGAAGCAATTGAGCAGCTTTGTAAAATCCGGCAGCAACAATCATCAGACGAAATACGACCGTATCGCGCGGATTATGGAAGAATATCCGGCCACACATTTTGTGCTTCTGGGGGATGATACCCAGCACGATCCGGAAATTTACCGGAAAATCGTAGCGCAGTTTGGCACACAGGTCAATGCCGTATATCTGCGGCGGCGCACCAAGTCGAAGGTGGCTGCAACCAAGGTTTTGCTGGATGAAATCCGGGCTGCCGGTGTTCCGGTGTGCTATTTTCGGCACAGCAATGAAGCTCTCGAGCATTCCCGGAAAATAGGGCTGGCCTAGATCGTTTTTTCCGGAAATTCTTGATTGATTTCCGGAAAATAAAAGACCTCCGGAAGTTTGCCATTACCCTACATCCTAATACCTGATACCTGATACCTGATACCTGATACCTGATACTTTAGATCCGCACCGAATAGAGCTCAACGCCCTCACTCTTTCCCTTCAGTTCGATGGCACCCAGCGGCACGGCCTGCCAAGGTTTAAGGGGTAAGAGTTCCAAAAAATTCTGGGAAACCAGAAACTTGCAGTTCAATGCCGAACAGGCAGTACGGATGCGGGCTGTGGTGTTCATCGTATCACCGCTCATCGCCAGGTCTTTTTTCACCACCCCAATCTCCCCCACAGTTACTTCCCCTTCGTGGATACCGGCCCGGAATTCCGGAACAAACCCATAGAAACGCCGGAAGTGATCGCTGTTTTTCTGGAGTGCCCGTTGTGCGTCAATTAAGGCAGAAAGGCATTTTTTAGCATTTCGGCGACTCGTTTTCCAGGAGGCCACTACCTCGTCACCTACATATTGATAGATATTGGCGTCATACTCGGTGAGCGCGTTGGAGATATGGGCAATAAATTCCCGGATAAAATCGAAATAACGGGTTGACCCCAATGCTTCAGCAATCGGTGTAGAATCTTTCAGGTCCAGAAAAATAACGATACGCTTTTCTTTTCTGGGTTTCACATAGCGGCCCAGAATAATACCCCGAAAACCGCCCGGACCATACTTGGAATTTACTTCCAGAAACAGCTGTGTAAGGATAAAAATGGCCAGCCATTGCACCACTTTTATTATCAACCAGGTGGAGTAGATACTATCAGAAATAAACCGATCCAACGATTGCAGGAAAGTAAGCCGCCGAAAAATGTAGTAATACGATAGGTAAACCAGCGTATTCATCAAGAGCGACAGCAGTACCAAAACCAGACTTTTATACAGCCAGTTGAGCAACAGCGGCTTCTCCCGGAAAGAGTTTCGGATGCGAAACACCAGGATATAAGCCATAATGATACTGAGCAGGAAAACAATCGCAGCCCGCATCCCAAAAGCCCCCCAAGTGAGCACCCGGTGGGTAGTGTTATCGAGCGGCTGTACTCCACCCGACACCAGCAGCTTCGAGCCCAGGTCGATGACCGTCCACACCAGCGCAATAGACAAAACGTTGCGCAACCGGTACCATTGTACGGCCGATATGCGGTTGCGAACGCTGCGGGCAAGCCAAAGGGCCATAGTTTAAAATCAGAGCGGGGCGCGTGCGGGTGAAACAATCTGAACGGCGCTGTCGGGTTGATGCAGCGTAATGGCTAAGACGAAAGAAATCACAGAGATAATCAGCCCAAACATAAATACATAATACGCCCAGCGAATCAGCGTGTATTTGCGCTTCAATACCAACCCCAGGAAGTAAATATCTTTTACCAGCGAGCCATAGAGATATTCTTTATCGCCCAGCAACCGGTTCATGGCCCAGGCATATTCTTCGTAGCTGGTGCGATAAAAATTGCCGAAGAACAGCAGGTTTACCTTTTTGGCAATCACATCTTCCCGGGTAAAGGTGCCGGTCGTCAGATTGGGCAGTGTAGAAAAAATGGCCAGTACAATGGTGGCTACGCTCGACCCGAGGAAGATCATAGTCGGGACGGTCAAGTAGGTATCTACCTCCAGCCGGCGCAACAACACCGACAAAATCACACCGATAATAATGGAGTTGACGGAAATGAGGATATTGGCTTTGCCGTCGGCCATATCGCTGAGACGCAGGTGGTTTTCGCTTGCCAGTTTCAGGCCGGTCTGGATGCCCCGGGCAATGAGGGTATCCTGCTTTTTGGCCTGGCGCAACCGTTCTTTCTCGTCTGCCGACGCAGCTTCTTTCTTTTTCTTATCCGCCTTTTCCAGGGCCATTTCCGGGTTTTCCTTTAGCGCCAGCTTTTCCTGCGTGCGCTTCAGGTTTTTGAGTTTGCCGTCGAAAAGCAGTTCCTGCGCGTGCGGACTGAAAAATGTATGCGTTTCCAGCAGATCCACCGTTTTGGCCGTCCAGTCTTTGGTCCATTCCGCCAATCCCCGCGCTTTCAGTTCTGCCTTTACGGCTTTGTTGGTTTCTTTGAAATAAGGTGTTCCGAAGTGATAGGTATCCGCGTCGCAGAGCATGCCTTCGAGCAGGTTGGTCGGGCGCTGCGGCATTTTGGTTGCCATAATGCAACCGGCGACTTCATCAACAAAAGCGTCGTCCGGCGCTTTGTGGGTTTGGAAAAATTCCTTCATCGCCACTACCGAGCGCTCTTCATGATCCTTTGGCGGCAGGCCGTCGAGCTGCCCTACGTCGTGAAACCAGGCAGACACAAATAGAATAGCGAAGGACCGGGAATCGATTTCTTCGGCAATGCCCAGTTCCTGCGCATGTTGCACAACTGCTTCGGTGTGTATCAGGTTGTGATACAGCAAGTCGGGGGTTTCTCTTTCGTGATATAAACCCCGGACATAATCTTCCACATCTTTGCGCAGTTGCGCATATTCCGGTGAATTCATAAGTACAATCAGAAAGTCAGATTAAAACGCGTGCCGATAGTGATATTGTAAAGTGTTTCTTCTTCCGAAAAGGCTACCGTTCCGGAAACCAGCACCAGGTTAAACGGCGTATAATAAAAACCAGCCCCCGGTGTAAAATGCCATTTGGCAGACGGATCGTTGTGCACCCACACGCGCCCCACATCCCCAAAACCCACCACGCCGAGCGAGCCGGGCAGGATATAAGAGTTGACAGTCAAAAGCTTCACCCGGGCTTCCAGACTGCCGTAAGCCATTGCTTCTCCGCTGAAACGGTTGCGACGGAAGCCCCGCAGATAATTGTTTTGGCCCAGACCAAGCGCCTGAAAATATTCGTAGTTCTTGCTGAATATTTTACCACCGCCCAGCCGCATAACGGCTACAAACTTGGCCGGATCGCTGAGGGCTGCATAGATATTCATCTCGCTTGTAAGCGAAGTGATAGGTTTGGCATCGCCCGACACGCCCGCCATACTCATGAAAGTAGTGTTCCAGTCGATGCCGCGGGTGGGAAACAGGGTATTTCCGATATTATTGACAGTCATAATCGCCTTGCCACCGAAATACGTTTTGTCGCGATACACCGAATTATCGAGTCCGATCAGCGTCGGATTTTCAAGGATTTTATCTTCATTGCGGTACGGCCGGTTCCAGTAGTGATACACGGTAGGCCCCAAAGAAAGGGAAAGTACATTGCTGAAAAGGCGGCGGCGTAAAAGCAAATCGCCGGAAGCAAAATTGTAACGGGTCCGGTAAAAATTAATGTCTTTTCCCGGGGCGATTTTGGTTTCGTTGCCCAATCCATAGAAATTATCCAGTGTAGGTGTGTGCAGGTTCAGGTTCACTACCAGGTCGTTATAGCGCAATAGGTGCACAAACTCCCCCCGGTAGTTGACGCGCAGCGCTTTTTCGCGCAGGGCCGTCAGGGCGGTCAGGCTGTGCAGCCGTTGAAAAGGATCTTTCCGGAAACCATACTTCACACTTTTAATACCGCCGCCTATCAGCAGGCCGTCTTCCTGATTGAAAGATGCGCTGATTGCCGGGAAAGAAGTCTCGTCGTAGCGAAAGGAACGATAGTCAAAATCGTTAACGAGCGGGTTGTCGGAGAAACGCAGATCAGTCCTGCGGGTCGAAAGCACCTGATTCTTTTCGCCGTTAAAATCGTAAATAAAATTCTTTATACTTCCGCGCACATCAAATGTATCAGAACCTTTGCCGCCGATCATGCGAATCTTCATCCGCCGCGATTGTACGCTCTCGTCGATGATAAATTTATCGCGACTGTTGAACCCATAAAGTCGTATTTCTTCCGTGATTTTGGGATTAACGAAGCGATCATAGGAAACAAAACCAGTGTCGATCCCGTTTTTCTTCATTTTAAATACCCGAATCCGGAAGGCGGTATCGCCGGATGCTTTTACTTCAAAAATCTCGTCCTGCTGCGAGCCCAGTACATCCACATACTGCGACAGAAAACGCTGGTAAGCAATACCTTCTTTCATCATTTGCGCCTTGCGGGCTTTGAGCTTTTCCTCAATCAGCGGTCCGGAAATAGCATAAATTTCCGGCGGAAACCGGCGCACGGCAGCTTCAATCACCGAGTCGGTAATGGCTGCATCAAATTCCTCCAAAGCAGCGCGCCAGTCTTGCTCGCTCAGGCCGGCCATGAAAATGCGGTCAAAAAACCGGGCATTAAAACCCAGATATTTGGTTTGGCGCATCTTGTGTTTAAAACCGGAAAACTGTGGCAAGACCTGATACGCCACTACATTGAGCAGCAAGCCATTGTTGTTGAAAAACACCTGGTCCCGGTCGCGGGGAATGGGAATGTAACTTTTGCCTTTTCCGGTATCCAGCGTGGCAAAGCGCCATTGATCGAAGTGGCGATCCCAGTCGCCGATAAAAATATCGAGCAGCCGGGCTCGCAACACGGTTTTCTCGTCCACAATGTGGTCGGCTTCTTCAATGATTTTATTGAAAATTTTGTCTGTGCTGCGCGTCCGCACTTCTTCGGCCACCGGGGCCCGCTCTTCGAGCAAACAGACCTGATTGGCAAAAAGATTCCGGTAATAGCCCAGGTTTTCATCATTACCCACAAACACAATCTCGGGTTTGGTATGGATTACGTCGAGCGCCGTCGCCAGCGGCGGCACGGCCAGTGCTCCATACGGATGACTCGAAGAAATGACATCCTGCACCAGTTTGCGCGCGAAAGTGCCCTGTAACCCTTCCGGCAATACGCTTTCCGGGTCTTTGTCCACCGTGCGCAGCACCCACTCGCGGCCCGAGGAATCTACCAGTCGTAAAGAGCGGGTCTGCATGCCACCTCCCCGTTTCACGATGCGCATGCCTCCTTTTTCTTCTTTGATTTTAAACACCCGCATCTTCACCGGCGTACTCCATTCTTTCCGGTAATTATCTCCTAAAACAAAACGCTTCCAGGGCCCGGCATTCTGATACAGATTGCTGGCCTTCACCAGCACGCTGTCTTTAAAAGACGCTTCGGGAAGGGTATTGTTTTCCGGCGCCTTTAGTTCCGGAAGTTTAGAAAAATCAGTCAGAAGCGAATCATAAAAAGCCAAGCGCTGACCGGATCCGTCGGCTTTCACAGTATGAAACTGCACATCCGAGGTTTTGTCTTTATAAACCGTCACCACCACATAGCCCAGCGAGTCGGCTACGTAATCCGACTGCCGGGAGTCTGAAACACGGGTACGCTTACAGCCGGAACCACTCACAATAAAAGATGCTGCGCTGTCTTTAAAATACTGAAGTGCATGCTCGTGTCCGGCCAGGAAAACCGGATTGGGATGCTGCCGGATAATCGGCTCTACCTGCTCAATCATGCTGGCATAATTGGGGTGTTTCATATCCTGCGTGGTGCCGAAAACACTGCGCGTGATAGGATACACTGAGCCGAGAATGGGCAGCGGGATATAAAACTTCGGGTTGATGTCGGTAAACGGAAAGACGTGCTGCTTCCAGGTATAATAACCGCCATGCTGACCATTGCTGCGAAACGGGTGGTGACAGGCAAAAAGCAGCAACTTTTCTTCGTTTTTGGTGACAATGCTTTTGAGTTCATCAAGCACCTGCAGCTTCGTTTTGGAGTCGCAATCGCTTTCGAGGCCGGGCTTTTCGAAGTTGTGAAGCCACCACTGGCTGTCCATAATCACCAGCACGGTGTTCTCCCCGATTTCCACCACTTCCGGGCCGGGACAGCCGCCTTCGGGCAGAAAATGGACTTTCCGGTCAGATTGTGTGTTGATATACCGTTGCTGGCGCATCAGGGCACCATAGCCGGTGGGTTTTCCGTTTTCCCAGTCGTGGTTTCCGGGAATAAAATACACCGGGGCGGGCGTGCCGTCGGCAATGGCAATCTGGCTGTCGAGCACCGCGCGGTATTTGGCATAGCCCAGCGCCTGTTCGTCGGGCAGTCCATGGCGGTACAGATTATCGCCCAGAAAAACCACCGTTGTGTTGGAGTCGAAAGGAATGGTTTGCCGTGCCGCACGCATCACCACCGAACTGCCGTTTACCAGTGCGCCGGCATCTCCGATAAAGATAACCCGGGATTCTACCTCGGCATTGCGCTGAGGCAGCGTTTCCTGCGCCCCGACCCACACCGGCAGAAGAAGGCTCAGAAGTAAAAAAAGTCTTTTCATCGGGGAGTCTCGGGTCTGGTGTATTTATAAATCAGAATATCGGCCACACCTACATCTGCGGCTTCGTTGGAAATAAACATAGTGCCGTCCGGGGCAAAGGCAATGCCTTCGGGTTGCTTGTGATAAACGGGCGGCAACAGATACACTTCCTGGGTGCGCCCCTGCCGGTCGGTCACCACCAACAGCTTGTTCACGGCCGAGATGATGAACAACTTTCCGGTGAGCGGATGAACCGCTGCGGCACTGGGCTTGAACTTCATGCTTTTCTGTCCCATAGCCCCGGCGATGCCTTCGGCGTCAATCGTCATTTCGGCGGCTTCAAAAAGGCGCGTCTCCGGATCGAAGCGGTAAGTACTGACGTGTTTTTTCTTGTCCTGCGGACAGTCTTTACAAATTAAAACCAGCTTTCGCAATTCCGGTTCATAATACAGCGATTCAAATTCGGCACCGCTCACCAGGTTCATCGGGTATTCGGCGCCCTGCACTTTTCCGGAATCGGTGAAGTTGAAAACAGCAATATTGCCATTGCTTTTAAGCACATAAAACTTGTTGTCGTTCAAGACAATGTCTTCATAGTCACCAGCATTACCGAAGCGCCACCGTTCGATATTTTCCTGCTGAAAAGGTTTTATTTTATACAACAACCCAACCTCATCCTGAATGGCAAAAAGCGCCTGATCTTCTGCATGATAGGCAATGCCGGAGATCTCGTCCAGTTCGATCGGCAGTTTTTTCTGCTCCGGCTCACCCAGCTCATAGCCCTTGGGCGACGGATACACTTTCCGGGGCGGTTCGTTGCAGGCCAGCAGGCTTAGCGTAAGCAGTCCGGACAGCACAAAAACCGGAAATTTCCGGAAATATTGAAAGAGAAATTCAGCATTTAAGGCCATAAAAGAATGTACTGCAAAACCGGTTTTACAAAACTGATGCCTTCAAGGAAAAGTACTACCAAAATGACACAGAACAGAAGGCGGACCGCCCTATCAGCAGGCCCTTACACAGATTGAAATTCGTGCCTGCAGCTGCGCGTGTTATTTTTACGCCCACGCTTCTCTTCCTTTTTTTATGAAACGCAGAAAAACCCTCTGGATCGTTTCCGGAATGCTCCTCCTTCTGATCATCATTATTGCCATTGGGCGCTCCGGTGGCGATGCCGGTGTGAAGGTGGCCGTAGAAGCTGCCGGCCCACACACGATTGTGGAAACGGTGACGGCCAGCGGCAAGATTTTTCCGGAACAGGAAGTAAAAATCTCCCCCGAAGTAAGCGGCGAAATCATTGAGCTGCGGGTAAAGGAAGGCGATAGCGTTACTGCCGGACAACTGCTTGCCCGCATCAACCCCGCTACTTACAGCAGCATGGTAAATCAGGCGCAGGCATCCGTTTCGCAAAGCCGGGCTACCGTTGCCGCTGGTCGCGAGCAGGCGGCACAGGCCAAAGCACAAATGGAGCAGGCACGCGCTACTTACAATCGCAACCAGCAGCTTTTCCGGGAAAAAGTGATTTCAGCGCAGGAATTTGAGACGGCTGAAGCCGCTTACAAATCCGCCAAAGCTTCTTTCGAAGCAGCGCAGGCACAGGTTTCCGGCGGACGATTTGGGGTAGAAGGCGCCTCGGCCAACCTGGCACAGGCGCAGGCCAACCTCCGGAAAACAACGCTTTTTGCGCCGGTTTCCGGAATTATTGCCGCGCTCAACGTAAAACTGGGTGAGCGCGTCGTAGGAACGGCTCAAATGGCCGGGACGGAAATGATGACCATTGCCAACCTGGGGCGCATGGAAGTGCGTGTGGATGTAAGCGAAACCGAGATTGCGAAGGTCAAAACAGGTGATTCGGTGCACATTGAAGCCGACGCCTACCGGGGCCGGAAATTTTATGGCGTGGTAAGCAGCGTAAGCGTTTCGAGCAAAAGCGCCGGCGGACTGGGAGCGGCTTCAGGCAGCACCGATCAGGTAACCAACTACACGGTGCGCATCCTTATCACTTCCCCCACAACAGCTTCCGGAATCAATAATAGTGAAACCCCACAGCTTCCCATTGTTTTCAAACCGGGCATGAGCGCTTCGGTGGATATCCTCACCCGCCGGGAGCGCGACGCGCTGGCCGTGCCGGTCAATGCCGTCACGACCCGCGATTATCCCGACAGCCTCGTCAAAAAAGGAGCGGCACCGCGACAGGCCCGTCAGGTGGTTTTTGTAGTGGATAAAAATTCCGGAAAAGTGACCCTGCGCGATGTGCAGACCGGCATCCAGGACAATAATTATCTGCAAATCGTATCGGGCCTGAAAGCCGGCGAAGAAGTAGTGGTAGCGCCGTACAGCGCCATAGCCCGGACGCTGAAAAACGACTCGAAAGTACAGGTCGTTAAAAAGGAATCGCTTTTTGGCGAAGACAAAGGCGAGGGAACTAAATAGCTTTTGCGATTTTCCCAAAACCGGGTTTGAGGCTGTGGAAGCGGAGACCCGGAAAGCATTTTGTATTCTTATAAAAATCCACCCCCAGAATTCAGACTTTAAAGGAATCGAATATGGCGCTTTTAGGAACCGTAGGTATTATTGGAAATGGCAGCTTCGGCACTGCTCTGGCGAAAGTTTTGACGGATAATGGCCGGAAAATCCATTGGTGGATGCGCAATGAAGAAGCGGTGCAATACCTGCTGGAGAAACACCACAACCAGTCTTACATGCCCGGCATTCACTTTGCGCCGGATGCGCTTTTTCCTACAGCCAACCTGGAAAGCGTTTTACACCAGTGCGATTCGGTGGTTTTTGCAGTTCCTTCTGCCTATGCTTCAGACGTGATCGGCCGTGCCGATGCTATGCTTTGGCAAAAGCCCCATATGATCTCCGCTATTAAAGGCATCCTGCCCGGAACCGGTCGGTTGCTCAACGATTATCTGGCCCACCACTGCAGTTTTGATATTGGTAAGTATGTGGCCATTACCGGTCCCTGTCATGCCGAGGAAGTCGCGCAGGAGCGGCTGAGTTACCTCACTTTTTCCGGCCTGGATAACACCCTGACCGAATCGGTGGCTGGTGCTTTTGCGACACCTTATATGCGCACTAAATTCAACAAAGACGTGTGGGGCGCACAGTTTGCTGCCGTGCTCAAAAACATCTACGCGGTTGGGGCCGGTATCGCTCATGGGCTGGACTATGGCGACAACTTCATGGCGGTTTACATCACGGCTTGCTTCCGGGAAATGCACAAGTTTGTGAAGAAACATTTCCGGAAACTGCACCCCGAAGAAGCCCTGCCCGACTTCCTCACCAGTGCCTACCTCGGCGATTTGCTCGTGACCTGCTACTCGCTTCACAGCCGCAACCGCGCGTTTGGGTTAATGGTCGGCAAAGGCTACAGTGTAAAAGCCGCCCAGCTGGAGATGAATATGGTAGCCGAAGGCTACTACGCCTCGCAGGGCATGATGCAGGTAGCTGCCGACAGCGGCATCAAACTTCCGATTGCTTCGCTGATCTATAAAGTCCTTTGGGAAAGCGCGCCGGCCCGGGCTGCTTTCCGGAAAATGGAAGAAAAAATCGGGTAAATAACCGTTTGGTTGAGATGGCCATTTTGTACATGAAGAAAACGCTTATCGCCTGCGGGCTGTTCCTGCTGCCCACATTCGCGGCGCTGGCTCAGAAGAAAATAACCTTCCGGATTCCGGAAACAGACACGGCGAAGCTCCGGGCTGCCTATAGCGGGATAGAGATGGTGGACGCCCGCAACGACACGGCTGATCTGGGCTTTTCCCGGCTGGGATTTTCCGGAAAAGAGTTGCCTGTTGTGGCCGAACCGTCTCTGCGGGTGCAGCTCCGGAACCTGCCCGGCGTCTCCTTCGCCCCGGACTCGCCTGTGCTCGTTCTGCTGCTGCGCCAGCTGGCCTTTGCGGAAGAAATCCGCAGTCCCGACGGGCGCAGCTACGCAGATGTATGCACTTTTACAGCGCATCTGTATGAACGGGAAGGAAACCACTATCAGCTTATCGGCGTGATTGACACCCTGTATTCCTCCGCAGAAACCCGGACGTCCGAGCCGCTCCGAAGCTTTGTGGATACTGTTGAGAGAGCCGTCGGCGCGACAATACGTCCCTTTTTAAATCAGCTTCCGGCGGCAGGTGCGCCTTTCTTCACAAGCGTTGCCCAAATCCGGAAGGTCGCCGATAGCATTGATAAGAGCCGGTTTCCGCTTTATACGCTTTCTACCCTGCGAAACGGGCTTTATGATCATTTCCGGTCTTTTGTGATGCAGACGCCCGACGTGCGCATCGACACGACGCAAAAGGCCCGTTATGTCTCCATCTGGGATGAAAAAAAGGAGCGTTTTCGCCCGCTGCTGCCGGGCCGGAAATACTACGCGCTGGTGAAAGACGACACGGCTTATGTGCTCACATCCACCGGCGCCCGCAAGCTGATATGGCATAAAGGCGACCTCGCTGTGACAGGCACGCCGGAAGATTCGCGTTCTTATGTGGGCGCTGCGGTGGGGGTTCAATTCGGCCTCATCGGCGGCCTGATTGGCGGACTTGCCGACGCCGCCATCAATGCCAAAAAGGATAACGCTTCTTATTACTACATCTTCGACCCTTTAAGCGGCATTTTCTACAAGGGAGAAAAGGTTCAGTAGCTTTTTCAAAACCCGTCCCATGAAGCCGGTACGCTTCTTTCTCAACCTCATTTTCGGCGTTTCTGTCGCGTTCATCATTGCCTTCTTCGTGTTTTTATCCGGCGGCGGGCGGTTGCTGGAAATGATTGCCGGCGAAGGAACGAGGCGGCCCGCCCTTCGGTTTCTGGCCGCCGCAATGCCGGTAGCCGTTATCGGGACGCTCGCCGAAACCATCACCCGCCCGCAGGATAACAAAGCGCGGCTGCGCAAAACAATTGTTACGCTCGTTATGGCTGGTCTTTTTGCCTTTGGTGCCTGGCTGCTGAACGGGTTGGGATAATTGCTGCCCCACACCGGCACGAACAACCAACTTTTGATTTGTCCATTAATTTTGGGCACTTATGAGGATGCGCTGCCGTAGTCTTTGGGTGGGATTGATCTGGATGTTTGGAACAGTGGGGAGCGCCCGTGGCAGCAACCGCGTTACCGCGCCGCCGGTTTTTCCAACGATGAACTATACGCTCACCCAACTGGGCGACAGCACTACCCGCATCATTTTTCATACTTCCTACAGAGCAGCCGACGGCAACGGCGTTATCCCGTTTTTGGGATATACGATCGATTCGACAGCACAATGGCTGCGCATCACGGCTTGGTATGATATCCGTGATGCCCATACGACAAGGCCTGTGGAACGCCACGACACGGTTTATTTCCGGAACAGCAGCCCCGATTCGGTGCGGCTCGTGGCGGCCACAATCTTCCGCGACAGCCTGGAATATTCGTTTTCGCACACCGACTGGAACATTGCCGACAGTCTCTATTTTTTTTCTTCCCAAAACAATCCGGAAGCACCGCCCCAAATGGCCCGGCTGCGCGTGCGCCCCCTACCCCACGCCGACGAAGCACGCATCGAGAACCCGGACGGATTGCCACTCACGGGTCTGGAGTTGCTGAACGGGAAAGGCAAAATTCTTCGAAAACTACCGGCCCGGGGAACCGCACTTTCCACACGAGGCCTTCAGGAAGGCGTTTATTTTCTGCGGTTCCGATCCCCTTATGGCAACCGGGTAGAGCTTTTGATCGTCAGCCGGTAAACAGAAGCTTAATTTCCGGAAATTTCCCTTTAAATCCGGCCTTCCCTACCCTTTCTTCAAACCCGGAAACTGCATGTTCAGGTCGCGGAGCAGCTTTACTACCGCTTCGGCTACCAACAGGTTTTTGGCCCATTTTTTATCGGCGGGGATAATTGTCCAGGGCGCTTCGCTGCATTCCCGGAAAATCCGTTCATACACAGCCATATAAGTATCCCATTTGGTGCTTTCCAGCAGGTCGTCGGCATTGTATTTCCACATTTTTTGAGGCAATTCAATCCGCTCTTTCAGTTTTTTTACCTGCTTTTTATGGGAAATGTGCAGGTAGATCTTCAGGATGTGGGTATTCCCGTTGCGAATCAGGTGGTGCTCAAAATCATTGATGCTGCGCACGCGCGCTTTCCAGTCGGCTTCTGCAAGGGTTTGCTGAATGGCGGGCACAATGAGATCTTCATACTGACTGCGGTTAAAAACAGATACGGTGCCCTTCCCCGGCGTGTGTTTATGAATCCGCCACAGGAAATCGTGAGCGGCTTCTTCCTCAGTAGGCGCTTTGAAAC
>JAEVZP010000229.1 GCA_023392185.1 Bacteroidota bacterium
TTTCCGGCTTTTTTAAAGTTGTAGGCGAGCTTTCCAAAATTCGCCGCGTGATTTCCAAGAAAATGCCCGATGCGCCACATGAAGTCATGCTGGTGCTCGACGGCAGCACGGGCCAGAATGCGCTGGAACAGGCCAAGCAATTCACCGCCGCAACCGAGGTTTCTTCCATGGCGATTACCAAGCTCGACGGCACCGCCAAAGGCGGTGTGGTGCTGGCTATTGCCCATAAGTTTGGCATTCCGGTGAAATACATTGGTGTGGGCGAGAAAATGGAGCACCTGCAAATCTTCCACAAGGAAGATTTTGTGGACAGCCTGTTTTCATTGCAGTAAAAAGAATAAGGTCATTTCGCAGCGCTGCCCCCTACTTTCGCGGGCGCTATGCGCTTTGGGCTTTTCATTCTCTTCCTGCTTCTTTTTCCGGCAGGCGCATTCTCTCAATATTTTCCTCCCACTCCGGAGCGCGCCCCCTGCATCCGCCTGTTTCCGGACGTTTCGGACGCTTATCAGATCCGCATCAACATGATTGCTTCTGCTCAAAAGGAAGTGCTCATGAGCTATTATTATTTTGAGGACGCCGAAAAACCTTTCTACATTCTGGCCCTGCTGCAACAACTGCGGCAGCGCGGCGTGCGGGTGAAGTTGCTTGTTGACGGCATGACCAACAAAATCGATGAATCGGCACTGCAATACCTGGAAGAACAGGGGCTGGAAATCAAAGTTTTTAACCCTACCCGCTTTTCCCGGATGCTGCGACTGGATCGCCGGATGCACGATAAATACCTGATCATCGACCGAAAATACCTGCTCGTCGGCGGGCGCAATATCTCGTCCAAATATTTTGAAGGCGATCTGGAAAAGAAAGGTTGTTTCTACGACATCGACGCATTTTTTGAAGGAGGCCCGGCCATAGAAGCCGCCGACTATTTCGACAAGCGCTGGGAATCAGACTGGGTAGAAGCACCCCGCCACAAGTACAAGCGCTTCGACCCGGCACTTTTTGAAGATATTCAGGTCAAAACGCTGGCGCAAATCGAAGTTCACAAAGCCGACACCCTCCGCGCAACAGTCAAAAACTACCTGAAGACCGCCTGCCGCGATGTACACTTCATTGCCAACGACCCATACCTTGAAAAACGCAACCGGCCCGTAGAGGATGCGCATATCGAATTGGTCAGCAAAGCTCAAAAAGAAATTTTGATTCAAAACGGGTATATCCTTTTCACCAGCCGCATGCGACGGGCCCTCAAAGAAGCCATTGCTCGGGGCGTGCGCGTAGAGGTAATCGCCAACTCGATGCAGTCGGTGGATATTCCCATTTCCTACGCGGCCTACCTGAACCTGCGCCACACGTATATGAAACGAGGCGTGCAGTTTTATGAATTTCACCACCACCAGACCATGCATTCCAAAATCATGGTGGTGGATAGCCACGTGGCGGTTATTGGCAGTTTTAACCTCGACCCACGCTCGGCTTACCGGAACAGCGAAACAGTGGTTGTGGTCCGCGATGCACCTGCTGTTGAGGAAGCCCTCAAGTACTATTATCTTTCGAGAGGTTTTGCCACCGAAATTCTGCCCGACCGTTACCCAAAAGGACATGACACTAAACACCCGAACACCACGCTGCAGCGCCGGGTTGCGGTGAGCGCCCTGCGGTTTACGGTTGCCCCGATCATCCGAAGCTTTCTCTAAGGTTAATTTTACGCCTCCGGTTTCCGGAAATTTCTTTCTTAAAAACGCATTTTGGAAACCGCGCTGCCCCCCAACCTGCCGCTCTTCCACCAGCCGTGGTGGCTGGATGCAACAGGCCTGCCGTGGGCGGTAGCAACGGCCCAAAACGGCGATGCGATTTCCGGAATCTGGCCGTTTTTTTTGGAGAAAAAGTATGGCATATCCCTGCTGCGCAACCCGCCGCTGTGTCCGTATCTCGGGCCGTGGGTAGCGTTCCCGGCAGATTTAAAGGAAAGCAGAAAAGAATCCTTCGAACACCAAACAGTGGCATCTTTGCTGAAGCAGCTGCCACCGGCGCAGGTCGTTTCCACAGCACTTCTGCCCGGCCTGAAACAACTGGATGCCTTCGCGGAGCAAGGTTTTAAGGCTACAGTCCGCCAAACTTTTTTGCTTTCGCTGGAGGGCCTTTCAGAAACCGAATTGCTTCAGTGCCTGAGCCCTGATTACCGGCGGAATGTGCGCAAAGCAGCCGGCGAACTTCAAATCACCGACAGCCCGGAGGCTTTAGCGGATTTGTATCGGTTCAGCGCCGCAACGCTGGCCCGTAAAGGCCTGAAACCACATTTTTCGTTCGCCTACCTGCAAGGTCTTTTCAATGCTGCGCATGCCCGTGGCCAGGCTGCCCTGTGGACGGCCCGTAAAGGCGATGCGATACAAGCAGTGGTGTGGCACGTCTGGGACGCCGAGCGGTCCTACTACCTTATGGGCGCTAAAAATCCGGCTGTCCAGGATGCCCGCGCGTTAACGGCTCTTTTGTTTCATGCGATGAACCACAGCCGGATTGGGGGGAAAAAAAACTTTGATTTTGAAGGCAGCATGGACCCCGGTGTAGCCCATTTTTTCCGGCATTTTGGTGGGCAGAAGGAATTGTATCTGATTTTGGAGAAAGCCGATTCGCTGCTGTGGCGGATTAAAAACCGGCTTCTGTAAAGGCTTTTATTTTGGGGAATTTAAGAGCGCGCCGCGCACGGCTTCTTCCGAAAAAAACAAGAACGGAAAGGCTGTAGTTTGCGTCAGAGAAAAGCCGGTTTCTGCTTCCGGGACCAGTTGTACATAAGGCCTGGGGCTAAAAGCTTTTGCCAGGTCCTTAGGAATTTCCCGGGATACGGAAGCCGTCTGCCATTCAAAAAACTCGCCCAGCCGCCCTTTGAATTGCATTCCCGGCGCAATGCGGTCATAATCCCGGAAATTGTGGCTGAAATAGTCGTTGTAATAACCATGTGCAAGCTGGGATAAGAACCATTTGTCGCCCAGCTGCATATACTGAACATCGAGCTGCCCGGTGACCAGCTCCCGGCTCCACTTCCGCGAGGCGGGCACCCAGTTATTCATGTGGTAATAGTCGAAGCCCGGCAGGCGGCGTGCCTTGCGGCTGATGCGCTTGAAAGCAAAGGATTTCCGGTCGATGATCAAGGTTCCGGTTTCGATGCTTTCCCGGAGAGCAGAACGGGTCGCGAATTTTTGGCTAAAGCCATGGTCTTCGCTGGAAAGCGCCGAGGTATAATAAATCCGGTACTCGTCCGGCCCGGAATAGGTGCTGTCGAACCGGAACTCGCTCCTATCCAGCAATCGCCCGCTAAACGAGCTGTGAGAAAGAAAATACACCGGGTCTTCCTCGAAAAGCTGTTCGGAAAGGCCTTCCCGGATGTCTACATCTTCGATTTTGGTGCGCGTCAGGCTGCTCTTTTTTGAACTCAGAACTGCGAAAAGCAAATCGGCGGATAACATGTTTTTCTTTTTCCCGGGAAGGATTGCCGCGGCCACCTGCGCCTCCACCAGGTTCTGAAACTGTGCGCCGCTTTGTTGGTATTGCCGGTAATGACCGTAATACACATAAGTATTGGCCGGATAGTTCTGTGGAATCGCTTCAATTGCTTTCAGAACCACCTGCCGGGCCGTCAATCCGCGAATGGTCGCTGCTGCAAGGTCAAAATCTTTTGGAATCACCCTTAGCTCCAGCAAACCGGCCGATTGGGGAAAGATTTCGTAACTCGTATCCACGCCCAGCGCCTTGACGGTCAGGGTAATCGTTTCTATCTCTTCGGCTACAACGAAGTAAAAATTTCCGGTGCTGTCGGTAATCAACTGATTTTGAAGGCTCGCTGCACCCACCGCTGCCCCGGCCACCGGCTCGCCGGTAAAGGCGTTTTTTACGGTGCCCCGCATTTCATTTTGAGCCTGAGCCGCAAAGCTGGCTACAAGCAGCGTCCCCAAAAAGCCTAAACGGGTTCCCATAAAAACGGGTTTTTATATTCCTTAAAGGTAAAGGTTTTTGGGGATGTGATGAGGTATCAGATGGTGAAGAAATATAGTAAAGGCAAACCCCATGGGCTCTACAATTCGAAACGCGCTTACCGAAATTTCCGGAAAATTTCAGGACCTGACAGGTGGAGGCTGGAACGGAGTGGAGGCCGCTGATGCCTGTCAGGTCCGAGACACAAATTCTGGGTAACCGGATTTCCGGAAAATCCAGCCGACAACTCAACTGACCTGACAGGCATCCTATGCTTCGCTCCGGACCTGTCAGGTCCGGAATATTTCCGGAAATCAGTACCCGTATTTTCCAGCCCAGCAACGCCGCAGATAGGCCCTGAGGCGCGCCTCGGCTTCACTGTCACCGGGCGTGTAGAGCGCCGTTCCGGAAAGCGCATCGGGCAGGTATTCCTGCTGCACAAAATTTCCGGAAAAATCATGCGCATACTGGTAGCCGGAGCCATAGTCCATTTGCCGCATCAGGTGGGTGGGCGCGTTGCGCAGGTGGAGCGGAACAGGCAGATCGCCGCTTTTTTTCACCAGCGCTTCTGCATCGTTTATCGCTTTATAAGAAGCGTTGCTTTTGGGAGAAGACGCCAAGTACGTAGCGCACTGGGAAAGAATAATCCGGCTTTCGGGCCAGCCTATGAGCTGGACGGCCTGAAAAGTGGTAGTTGCCATCAGTAAGGCGTTGGGGTTGGCATTGCCAATGTCCTCGCTTGCCAGAATCACCATGCGGCGGGCGATAAACTTCGGGTCTTCCCCACCCGCGATCATCCGCGCCATCCAGTAAAGCGCCCCGTTCGGGTCAGAGCCGCGCAGACTTTTGATAAAAGCCGAGATAATATCATAGTGCTGCTCGCCGCTTTTGTCGTAGCGCGCCGCTTTGTGCTGGAGCACTTCGCGCACCTGCTCGTTGGTCAGGAGGCGGGTTTCTGCCGGCATTGCCGAAACCGCCAGTTCCAATAAATTCAGCAGCCGCCGCGCGTCGCCCCCACTGCCGGAAAGCAAGGCGTCCCACTCCCCGATTTGAACCTTCTGCGCCCGCAGCCAGTCGTCTTTTTGGAGCGCCGTTTGAACCAGTTTTTTCAGGTCTTCTTCTGAAAGACTTTTCAGGGTATAAACCTGACAGCGGCTCAACAGTGCGGGAATCACTTCAAACGATGGATTTTCGGTCGTCGCGCCAATGAGGGTGATAATGCCTTTTTCGACTGCGCCGAGCAGGGAATCCTGCTGCGCTTTGTTGAACCGGTGGATTTCATCGATAAAAACCAACGCATGGCCGGCAAAGCGAGCCTGTTCGATTACAGCGCGCACGTCTTTTACGCCGCTGTCGATGGCGCTGAGTGTAAAGAAAGGCAGCTCCAGATTTTGGGCAATGATATGGGCCAATGTCGTTTTGCCCACTCCGGGCGGCCCCCAGAAAAGAATGGAAGCCGGCTTTTTTTGCTGGAGCAGTGTGTAGAGCACTTTTCCGGGCCCCACCAGGTGTTCCTGACCAATAAAATCGCTTATTTGCTTTGGGCGCAGGCGCTCAGCAAGGGGCGTCGTAGGCGGATTTTGCACGATTTTACAACCTCTTTTTTCCAAAGGTCGTTATCTTCGGGAGATGAATCGCCCTCTTCTTTATGCCGGCCTTTGCCTGCTGACACTTGCTTCCTTTTCCCCCCAGAAAAAGAAAAAAGGTGCAGCCGTTCAAAACACGGTTTCAACGACCGATTACAAAGCAGTTGGGGGCCCCCTGCCCGAGCTGCGGGTGGTGAGTCCCAAGGGCAGGGTGATTACCGGAAAAGACATAGACACTTCCGGTAATTTCTTTCTAATGATGTTTAACCCTACCTGCGGCCATTGTGAAGACGTGACCCGGATGCTGGCCAAAAATCTGGATCAGTTTCGGGAGGGGCAGATTTTGCTGGTGGCCGGCGATGCGATGATGCCTTATATGGATTATTTCAACGCCACGACTAAGGTATTTGATTATCCTAAAATATGGTTGGGCGTAGATAGTTCTAAAATTATTGAAAAAACATTTGTTTATAACTCGCTTCCGCAGGTTAATATTTATAACAAGAATCGGAAGCTGGTGAAGATTTTCACCGGCGAGGTTCCATTAGACTCGCTCCGGCCTTACATCCGGTAAGCAGCGCTCCGCTCTGAAATGTTTTACTGCACCTGGGACTTTACAAAGTCGCGTACCTTTCGGACATACACAAAATAGCCGGTTTCCAGGCGGATCCACATAATCAGGAAGACCAAAAGGCCGATGCCGATCAAGGGCAAAGTATAAAGGCTGTATTCCGCCTGCCCGCGCGCATAGCCGATAGCGCCGGCAATCATCATAAAAAGAGCGAAAAAGGTTACGAGCAACGGTCCACCCTGATCGATGCGGCGCATGTGGGAGAAAAGCGTCACGTCCGTCTTCTGATCGTTCCGGGCTTTTAGGTTGACGCGGGTCACCGGCAGGGTCTTGACCGCCTCCACTTCTTCGGCATGCGGTACAATCCGCAGCCCGTGGTCGGTATCTACGATTTCGAAATCAAGACCATGAACAGTAGTTCGGGTACCGAGCAACTTTCGCCGGATGGTGTCAGCCGGTTGAGCCGAGCTGAATCGATAAGAGCGGTTGAAAAACATAGGGCAGTTATTTTAAAGAAAGACAGCGCCTTTTTCGGCATTAAAATACTCTACTTCCTTTCATTTTGCAAACTTCATCAAATTATTTTTCTTTTTTCCTAAAAGTCCGTGCCTGTTACGCCCGGAAGTCACTACCGACCTCCACTACCGATATTCTGGTAATAGCGCTGCACCACTTCCCGGTAAAAGGGCTTTAAATCAGCCGGAACGGTGCGGTAGCCTTCCAGCAGCGCCTTGTGTTGCTGGAGGATGCGCTGCAACTCTGCCGGAATGGGCCGGGCCCTATCCACACCCGCCGTAGAAGCCCGTTTATTGTCCTGTTCCTGCTCGCGCAACGCTTTGTCGGCTTCCAGCAATCGGGTAAAAATGTCGCTTTGGCGCATCGCCAGTTCAGGCGTGAGGCGGCGGTTTACGAGGTCTTCCTCGGTTTTATCCATCTTCTGGGCAATCTCGCGGAGCAGGCGCGCGGCCGCCGGATTTCCGGAACCGGTGAGCTTGCTGACGAGTTGTTGCACCTGCCGGCGGATAGCGGCCTGTTGCTCGGCAAAACGAGCCAGTTGCTCGGCATCGCCGTTTTCGCCTTCGCTGCCATTGCCGCCCCCACTGCTTCCGGAACCACCGCTTTGCCCCCCGCCAGCCTGCTGACCGCCGGGATTTTTGCCGTCTTTACCTTGTCCGTTCTGCCCTTCGCCCTGCTGTCCCTGACCTTGTTGGCCTTGGCCGGGTTTATCGCCGGGTTTCTGGCCGCCTTGTCGGCGGGCGGCGCTTTGAGCAGCTTGCTGCATGGCATTGCCCAGCTGCTGTTGTCCGGAAATAATGTCCTGCAATTGGCCTGCTCCACTGCCGCCGGGACCCGGTTTTCCGGAAGGTTTGCTGCCGCCGGGCTTGCTGCAGGAGCCGCTGTTGCCCTGTTGCTGCATGGCCTGTGATTGTTGCATCATCAGGTTGCTGAGCAGTTCGTTGAGCATGAGGGCGAGGTTGTTGGTGTGCGTCATGGCGTATTGCTGCGCCTGCGCCGCCTGCCCGATTTGCCGGTCGTTCAAAGCCGTGGTGGCGTTGGAAAGAGACGACTCCAGTCCGGCGGTTTCTTTATTCACCGTTGCCGAAAGCTGAAAAATTCGCTTGCTGAGGGCGTAGAGCGAGTCGCGGATGATGTGCGAAGCGGTATATTGCCGGGACTGTTCCGAGATGTTGGCGAGGTATTCCGGCGAGGCAGCGGATGTAGTTTTGGTTTTTCCCACGAGGCCTTCTTCAGCAAACGAAAGGCGCATCAGATTGGTGAGAATCTGCCGCGTGGCGCGAATGTCAATATTGATTTGCTCCAGGGAAGAACCACTCGCGGCCATGCGCAAGGCGTTGGCCATTTCCTGAAGTTTTTGCTGCGCCTGCTGCTGGGATTTAGACGCGCCCTGCTTTTGATTTTGGCCCAGTTGCTCGCTGCTTTGCTGCATGTCTTTTCCGGCTTCTTTGCCCGCCTGCTCGCTTTTATCCAGCTCTTTTTCTTCGGCTTTGGTGGCTTGCCGGGCGGCGTCTTTGAGGTCTTTTTTCAGCGCTTCGTCCAGTTCTTTTTTTAAGTCTTTTTGCTGCTGCGCCAGTTCTTCGTTGCCCCGTTCACCTTTATCGGTTTTGTCTTTCAGGTCGCCTTGCTTTTGGGCCAGACTTTCCATTTTGGCGGCCAGGTCTTCCAGTTTCAACTGCTGCTCCAGCTTTTTCATCAATTCCTGCAGGCGTTGCAGGTCCATGTTAAACAGTTTGTTGTCCTGCTCTAATTTTTGCAGGGTTTGCACCGCTTTGTCTTTGTTCAGCTTTTGCATCAGCTCCTGCAACTTCTGCATTTGCTCTGCCAGTTCTTTGTTCAGAAGCCGGTCCATTTGCTCTTTGAGCGCCTCGGTTTTTTCCTTGGCGTCCTCGCTCATCTGCCGGTTCTCGCGCTGCTTCATGCCTTCTTCAAAGCGCTTTTTGGCAGTCTCCAGCTTTTGCTTGATATCTTCCTGCTGATCCATCATTTGCTGCAGGGCTTGCTTGGACTCCCAGCTCGTCGCCTCGCTTTGCAATACCTGGGTTTGCAATTCTTGGGTTGCTTTTTGAAGCTCCTGATTTTCCTTCGCCGAATTGCTCAAGCCCTGTGAAACCTGTTGGGCGTTTTCCGCCAGGAAGGCATCTACTTTTTTGCCGCCGGTGCGGTCATAGTACTGCTCGGTGCTGCGCGCCACTTTCGGACCGTGCACACCGTCGTTGTCCCAGGCTTCCACCCAGTAGCGCATCCGCTGTCCGCTGCCGAGCAGGGCCGAAGCGTCAAAGTAATGCTGGAAAGCCGTAGCCTTTTTTCCGGAAACCGGGAGGTTCACGCTTTTGGTGGAAAGCACTTTTCCATCACTATTTGTAATAACTGCTACAAAGACTAAGCGGCTCAAACCGTAATCGTCGCCTGCCGTTCCGGTCAGGAGGATTTGTCCGCCCGTGCTGCTGTCGGCGTAATTACTTAATTGAATAGACGGCGGCGCGTCGGGGATCACCGCCACGCGAAAGCTTTGCTTTTCGGCAAGGCGGCTGCGGGTATTTTCCACCACAAAACTCACCGTCGTGTCTTGCAGAAAACGGTGGGATGCGCCAAAGAACGCACCGTTGCGCGGCAATACACCCGCCAGTGCGTCGCCCAGGTAAAAGCGCATGTTATCGGTTGCGTTGGTGGTGATGAGCCACGAAATCTGCGTGCCGACCGGCACGCTCAGGTCGCCGAGAGACGTCCGGAGCTCGTCTTTCCGGCCCGTGTAAGCGGGATAACGCAGTTGTGCTTTCACCGCCAGCAGCGACGGCTTGGGCAAGACTTTTACAATATAGGGTTTGGAATTGTATCCCGAAGCCGACAGGCGAAACGAAATGTCTTTATTGACCTTCTCAAACCTGGCGATAAATTTTCCGGAATCTTCCCGCATGGTTCGCCGCTCCTCGCCGGTCAGGATTTCCATCTGAGACGGCAGCGCGTTTCCGGAAGCCTTCGCCCGAATGGTCAAATCTTCGCCTTCCGGAACAGTCAAATCATTTCCATTCAGGAGAATAAAATCAAAAGGCGCGGGCTTTTCAAAAGCGGTGGCGGGTTGGAGGAGACGGGCGCCGGTTTTCCGGAAAGTGGTGGGCGAAAGCAGGAGAAAAAGCAGCAAAACGCCTACGACCGGGAGGAGCCACGGCAGGTACTTTCTGTTTTTCCCCAAGTCAATCGCCCGCGCAATGGGCACCACCGAAAGCTGCGAAGATTTTTGTTCAATAGATGCCAGCAACAGGTCGGATTCGGCGCCGGAAACAGCTCCGTTTTTCAACTGCAACACGTTGAGCATCTTGTCACCGATTTCGGGAAAATGCCGGCCTGCGATTACCGCCGCGTCTTCCCGCGAAAGGGTTTTGCCCAGCCGGTTCAGTTTCAGCAGCGGGATGATAATCCAAGAAACAAGCGCTCCGCCTGCAAATAAGGCAATGGCAGCCAGTAAGGGAATTTTCACAACCGGCGGCAGGTAGAGGAAATATTCGCCTACCCCGACCAGCAGCAATACCGACAACAGCGAAGCCAGCAGCACCAGGCCGCCGCGCAGCAATTGGTTCGCGTAATATTTCCGGATAAAGCCGTCTAAACGGGAAAGCAGCAAATCGTAGGCAGTCACTTTGTAAATTTAAGCCCGGATATGAAATGAAATGCGTACCGTTTGTGAATTATTAGCTTTTGTATCCACGTGGGATTCCGGCTTCTCGAAGCTGTGGCTGTACCTTCCATAGAAACACATTCTATTTTGTTACTCCGCGAAAGGCGGAGTCTTTACATCTTTTGTGAAGATTCCCTTCGGGAATGACAAAAGAAGACGCCCAGGTTGTTTGCTTTTGCAATCAGTGCGTATTTCATAATGCAGCCCCCGAAAATATTTGGCCGTCAACGGATCGGTGTGTCGAAATTCCGATTCGTCAATAACGTCATCAGGCGGCTGCAACAGCTCCATAAGATTCTCTACGAATGCAGGCCCCTGAATACAGAAACACAGAGCGAAGAGCGATTTCTGTGAGCGCCGGATACTTTTTATCACCGGCTTGCCCAATGAAATTTTTTTATCAGATGTGATATATTCCTGCCGCATTCCTCCAAATACAAGAAAGACAGATCCACTTTACATCAACCGCAGCATCTGATTGTCTACCAGCTGAAAGAAATGCTGGGGCTGAAAGGTGCGCCAGTTGGCCACATCCCCAAAAAGAATATAGTGTCCGATTTTTTCGCGTAAAAACTCACGGCGCGTCTGGTCAGGCGCGTTCAGGATGATAATCCAGCCATCTTCCACGTCTTCTTTCCACTCGGCGTAGTATTCCACATCGGAAGAATGAAAGTTCAGGACGTTCTCCGCAATCAAAATGAATTTCTGAATGCCTTTTTCCAGCAAAGGGTCAATGACGTTGCGTTTCAACATCATAATATCGTTTTCCACCGCGTCATTCCATTCACCGATGAGCTCCAGGATGGAATAGCCCTGGTCATAATCCGTGTACAGGATTTTGAGGTACATCGTGTTGGAGTCAAACTCGTCCCATTGTGGATGAATAAAGTAGTTGTAAATCTTGTTACAGTATTCAAACTCACTGTATTCCTTTCCATAAAAAGGGCTCGACTCGTCTTCTTCGGCGGTGTAGAGGTGACGCCAGTTGAAGAAAGGCTCTATTTCATGCATAACTAAACTCAGGGGCGGAAAGCCCAAAATAAGCCGCACGACGGGCGGCCCGCTTTCCGGGTTTGGATACAAGAACGTCCTGCGGGCTTAAATGGTTCTGCAAAAGGGACTGGATTTCCGGAAATCTCCCAACAACAAAACGCGCCCTGCGACGCGTTTGGATCCTTTTTAGGAGAAAATCGCTTATCCCAGCGCCTGCCAGTCCAGAATGCCGCCTTCGAGGTTTTTAACGTTGGTATAGCCCATGGTTTCGAGCATCATACCGGCCTGCATGCTGCGCTTGCCGC
This sequence comes from Bacteroidota bacterium, assembly GCA_023392185.1. Taxonomy (GTDB): domain Bacteria; phylum Bacteroidota; class Bacteroidia; order Chitinophagales; family Chitinophagaceae; genus UBA1952. The sequence goes on from JAEVZP010000229.1 coordinate 11,614, forward strand.
TGCGGCATTGCAGAATCAACTCGGTGTCTTTGTCGAGGTCTTCCAGTTCGCCCAGTTGAAAGGACAGAATGTTTCCCAGGGGAATGTGGGTGCTGCCTTCAATGCGGCTTTCGGCCACTTCTTCGGGCTCACGAACATCGATGATGTGAAGCTTTTCGCCTGCGGTCATGCGGCGCTTCAACTCCTGTGCGGTCATGTTTTGCATGCTGCAAAGATGCTACGGATTGGGCATTAAAACCCATTTTTGAGGCGTGCTCCATTCGCCCTGTGCATTTTTCCACCGAACGAAATACGTCCCGGCGGCAAGGTGTTTCAGGTCGGGCGTGGCAGGGGTCTGCCACTGCGCAACTACCTGGTTCCCCATGAGATCCGTCACTTGTACGAGGCTGTTTTGGGGAACACCGGAAAGAGAAAGGGCGCCCGCAGAAGGGTTTGGATACACCTGCCAGGAAGGCGTCTCAGAGACGGTCGCCACTGCCGTAGGCGACACCGGCGCCCCAAAAAGCGGCCGGATCATCAGGGCTCCGGAAAGCGTGCTGTTTTTCCAGGTTCCGTCTACGTTGTAAAACAAATGGTTGCTACCCACGCGATTGGCATCCACGGCATAATACAGGCTATCGGAACCGCTCAGCGCCGGCTGCATAACGACGAAATAATAAGTTCCTGCGGGCAGTGCCACCGGAGTTTCAAAAGTGTAGTTAAAAAACCGGTTGACCGTATCCACAAAGCGTGGCTGATAAAAATCCTGCGAGTGAATCCGTTCATCGGCCGCAGCACCTGCCACGCCGGCCAGCCGGCGGTAGATCTCCATATTGAAAAACTTACCGGTAGCCGTAGGCACCTGCTGAGCAAAAAGAATAGCACCGCCCCGCAGCGTATCGGCTACGTTGGTGTGAAACTCTATGGCCACTTTTCCGGGAAGCGCCGGCAGGAGATTGAGGTAATAGGCTTTTTCCGCCGTGCCGTCGTCATAGGCAAAATAGTTGTCGAAAACCTGGAGCTTCGTGAGGGTATCGTTGGCCATGGAGGCCTGCTGCGCGGAGGTGGTAAGGCTGAAGTGATGGCGAATCACGAGCGGATCCTGCGGACCCAGCTGGGTGATGGCCGTGTAGGACGGAATCCGGAACGCATCGCTCTGGTAAGCGGGCGCATTCAGGGGCTGGCCGGTGGTGTAAAAAGAAGTCCCGTTGGCGGCGTTGGTGGCGTTGATACCGACAAAGCCGGTTACCGGCTGCGCGCTGTTGTTCCGGAAATTGCCCCAGATATCGGCAGCGCTTTCTGCAGCTGTTTGCGCCAGGTAATGCCGGTAAGGCATGGCGGTATAATCGCCAAGCAGATTTCCGGGAATCGTTGTCAGGGCAATGTCCGCCACGGCCGTATCGGCCCAGTTGCGCCCGGCGTCCATGCGGACGTAATCCAGGTTCCACACGTCGTCGTTGAGGTTGATAGACGCTTTGTTGATAAACCGGAACTGGAAGCCGTTGTAGAGATATGCGGTATCGGTTACCGGAATCAGCACCTGCCGGAATGGCTGTAACAGCGTACCTTCTTTAGCCCATTGTTTGGACCAGCGCCCGGCTTTATTCCGGAAAAACAGCATCAGCGAGTCGGTGGTCTCCGGCGAAAAACCAGCGCCCTGCGGCTGGTAGAAAAAGCTCAGGTAGATACTGTCACCGGGGCTGTAGGCCGACAGGTCGAAAGGCTGCGAAGCCAGCGTATCGGCGTAGCGCACGCCAAACGGGTTTACGGTATCATAAGGCCGGTTATTCGCCCCGAGTGCATCAAAGGTGCAGACGCCCTGCGCTATCGGGTCTATGCCCATCGTGTTGTTGACATACACCTGCCGGTTCACCACCCAGCGCTGCGGATCGGGATACGGATCGCTGCCCAGAAAATCTTCAAAGAAAGGCAGCGAAAGGGCGGTTGTCTTCCGTGCTGCGGCCCGTGCGTTTCTGGATTGCTGTGCCGCTGCGGGCGAAACATTCCAGGAGAGCGGCACCACCACTTCCTGCGCCGCTGCTACCAGCGCGCAGCAGCACAAAATCAAAGTCAGGTAAATCCGGGTCGGGCGCAGGGAAAAGGTCATGGCATTCGTTTGGGGCTGTCTGGCTTAAAGACGGCTTTGGGCGCCGTCCGGGGCGGTGGCGGAGGGGGCGGCATCGAGGGTGTCGGCGTTGGTTCCGGGACGTAGAGATCCATAACGGCAGCCTTGGGTCGTCTGTTGCTTTCCATTTCCTCTACACTCGGATTTTTTTTCACAAAAACATCCACATAGTCGCCTTGCCGCTTACGGTTGCGCACGCCGCCTTCGTTATATGGAGAGGGCACCTGATTGTAGATAATGGCGTTTCCGGTGTCAGCCAGTGGGCCTTCAAAAACCGGCACCAGATACAGGCCGTTGCCCATCAGCAGGGCGCGGCCTTCGTTGAAGGTCATGCCAATGACGTCGGGAATATCAAACTCTACTTCTCCCAGTCCGTCGCCCACCACCAGGTCAATGCGGCTGCCTTCGGCCAGGGCCGTTCCCGGTGCAATCACCCGGCCGTTGAAGCGCTGTTCCAGCACCGCGCCTTTGGCGATATCGGGCTTCAGGATCGTGTCGCCCAGCACCAGCCGGCGGCTTTTAAGGATGAGCGAAGCGCTGCGGAAAGACAGGTTGACCAGGTTGGGCATCTGCGTAGCCGGCGGCATTGCCTTATTGACGGTCAGAAAGATGGTGCGGTTTTGCTTCACGACGGCGCCCGGAACCGGCTGCTGGGTCAGCACAGCCAGCGGTTTGCGTTCGGCATCATAGGAGCTGTCGATATCGATGGCAAAACCGGCTTTCTCCAGCGTGGCAAGTGCTTTGTCCAGCGGCCGGTCGGTCACTGAAGGCACCTTCACCTCTGCCCCATGCTGGGTGATCATGGAAAGCGAGGAAAATATCAGAAAGTACAGCAGCACCGCCACCCCGATCATCACCAGGAGGTTGAACCAGAGGCTGTCTTTGATACCTGCCGGGCGTTGTTTTGCTGCCGTGGGGCCAGACGCGCGTTTGGACATGCAGAAGAGAAGAAGTTAATGAAAGGTCTTTTGGAAAGAGAAATTTCCGGAAAAAAGGGTTGCAAAAACCGTCGCATCAGCGCCCGGCTGCCGTCAGCACCGATTGCAGCAATTGCCCATAGAAAGTTTTCAGATCGATGCCGGCTGCGCGCACCTGCTGCGGGATGATGCTGGCTTCGCTTTGTCCGGGCATGGTATTCACCTCCAGAAAAAACAGCCGGTTGGTGTCGCGTTGGAGGATAAAATCGATGCGTACCACGCCCCGGCAATGCAAATGCCGGTAAATATAAGCCGCTTTTTTCCGCAGATCTTCCAGCACCGCTTCGGTGATGGGCGCCGGAGTGATTTCCTCGGTAACGCCTTGGGTGTATTTCGCCTCGTAGTCGAAAAACTCGTTCTGGCTTTTAATCTCGGTGGGCGGCAGCACCTCAATGGTGTCGCCGGCACGATACACGCCAATGGTCAACTCGCGACCTTCGATAAATTCTTCAATCAGCACCTGGTTGTCTTCCCGGAACGCCTTGTTGATCGCCGGCAAAAGCTCCGACACTTCTTTTACTTTGGAGATGCCGAGGCTCGATCCGCTTTCGGCCGGTTTTACAAAAACCGGCAACTTCAGGTTTTCCAGAATCGCACCAATGCTGTAAGGATATTCTTTGGTCAGGTGTTCAGACCGGGCAATGTCTACGATGCCGAAATCCTTCACCACGCTGTTACAAAATTTCTTATTGAAAGTCAGCGCGCTTACAATGGCGTTGCAGGTGGTGTAGGGAATGCCCACCATATCGAAGTAGCCCTGCAGGCGACCGTCTTCGCCGGGCGTGCCGTGAACGGCAATAAAAGCCGCATCAAAAGTAATTTTGCGGCCTTCGAGGGTAAGTGAAAAATCATTTTTATCGATCTCAATACCGGAAACGGCGGCTTCATCAGGCGCATAATACCAGGAATCGCGGGTAATAATGACCGGATAAATGTCGTACAGGGCCGGGTCCAGATTCTGACGAATGGTTTTGGCCGTGCGCAGCGAGATGACCGACTCGCCGGAATAGCCGCCGGCGACCAGGGCGATATTTTTTTTCATGAAAAGATTGCGGGCGTAAAAGTAGGATTTCCGGGCGCTTGTCGCGCTACCGGACCTTTGGCAGCGGCTTGGGTGCAGCGCGAAAAGCGGGTTGTTTTCCGGAAAAAAAATCCGGTGCAGCGGTCCACAAAAGGTTGCTGTTGCATAAAGCTTTTGTTCGGTTTTGGTTTAAAGGCCAAACTGCCGGCCTCTCTTATCCCAGCAAAAACACGAGGTCTTCGCGGGACAGTCGTTTGAGGAAGGCGCCGTCGTCGCCCACCAGGTCTTCGGCCAGGGCTTTTTTGCGGGCCTGCAATTGCATCATTTTTTCTTCAATACTGTCGCGGCAAATCATGCGGTAGGCAAATACCGGTTTGGTTTGCCCGATCCGGTGCGTCCGGTCGATGGCCTGCTGTTCCACGGCCGGATTCCACCACGGATCCACCAGATACACGTATTCCGCCGCCGTCAGGTTGAGGCCGACCCCACCCGCTTTGAGCGAAATCAGAAACACCCGGCAGTCTTCTTCTTCCTGAAAACGCCGCACGGCCTCGCGCCGTTCTGTTGCACTGCTGCTGCCGTCAAAATAAGCGTAGGCGATGCCGTCGGCCTCCAGCCGCTGCCGGATGAGGGCCAGCATGCCGATAAACTGCGAGAACACCAGCACCTTGTGATTTCCGGTATTTTCTTCCAGTTCCCGCATCAGCTCTTCGAGCTTCACGCTGTGGTTTTCGGCTTCGCCCTGTGTATCAGCCAGCGCCGTTGCATCGCAGATCTGACGCAGCCGGGTGAGGCCCTGCAGGATGTGAAACTGTGACCGCTCGATGCCCTGTTGATCAATAAGTCCCAGGATTTGATCTTTAAAAACGACCCGCCAGGCGTCATAGGCTTTGCGCTGGGCCGGGCCCATTTCGCAGTACAACACAATCTCCGTTTTGGGCGGCAGGTCTTTGGCGACCTGCCCTTTGGTGCGGCGCAAGAGGAAAGGATAGGTCAGTTGCCGCAGTTGCTTTTTGGTACCTTCCTCGCCGAATTTGTCGATGGGGGTGGCAAACTCGTTCATAAAGAACTCGCGGCTGCCCAGCATGCCGGGATTGAGAAAGTTCATCTGCGAATACAGGTCGAACGTGTTGTTCTGCACCGGGGTGCCGCTCAGCGCCAGCCGGTGTTTGGCCTGGAGCAGCAGCGCCGCTTTGGCCACCTGGCTCTGCGGATTTTTAATCGCCTGGCTTTCGTCCAGCACAATCAGGTCGTATTCCACTTCGCGAAACGCTTTGATGTCGCTGCGCATCGTGCCGTAGGTGGTAATCACAATATCGTGGCCGGAAATGCTGCCGGCCGAAGCCTTGCGGCGCGGACCATGGTGAATATACACCCGCAGATGGGGAGCAAACTTGGCTACCTCTGCCTCCCAGTTATAGATCAGCGTGGTAGGACAGACCACCAGTAAGGTAGCAGCCGGATTTTTGCTTTTGAGAAACAGGTAGAAAGCCAGCGCCTGTACGGTTTTGCCCAGGCCCATATCATCGGCCAGGATGCCGCCCCAGCCAGCCTCGTGGAGAAACACCAGCCACTGAAAACCGGCCAGCTGATAGGGCCGCAGGGCAGCCTGCAGGTGTTCCGGCGCGTCCAGCCGACTGAAGTCTTCGGTGGCGATAGCCATCAGCCTTTCTTTCTTTGCTACCAGCTCGCGCAGGAGGCTTTCTTCGTCCACCTCTGCCAGCAGCTGTTCGATCACGCCAAAGTGAGTGCTGCGCAGCCGGATATCACCGCCGCGCACCTCTCCCATCTTGAGCAGCAAAGCATATTTGGCGCGCCACTCTTCGGGCAGCAGACCAATAGAGCCGTCGGGCAGGCGCACATAGTTTTGCCGGGCGGCAAGTGCTTTTTTGATTTCCGGAAGCCGGACCGGCTGATCGCCGTATTGCACCACCAGGTGGGCGTCAAACCAGTCGATGCCGCTCGAAATACTCAATCGTGTTTCCGGCTTATGGGTGTTGAGCCGCAGGCTGCGCAAACCGGAAAGGCCCACCACTTCCACGTCCATCTCTTTCATCACCTCCAGAAACCGGAAAAACCAGTTGTCGGAAAGCACCGCCGCCGCCGGCACAAAAAATACCGGTTCCGCTGCCGAGCGCACCATGTCGGAATGCAGCGACTGCACAGCCTGGAGGAAAAGAGACTCGGCCGAGAGGTCGCGCTCCTGCAGCACCACCCGTCCGTCTTCGGCCAGCCGCACGATGGCGTCCTGTCCGCCAATCACCTCGGTGTCGCCGTAGCGGGCAACCGGCCGGAGTACCAGCGCTGTTTCGCGTTCTTCGAGATACAGCCGCAGCCGGGGTGCTACTGCCGGCCGGGCCACGGTGAGGGCCGGCGCAAAATCCAGATGTACTTCTTCGGGCCAGCGCAGCACCGTTTCTTCTAAATAGGCCGGCCAGGCATCGGTGGCGATCTGTTTCCTGAAATGCTCGCGCATCCAGGCTTCGCTGAGCAAGGCCACTCCCGGCGTTGCCACGGTATAGACCGTGTGCTGATGACACAGCAGCGCAGCATTGAGCAGGGCTACTTCTTTCTCCGGCAGGTTGTAAGACCGGATGCGCCAGCTTACCTGTTGGCGGATAATGCCTTTTTTATCTTTTTGAAACGACACCACCGGCTGTGCTACCACATCCGAAAACGCGATGCCTTCTCCACCGGAAACGGCCGCATCGGCCGGCAGCAGACAGCCGTCTGTTGTTTCCCTGAGCGTTCGCAGCAGTTGCTGGTATTTCGGCACCAGATATTCCCACAGCGCCAGCCGGTATTCGTCGGTCAGTTTTTCCTCTACCGGCCCATTGCCCTGAAGCAGTGTAGCACCAAACGGAATGATTCTTTGCAGGTAGCGGAGCGCTTCTTCGGTCTGCACTTTCCGGAAAAGAGGAAGCCACTCCTGTTGATTTTCTTCAAAATCGGTAGCCGTTACCGGGCCGTTCAGTTCTACTGCGGCATAGGGTTTCCCGACGTTGCCATCTGCGGTTTGCCGGGCCTTGAGCAGCTGCCAGGCTACATGTGGATATACCGCTGGCTGCCGTTGCAGCGCCGGAATCAGGTGCAGTTTTTCCGGGGGCGGCGGAGGCGTAACAGCAGCGGTGGTAGCCGCTGGCGCTGGCCGGGCTTCCGGTTTAGCCGCTGTCCCCGAAGCCGGCTTTGCCAGTCTTTTGATAGAAGGATCCAGCACACGCAGGGAAGGCTTTCCGTGCTGATCGTAGGTAAAGGCAAATTTCCCTTTGAGATTGTCGGTTAATTTATAACCATACAGGCTAAGCAGCCGGGCTTTTTGTTCGTCCCAGTTGCGCAGGCCATGAAAATAATCGGCACCCTGCTGATACAGCACCTGCAAGAAGGTTACGGCTTTGTGGTAACACAGCGGCACGCGGGTTTCGTCGCAATCGCAGGAAGTATCAAAATAACGCTCTTCGTTTTGCCGGAGTTGCACCCGGAAGACGGCGTCCGTCTGCCCGTCGGGCACATCGGCTTCCACGGCATTGGCAGCAGCAGGAAGCAAAGTTGCGACGCGGTTGCGGGCCGCGTCGCGGGCGCGCTCCATAATATCGGGCGTACTGAAAACGCGCAGCATCGCTTCCGAGACGGAACGCAGACGCAGCATGGTATGCTTCTGATCGTAATGGATGCCCTCGCCGCCGAGAATGCCACTCTGCGCGAGGTCCTGGAGCTGGAAAAGCGCGGCTACCTTGTGGCGACACAGTTCGCTCAGGTTGTAAGGACACTGGCAGCGCACCGACAGTTCCTTCGGGTTGTTGTATTTCTGCACAACAACGGTATAGAAGTTCTGATACTGGTCGTTGCGCACCCGGAAGCGGGCCTGCTCAATGAATGGATCATTGTCCATCAGGCTGGCACCGCCACTGCTGTAGATGCGCTTTCCGCGCCGGATCATCTCTTCAGAACCGTGATTATAAATATATTTCAGGAGGGGAGAAAGCGCCATGCGGGAAGCGAAAAAGCAATCGGCAAAGGTACGGCATAAGGCCGGGGAAGGGTGTTGCTCCACCGCCTTTTAGCGAATGATTTCCGGGATTCGGCCAAAAAAGCACATTGGCTTTTGACATCTAAAAAAAGCTTGTTTGGGTTGGAAACAGAAAAACCGCCCAGAAAGTCAAAGCCGAAGCGCTGACAGGGTGCGCTTCCATTCGCTTTCAACAAAAACGCCCCGCACCGGCAGGACGTTTTCCGGAAATCAGGGGCTCTTTGGCCTTCCTTACTCTACACTCAGCGGTATGCTCGTAACCAGCGCGCCGCCTGCGGTAAACTGCAGATAATAAATGCCGGGTGTGGCGAGGGCCTCGGCCTGCAAACGGGCTGCACCGGCAACTGGGATCAAAGTGCCTTTACCGACCGTTTGACCAGCCATGTTGATAAGAACATAGTGCAATGCGCTGCCGTCGTGACCTGCAATTTCCAGGTTTACAGTCTGCGCCTGCACCGGATTTGGGTAGGCCTGGACGCCATTCCGGATATTTACGTTTGCAATCCCCTGTGGTACCAGGTGGTTTACATGCACATCCATGCGCTCTACGTTGGAAGCAGAGAAACTGCTGTCGCGATACAGGGCGCTGAGCAAGGCCATCCGCTCACCGGCGCGGAAGAAATCGTAATAAAAACGGTTGGTTTGAAATCCCTGCGAAAGCCCGAAAGCGCTGAGCAATTGAGCCGACGCGGGCGAACCGGCCATAAAAAAGCTGTCTGCCTGGAGCATCACGGTTTTCACCATCAATACATTCATGGGAACCGAGGGGCTGCCGTTGCTGTCTTTTACCTGCATTTTGCCCCACCCTACAACCTGGTTGGTGTAGGCGATCCTTGTTTTACGCTGACAAGGCGTGTTGTTGAGGCCATAGGCAGCTACGGTCAGGTTGAAAGAGGTTGTAAACTGATAATGCGAGCTCCAGCTGCTGCCCAGGGTTGCCGGAAAGCCAACAGCGGTCCGCGGTGAAGTGTAGGCTGATATCTGCGCCGGGAATACCATACTGTCATTACTGCCACCCGTCATGGCTGCGAGAGAGAATGCCTGATGCCGGATCTTTTGACCCAAATATTGAAATCCGCTGGTATTCAGCACACCAGCTTCTTCTACACCGTAAGACAGCGCAGGCCCAACCGGATAAATGAGCGTGTCGTAAAAGGTAGCCGCCGGGAAAGCAGGATCCGAAAAAGTTCCCTCGTGGTAAGTCCGGACGTTGTTTGGGTCGTAGACCACATTAGTAAGGTTCCAGCTTGCATTGGCAGCCGGCGTCAGAACCGGATCGGAACTGTTGGAATCCAGCCGAAAAGCCGTTTCCGTTTGGGGCCGCCAGGTGCCGTAGGCCGCCTGGTTGAGTGTGATCTGGGTAGCAGCTGGAGCGGCTATGGCCAGCAGCGATGCGATCAACAGGGATTTCATATGGAAATGATTTAAGAATAGATGTAAAAGTAATAGGAATCATTAGAAACTAATTAACAATGGGACCATGTGGCTGATTTTTGTTATGAACTTTTGCTGTGTTGGTTTTGGAAAAGATGCATTCCGCCTTCTTGTTTTCGCATTACCATTTTAAATCACTCGTAGAAACGCGACAGTTACCCGCTAAAAAAAGAACGCCCTGCAACAGCAGGACGTTCTTCGGGAGCGGCAATCTTTTCTACTCTACAAACAAGCTAAAAATCTTGTATACACCAGCAGCCATTAGTGCGCTTACCGGAATGGTGAGAATCCAGGCCCACAACAGGTTGATGGTAACGCCCCAGCGCACGGCACTCAGTCGTTTGGTAGCGCCCACACCGATGATAGAGCCGGTAATGGTATGAGTAGTTGAAACCGGAATCTTGAGGTTTTCAGTCAGGAACAGCGTAATAGCACCGGCCGTCTCGGCAGCCACCCCTTCGAAAGGCGTAACCTTGGTAATGCGGCTGCCCATGGTTTTGATAATCTTCCAGCCGCCGCTCATTGTTCCAACGGCAATGGCAACATAACAGGCCAGCGGCACCCACACCGGCATCTCACTGAAGTCGGTAATCTGCCCGCCTGCAATCAGTGCAGCGGTGATAATCCCCATAACTTTTTGCGCGTCGTTTCCGCCGTGGCCAATGGAGAAGGCCGCTGAAGAAACCAGCTGCATGCGCTTCAGCCATCGTTGCGATTCCATGAAGTTCAGGCTGCTCAGAAACAGCGTGAACAGACTCATCACGAAAACGATAAAGCCCAGCAGAAACCATTTAAAGTTATGGCCAAAGAACACTACACGCACCAGCTCTGAGCCCCAGGCTACCTGAAAAGGTTCTTTCAGATCCAGTGTCTCGCCTTTGCGACGCACGGTATAGGTAAAATCCTGTCCGGGTTGCAGTGCTTTCATCTCCCGGTCGAGCGCCAGGTCGGTTTGCAGGGCCGTACCATTGAAAGACAGGATAGAATCGCCCTTCTGAAAGCCCATGCGCTGTGCAGGACTTTTATTACTCAGGTCAGTCACCAGCGCTACGCCGGAGGACTTATCCCAGGCGGTGCGCATCCCGGCAATATGGGTGGCTTTCGTGTCGATCTGAAAATACAGAAGAATCACAACAGCTGCCATCACGCCCAAGGCAACCAGTTTGGGACCGGGTCCTTTCTTAAAGGCATGGAGAAACCAGGTAGAGATGATAAAGGCCATGATCATCCCCACCAGCGGCGCCAACACGATAAAAGCGACTGTTTTCAGAACCGGTTCGCTGTTGATGGCACTGAAAGAAGCGTGGGCAATGGCCGCACCTGCAAAACCGCCGATCAGGGTGTGGGAGGAAGAAGAAGGAATGCCAAACCACCAGGTGATCAGGTTCCAGATAATGGCTGCAATGAGGCCGGAGGCAATCACCGGAAGGGTAATGGCAGAAGTATCTACCGTTTTGGCAATGGTATCAGCCACGCCGTGGTCGCGAAAGATAAAAAAGGCAGCAAAGTTGAACAGCGCCGCCCACAGCACCGCCTGGAAAGGGGTTAGCACCTTCGTAGAAACCACCGTGGCAATTGAGTTGGCTGCGTCATGAAAGCCATTGATATAGTCAAAGGCCAGCGCCAGCACAATAATCGCTATCAGTAAAGGAGTCATAAACCGGAAATAAGATCGGGCCGATTAAGAATATTTGATGATAATAGACTCAATGATATTGGCGGCGTCCTCACATTTGTCGGTCACCACTTCCAGCTCCTGATAAATGTCTTTGCGTTTGATCACCTCGATGGCGTTGGTTTCGGTGGCAAACAGCTTTTGAATGGCCGCGTCGAGCAGGTCGTCGGCTTCGTTTTCATAGCTATTGATATCCACACAACTCCGGGTAATAGCCACCAGGTCTTTCATATCGCGCAGTTCCCGAACGGCTTTATGCAGCGACACCACTGACTTTTGAATGATAAAGGCAAACTGAATCATATAATCATCCACATTACCAAGGCCGTAGTTGATGATGTGTTTGGCTGATCCCCAGGTGTAATCGGCGATATCGTCCAGCGCGGTTACAAGCGAGTGAATATCTTCCCGGTCGAAGGGCGTGATGAAATTGCGGCCCAGTTCAATGAAAATGCGGTGCGTGATGTCATCACAGCGGTGTTCATAATCGTTGATGGCGCGCAGCGCATCCACGCGGGCATCGGGATCGGCGGTCTGAAGGGCCTTGGGAAAGGCGTCGGCCATTTCCTGAAGCACGCCCATAATCTCTTCGAAGAGGCTGTAGAATACCCGGTCTTTGGGGGTAAACATTTTGAGAAATCCTGCCATGGCAACTAAAATTTAGGCAAATGTAGCGGGCTGTTTTCCTCCAAAACGCAGGATTCCGGAAACTTAATGATTCGGTAATACAGCTCCTGTACCGCACCCAAGATCATGCCCAACCTTTGCACATGCTTTCGCGTAAACACTTTTTGCTCCTGGCGTTCCTTACACCAGTGGCCGCACCAGCCGGTGCGCAGCAGCTTTTGACCGACATCCTCGACACCACGACCACCCTCGGCAAAGGCTACTATTCCATTTTTAAAAAATATGATCAACTGCATTTTTCGGGTTATGTGCAGCCGCAGTTTCAGTGGGTAGAAGAACAGGGTGCACAAAATCCGGCAAGCGGTGATTTTGCACCTTATTCCAATAACCGCTTTATGATTCGGCGCGGCCGCCTGCGGGCCGATTATATAGCGCGCCGCGAAGGCGGGAGCCCTGTATCGCATTTTGTCTTTCAGATAGATGCCACGGAGCGGGGCGTGGCGGTGCGCGACCTCTGGGGCCGGCTCTACGAAAACCGCTGGCAGCTGTTCTCAGTCACTTCCGGCATTTTTGCCCGGCCCTTCGGCTATGAGGTCAACCTGTCTTCCTCCGACCGCGAATCGCCGGAGCGGGGTCGGGCCTCACAGGTCCTGATGCGCACCGAGCGTGACCTGGGGGTAATGCTTTCGCTGCAACCGCGTGGCCCACTGCTGCAAAACTTCAAATGGCTGCGCCTCGATGCGGGCATTTTCAACGGATCGGGCCTGACGGCGCCCCGCGATTACGATAGCCACAAAGATTTTATCGCCCGGCTCTACGCGCGTCCGGTCAAAGGATTCGCAAACGGCTGGCGGCTTAGCGGCGGGGTTTCCGCCCTCTATGGTGGGCTGGGCAGCCCTTCCCAAAAAGTTTATACCCTCAACGGCAGCGGGCCGGCGGCTTTTATGCAGGCCGACTCGCCGGCAGGCACTGTTGCGAAGCGTCGCTATCTGGGGGCCGATGCCCAGCTGCGCATCCCCAACCGCAAAGGCGCTACCGAGTTTCGGGCCGAATACCTGCGGGGCCTTCAGACCGGAACGGCCGGCAGTTCGGAGACGCCTGCTTCGCTGATGTCGGCCGGACAGCCGGTGGCGCTATACACCCGTCCCTTTGATGCTGCTTATTTCTACTTGCTGCAACACCTTGGTTCGCCGGCGCATCAGCTGGTGCTCAAATACGACTGGTTTGACCCCAACACCGGCGTTGCGGGAACGGACATTTCTTCCAATAAGGGATTTTCAGAAGCCGATGTCCGCTACCATACTTTTGGCGGCGGCTATATATGGCAGGCTTCTTCCAACCTGAAAGCCACGCTTTGGTATGACCATGTGCGCAATGAGCCAACAGCGATTCCGGAATTCACCACAGACCGGCCCGACAACTTGTTGACCGTCCGTTTGCAATACCGGTTTTAAGCCTGCGGAAACCGCTATTTTCCGGAAAAAAGACTCTTTTCGAATGCCTGTAGCTACCCCCCGCGCCGTTGGCGGTTCCAGAGGCTGAGCAGGAAGCCCAGCACCATGAGGATCGTCCCCAGCCACACGAGGTTGATCATCGGGAACAGGATAGCCTTTAGCACAATGAATTTCCGGGTTGGATCTTCTTCGCGGATTTCAAAATTTCCGGAACCGGTTTCCGGATCCACATTCAGCAGCGCCATGCTGACACCGATGCTCCTGGCAGTGTCGGGCACATTATCGGCGAAGCGGTCGCGCACATAAAAGACCGGACGCAGGCTGTCGGCTTTTCCATCCAGATTAAAGACATCCACCTGTGCCGAAAGCGCCACATCCCCAGGCCGCGAGGCATAGCGGGACGTATCTACCCGGCCGTCAAAACCCCGGAAAACCAGAAAGGCCTTCGACATAAAGAGCGTATCGTTGGGCTTCAGGGTCATGCGGCGCAGCCCTGCCGTATCGCCCGGTTTTTCCGGCGCGCTCACGCTCGAAACATAGGTAAATACGTCATAATCCCAATAATGCTTCGAGTCGGGGTTGGCGATAATGCCTTCCTGCCCTTTAGGATTGACAAAGGCATCCGGATACAACGAAAAACGCTCGGTCACCTGTTCAGTCCTGGGATCAATGCGCTGATAATCTACCCGGTAAAACGTGCGCGGATCGGTGGCGTGCGTGCTGTCGCCCCGGTAAGACGCAAAGTAGTCGCCCATAGCTACGGGAACGTCTTTGTACATCAACACGTTCTCGCGGCTTTCGCGGGCATTTTCCACCGCATCTTTTCCAAAATCCAGATTGATGCCCAGCGTGTTGAGCGAGATTACTTCTTTGTTGAAAGAAGAAAACAGCACCCCCAGCAGCAAAACGCCAAAGCCCAGGTGAGTGAGCGCAGCACCTTTTTTCAACAACCCTTTGCCACCCACGCCAAAGGCATAATACAGGCTGCCCATCACCGTCCACGAAGCAGACGTAAGCAGCAGGATATAAGCCAGCGTATCGGCACGGAACGGAATGTGCTGCCAGAAGCCCAGGCCCAGTGCGAGCAAGAGCGAAAGCACCCCGGCGATTAACCAGTGGCGGCGCACCATGGCGCGGTTGGTGATTTTATATTTCAGGAAAAGCGTTCCGGCGCTGAGTAACCCGATGATGATCGCCACCCAGATCTGCACGCTGTTATAATGGGCAATCGGCTCGGCAGGCGGTGCAATGTCTTTTCCGGTAAGGGCTTTTGCCAGCGGCGCCCAGACGGGAATAGAAGTCGAAACGATGATTTGCGCGGCGGAAATCAAAAGCACAAAAGCACCGATAAACATCCAGAACTCGCGCGACAGAAACGCTTCTTCGCCCATAGGTTTCGGCAACTGCCGGCGGCGGCGCAACCAAGCCACCAACAGCACAATGCCGGTCAGCAGCAGCACCAACAGGAGGTGCCACTTGATAGAAGCGCCCTCGCCGGTAAAGGCGTGCACCGAAGAATCCCCGAGGATACCCGTGCGGGTGAGAAAAGTCGAATACCACACCAGTACATAGCTGATACCCAGAAGCAATACCGTAGCGCCCAAACTGCGGCCGGTAGCCCGGAACACGATCGCTGTATGCAAGCCGGCTACCAGCGTCAGCCAGGGTACCAGCGAAGCATTTTCCACCGGATCCCAGGCCCAATAGCCGCCAAAGTTGAGCGATTCATACGCCCAGGCACCACCCATCATGATCCCCAACCCTAAGGCAGCACCGGCAAAAAGGCTCCAGCCGATCAAGGGCTTCAGGAAGGTTTTATACTCGCCTTTCCACAGCGCAGCGAGCAGGAAAGCAAAAGGGAAAAGCGTGGCTGCAAAGCCGAGGAACAATACCGGTGGGTGAATCACCATCCAGTAGTTCTGCAACAGTGGGTTCAGGCCATTGCCGTCTTTAACGACTTCGAGATAATTAGGCTGGGTAAAAATCGGTGCACCCGCCATAGCATCGCGCAGGAGCATAAACGGCGTTTTGCCGATCTGAATCTCGGGGCCCAGCTGAAAGCCCAGCACAAAGCTCATAAGCGCAGCCTGCACCAAGGCAACTGTCACCATGGCGCGCGCTTCCAGCGCCCGCCCTTTCCACATCACAAAAAATGAAAGCACACAGTGCCAGAAGGCCCATAGCAGGAAAGAACCCTGCTGCCCTTCCCAGAAACAACTGAGCAGATACTTGCTCGGCAGCGACCGGCTGGAGTGCTCCCAGGCATAGTGATACTCAAAGAGGTGATGCGAGATAATGTAATAAAGCGCCACAAAGACGCCAAGCACCGAGAGGCTGTGCACCACAAAGCTGCCGCGCCCGAGGCGTATCCAGCTGCGCTGCCCGTCGGGCTGCGGCTGTTTTTCGGCCCGCACCGCCTGCCAGTAGCTAAAGGCGCTGAACAGCGCAGCTACAAAGCCCAGAATAACACTAAAATGGCCCAGTTTCCCGGGCAGGAGGGTTTCGCCGATGAAGTTTGGTTCCAAAACGCGCGCAGATTACAGGTTTGCGGTCGCGAAATTACCGCTTCAATCCCGCATAAAGGGTTAAAGCGTAAGGAACTGTGCCGGAGCGGAACCCTTTCCGGAAAACAGAAGGATCCGGATGCTGCACACACTCTTCTCAAAACCTCAAAACGAAAGTATTTGCCACCCGAAAAGCCCCAACTCATCGGGCATACGGATCAGGGAAGCATCCCACTCCGGAAGCAGGTTGAGCCTGAAAAAACGGTCGCGAAGTATTAATTTTCCGGGAATAATCCTTTTCCCTAAAAAGAAAAAACGCACCTTCCGGTGCGTTTCGTATTTGAAATCATTTCTGGGACTACATCACTCCACCGGCAGCCAGCTGCTCTTTGTCTTTGTATTTGGAAGGACATTTCAACTGCACATCCGAGCAGTGAAACACTTCGCCCTGCATCTTGCCGGTCATCACGATGTTTTCGCTTTTCTCGATGTCGTAGAGCGATTTGGAGCCCACATAAACCACTTCGTGCGTCTCGCCTTTCTTATCGGTGACGTGGAAGGTATATTTTTCGGTGTCCATTTTGGGGTCATGCACCACCGGGCGGGAGCGGTCGAGCACGCCAACGACCTTAATGGCTTTTTGGGGTTCGCGCGCCGCCGACGCAAAGGTTTCGTAGGTAGAAAAATCGCTGAAACGCGAGAAGATAACGGCCACGGCAGCAGCCATTACAAGCAGCAATACGATGTGGGTCTTTTTCATAGCAGCAGAATGCTTTTCCGTTCGCCCTGTTTAGGGAGCGCGCGACGAACGCAAAGGTACGATATCCGGCACAGCTAACAGGTCTTATCCCCTAGCTTTGCAACCGTTTTTTAACGCTTCTCTGTTTCAAAATGGCTTTAGACCTATCCAACTTCGATCCCAACTCGGTTGGGCTGAAGAACAACAATATTTTCGGACTTCCTTTCTCGCAGGACGATGCCGCACTGGTGCTGCTGCCCGTACCCTGGGAGGTAACCGTATCCTACCGCCCCGGCACGGCGCGCGGCCCGGAACACATCTTCGAGTCTTCGTTGCAGATCGACCTGTATGATCCGGATGTGCCCGATGGCTGGAAGGCCGGTTTCTATATGATGCCGGTGGACAAAAACATCCGTAAAAAAAGCGACTACCTGCGGCAATGTGCCGAGTTGATCATCTCCCACCTGGGCGACGGCGGTATTGTAGCCGAAAACGAACAGCTGGCCACCCGGCTGCATGAAGTGAATAAAGGCGGGCTGATGGTGCGCGACTGGGTGCGGGAGATGTCGCTGCGGCAACTGAAAGCGGGTAAAAAAGTAGGTCTCGTGGGCGGAGACCACAGCACCCCGCTGGGTTTTGTACATGCGCTGGCCGAGCTGCATCCGGACGGATTTGGCGTGTTGCAGATTGACGCGCATGCTGATCTGCGCAAAGCCTATGAAGGCTTTACCTATAGCCATGCTTCTATTATGTACAACATTCTGGAAGAAGTGCCGACAGTGACAAAGCTCGTGCAGGTGGGCATCCGCGACTGGTGCGACGAAGAAGCAGATTATGCCCGCAAACAAGGAAGCCGGGTGGTGCAGTTTCCCAATCAGGACATTAAAGAGCGGTTTTTCAACGGCGAAACCTGGAAGCAGGTATGTGACGATATCGTAGCCGCGCTGCCGCAAAAAGTTTATATCTCTTTCGATATCGACGGGCTCGACCCGAAACTGTGTCCCAATACCGGAACGCCGGTTCCCGGCGGCTTTGAAGTAGAGCAGATTTATTACCTTTTCAAACGCGTATCGGAGAGCGGCCGCCAACTGATCGGATTCGATCTGAACGAAGTCTCCTGCGGCGAGCACAGCGAAGGCATCGACGCGATTGTGGGTGCGCGGGTGCTGTACAAACTGTGTAACTACATGGCGAAGTAACAGCTATTAAAAAAGCCCTCCCGCAAAATGCAGGAGGGCTTTTTTAATAGCACGCATTTCCGGAAATTTCCGGAAATCAGAGGCTGGTTGCGGGTTCATGCGGACCTTATACCTTATACCTTATAAATCCAGCCGTGGGTATCCGGCACCCGACCGTAGCGGATGTTGTCCATTTCATTCTTTACCCAGTTGGCCACTTTCCACTCTTCTACCGGCGGCAGCTTCATGTGCTTGTCGTGAATGGTCAGCTCGGCAATCGGTGCGATAGAAGCCGCCGTTCCGGTACCAAATGCTTCTTTCAGCTGTCCGTTTTTGTGGGCTTCAATCAGTTCATCAATCGAAATCGGACGTTCTTCTACATCATAGCCGTTTTCGCGCAGCAAGGTCATGACGCTGTCGCGGGTGACGCCTTCCAGAATGGTGCCTTCCAGCGCGGGCGTTACTACTTTATCGCCAATCACAAACCATACGTTCATGGTGCCGATTTCCTGCACGTATTTGTGCTCAAAACCGTCGGTCCACAAAATCTGATCGTAACCGAGGGAACGGGCTTTTACGGTTGGCGCCATGCACGCGCCGTAGTTACCGGCACATTTGGCGTAGCCCGTGCCACCCGGAAACGCGCGCACGTATTCTTCCTGCACGTAAATCGAAACCGGCTTGGAGTAATACGGACCCGCCGGCGAGGTGATAATCATAAAGGAGAACTGCTCGGCGGGCTTCACGCCGATGAAAGCGTCGGTCGCAATCATAAAGGGCCGCAGATACAGCGAAGTACCGGGCGCGGTAGGTACCCAGGCCGAATCCAGTTTAATCAGTTGGCGCAGCCCTTCCAGAAAAATGTCTTCCGGCACTTCCGGCATGGCCATGCGGGCAGCGCTGCGGTTAAAACGTGCCCAGTTTTTCTCGGGCCGGAAAATCACAATCTCGCCGTCTTCCTGACGGTAGGCCTTGATGCCTTCAAAAATAGACTGGCCGTAGTGCAGCATCGTGGTTGCCGGGCTCATCGTCAGGTTACCGTAAGGCTGGATGCGCGGCTGCCCCCATTTGCCGTTGGCGTAGTCACAAACGAGCATGTGGTCGGCGTATTGCTTACCAAATTGCACGTTGGCAGGATCGAACTCCGAAATGCGGCTTTGGGCCACCTTGTCTATTTTCAGGTCAAGTGTCATTTCGCTGGTCATAATTTTAATACAAGGCTTTTTGGATTGAAAGCGCGGCAAAGAAACGAAATTTAATGCGGTTGGGTGTTTGAGGGGGATTGCAGCTGCGCCAGTAGAACGTCAGTATGGTCCGTTTTGAGAATCGGTAGATCGCCTTTGCAGGGCATGTGGGCCGGGTAGAGACAAGGCATGCCTTGTCTCTACCCGGCTCTACGGTCAGAACACGGTGCCTTCCAATGTTATTTCTACCACCCTCCGCCCCGCCTGCCGTATTTTTGAGCGTCCCATGAAAAACCCGTCGTTCCGGATCAGCCCTGTTGTAGATGCTTTCTGGCAAGACCCGGTCGATTGCACCGAGC
>JAEVZP010000039.1 GCA_023392185.1 Bacteroidota bacterium
ATTCTCGGCATTGACCCCGACCTGGTGATTCCGGACAAGCGGTTGTCGGTATACGAAGGCGCGGTGGCGCCGTGGAAAGGCGAGAAAATGGGCCTTTGGAAAGACGATTTTGTGCGGCAGGGCGCGAAGATGGATTTCCCGGTGCACAAGCCGGTGATGGACCTGACCCCAAAAGAATACGACCTGCTCTGGAACGGCGGCGGACGCGTGCAGGGCATTAAAGACTTTTTCCAGATGGTGTCGGAGAACCTGTATAAAATCCAGTACCGGATTATGCAGGCGCGCTATCGGGGCCGGACGCTGTGCCCCGATTGCGGCGGCTCGCGGCTGCGGAAAGAAGCCTTGTATGTAAAAATAAGCGGTGCGACGATTGCCGACCTTTTGAGGCTGCCGGTCACCGATTTGGCGCATTGGTTCCAAAATATGCAGCTTTCGGAGGCGGAACAACAGATTGCCAAACGCATCCTGATTGAAATCAACCAACGCCTGAAAACCCTGTTGGACGTGGGCCTCGGCTACCTGACGCTTTCCCGGACGGCCAACACCCTTTCCGGCGGCGAAAGCCAGCGCATTCAATTGACTAAGTTTCTCGGCTCCAACCTCACCGACTCGCTGTACATTTTGGATGAGCCGAGCATTGGCCTGCACCCGCGCGACACGGCCCGGCTGATTGGCGTGCTTAAAAACCTGCGCGATTTGGGCAACACCGTGGTTGTGGTAGAGCATGACGAGATGATGATGCGCGAAGCCGACCATATTATTGACATGGGTCCGCTGGCTTCCTACCTCGGCGGCGAAGTGGTGGCCGAAGGCGATTACGACGCGATTATTTCTAACCCGAAAAGCCTGACGGGCCAATACCTGTCCGGGGCGCTCCAGATTGAGGTTCCCAAAAAGAAGCGGAAGGCAAAGGGCGCGTTGCATTTAGAAGGCGCGCGGCAGCACAACCTCAAAGACATTACGGTGGACATTCCGCTGGGCGTACTGACGGTGGTTTCCGGAATTTCCGGCAGCGGGAAAACGACGTTGATTAAAGGCACCTTGTTTCCGGCCCTGCAAAAACACTTTGGCACCGGCACCGACAAGCCCGGTCTGCACCGCGCTCTGACCGGCGACATTGGCCTGATAGACGGCGTGGAGCTGGTGGACCAAAACCCGATTGGCAAGTCGTCGCGCTCCAACCCGGTAACGTATGTGAAAGCATGGGACGAAATCCGGAAATTGTTTGAAAAGCAACCGCTGGCGAAGATGCGCGGCTATGAGGGCAAGCATTTTTCCTTCAACACCGACGGCGGCCGTTGTGACACCTGCAAGGGCGAGGGCGAGGTGGTTGTGGAAATGCAATTTCTGGCCGACGTGCACCTCTTGTGCGAAAGCTGCAAGGGCCGCCGCTTTAAAGACGAAGTGCTGGAAGTAACCTACGGCACCAAAAACGTGTTTGACGTGCTGGAGATGAGCGTGGACGAAGCGCTGGAATTTTTCCGGGATGAGAAGAAAATTGTGAAGGCGCTGAAACCGCTTTCAAACGTGGGGCTGGGCTATATCAAGCTGGGGCAAAGCTCCGACACGCTTTCGGGCGGCGAGGCGCAGCGCGTGAAACTGGCGACGTTTCTGGGCCAGGGCGCGAGCAAGCAAAAAGTGCTTTTCATCTTTGACGAACCGACCACCGGCCTGCATTTCAACGACATTAAAAAGCTGCTCCAATCCTTTAATGCCCTGATTGACGAAGGCCACAGCATCCTGGTGATCGAGCACAACACCGACGTGATTAAATCGGCGGACTGGGTGATTGACCTCGGTCCGGAAGGCGGCGAAGGTGGCGGTTATCTGATTTACGAAGGCGCGCCGGAAGGGATGAAGGATGTAAAGGAAAGTGCTACGGGTGGGTATTTGTAAGGAGAAATTAAACTTGTTTTATTGCGACTGTCCATTTTGAAAATAAATGGACAGTCGCCTTTGCAACTAACGGAATCTGAATCTATTTCCTTTTGCGTAGTATTTAATCCATACAAAGTCAAAAGTGTTTTTCTTGGATGGTACCTTAATATGAAATTCATCCGTTCCAGTTTTTTCTATAATTTGGCTTCTATGTTCATGAGATAGTACTAATAAATAGTAGGATAGGAGAACTGTGTACAAAAATCTTTTAGTCCAATCATTGTATGTGATTTCCTTAATAGCCCAAGCTTTGTTCTTCTCTTTGTAGTTGTCTAAATAGATGACTTCGCTATTATTTAGCTGGTCAAAGTGATAATCCGAATGCGCGAAAGCATTCCTAAGTGAACTATTATACCCCTTATCAATTACATTAAACAAACTGCCCTGGTGTTTAAGAGGTGTTTTTATTTCTTCTATTATAAACTTACTTCTTTTCGTTTCAGGAAGAACGACATCCCAAGCATATTCCTCTCCATTAATCAAATGTGCTAACCGATAAAGGCTTTTTAGGAATTGCCTTGCTTCCCAAGCATGAGAGTATGTCATTAACTCAACATGAATTTTATATTCAGTATCTACACTTGGGCTTCCTTCAGGAAAACTGTAAAATGTATTCAGTAGGTTAGCTAAGAATGCTGGTCTTGATGCATCCCTATACTTATCCATAGCATAATCTATTACATAAGGACTTCCTATAACACTACTTCCTTCATATTCAGCAATGTATTCGCCGTCGGCTAAGAATAGCGCGTATGTATTGATATTAATTGACCTCAATTTATTAAGTGCATTACTAACTGCCTCTTTTACTTCTCTATCTATAATTATGAATTCAGCTTCCGTAATCATTTTCTGGAATTAAATTGTATACAATGCAAAAAGACAGCTTGTATTAGCTCAACGAAGATAGGTAGCACTAGGTAATCCTTCAAACCTTCCCAAACAGAGATATTTTCCGGAAAACTTCTTCCCCCCGGCACACAATTAGAACCGCTTTTCCGGAAATTCTCTCTATGAAAAAAGCGTTTCTTTTCCTCCTGCTGGCTACTGCTGCCTCCGCGACCGCCTTTGCCCAGTCCAAGCCCAAAAAGCGCCCGGCCCGGTCACCGTCAGTGATAATCGATAAAGAAATCAAAGTGCCGGCAGGGCTTTTCGACGATGTTTTTTTTGATATTAAGAGTACGGGTTTTAGCTGGGTCAACAGCGATAAAGACACGCTCCTGCTGCCCGGGCAATTATTGAGCAGCGATCTGGATTTAGCCCCGCCCGGCGGGCAGCCCGCCGCAATCCTGAGAACCGTATGCGTAGCGGACACGATCTTTATTCGCAAGGATGACGACGCCCTGTATGGCATCGGAACGCCTACGGAATATGCTGTTGCGCGCGAAGGCGACGAGGTAACTTTAATTCATCCCGAAACTGGTGGAGAACAACGCTTCCGGCTTTTAAGGGATACAACATCCAACAGAATCAACGGCATGCAGGACCTGGACAACCTGCGCACCTACCGGCCTGCCCCGCCTCCGGGCCCGCCGCTCCTGCCAGGCCAGTAACGGAAATTTTCCGGAAAATCTTCAGCCGGAAAAGGTCTCCATTTGCCCGAACTGCCCCTACGATTGCTTTTTCCGGAAACGGGTCATTACCATCCGCGCGCCGAGGCCGGCCCAAAACGGCACTTTGTTTTCTCCGGCAAGCCCCTGTCCGAGCGTGGCATCGAGCTGCAGCAAATCGCTGACAAAATACCGCACGCCGGTTTGATACAACAGCCCCGAACCGGCAATATAAGGGTCGCCGGAAACGACCTCGCCGACCAGGTGCAAGCCCTTGTAAGCTTTTATCTGCGTGCCCAGCCCCCAGGTTGCGGCGAAATCATCTTTTCCACCCACACGGAGATAGTTGACGCCGAGATTGCCATGGAGCAACACCCGTTCGTCTTTGCCAAAGCACTGGGTGAGCGCCAGATAACTATAGGCTCCCGGACCGGGGGGTGCAAAATCGCCCCTGCCTGCCGGCAGAAAAGTGCCTCCGACAAGTGCCACGCCCGGAAACTTATCAGTATTATAATCCCGAAACAGATACTTCACTTCCACCAGCGGCGCGGCATAGCCGATCTCGGTTCGCTTTGGCTGCAGCAGCCGGTCATATCCCCAGACGCCGCCCACAGCGACCTCTACCCGCTCGTGGGGCCCATAGGCCAGCATGGCCCAGTGACCACCACCGAAACGATCAAACATCAGCCAGGTTTCCAGCTGCGCCAGCCGGCGGCCCACCACCGCAGCGTCGTCGGTAATGAAGGGCCGGACGGCAAAGGCCGGAAAAGCGGGCAGACAAAAAAGCAGGAAAAGGAGTCGTTTTTTCAAAATAAAGCTTTAAGGAGAATGAAACCGGCTGGTGTAAAAGAAGCGCCGGCGGCGTGAGGGAAACGCCGCGAACCTACTGCAATCGGTCCTTTGGTGCCCAGGGAAGCAGCAGATCTGTTACGGGGCAAAGGCGCGAAAACTGCATGTCACCTGCCCTTACCATGTGCCGGAAGCGACAAAAAAGTCTTATACTCGCGGTTATTTGGGGGAATAAGCCTGCCCTTTGGCACCACAGTCCCTTCGAATTGTATTTATATTATAATAAAAGGGCTTGCAGCGGCTTTGGAACATCTCCTACCCGGCTCCCGGACGTGATCATGGCTAAAAACTACCCAGAATCATGAAAAAAGCTGACAAATATCATTTTCCGGGAAGCTTTACAAAGCCAATTTTACACTGTAATAAAAGCACTAGAATACTTTTATTCGCAGAAACCTTTTAAAACATTTCTCTCCTTAATACGCAACACCATGATGCGCCTCAAAATGCCCTCCTTTCTCCAAAATGCTACCTGCGCTGCGGCGCTCGTAGCCGCCGGACTCTTCGCTTCCTGCACGCCCGGAAGCACCGGCACCGCTGGCAACAAAGCCGGTGATGACAAAACCTTTGCCCGCCATTGGCCCGACACGGTGCTGACCGGTGAAGTAGTGGCCGAGATGACTGCTCCGCCCATGGTGCCCAAGCCACTGACCTACACTTCGCCCAAGCGCGTAAAAGTGACCATGGACGTGATTGAAAAGGTGATGAAAATCTCCGACAACACCGATTATACCTTCTGGACTTTCAGTGGCACTGTTCCGGGCAGCTTTCTCCGCGTGCGGGAAGGCGACCTGGTGGAGTTTACCCTCCGCAACGCTTCCGACAGCAAGGTTTCCCACAACATTGACCTTCACGCCGTAAACGGTCCCGGCGGCGGT
This sequence comes from Bacteroidota bacterium, assembly GCA_023392185.1. Lineage (GTDB taxonomy): Bacteria > Bacteroidota > Bacteroidia > Chitinophagales > Chitinophagaceae > UBA1952. Next base: position 5,216 of record JAEVZP010000039.1, read on the forward strand.
GCCGAAGCGACCAACGTAGCACCCGGCCAAAGCGCCACTTTCAACTTCCGCGCGCTGAACCCCGGCCTGTATGTCTATCACTGCGCGACCGGTCCGGTGGGGATGCACATCGCCAACGGCATGTATGGTCTGATTCTCGTAGAGCCGGCTGCCGGCCTGCCGAAAGTGGACCGCGAATACTACGTGATGCAGGGCGATTTCTATACCAAAGGCAAATTTGAAGCGCCGGGTTTGCAGGAGTTCGACGAACAGAAAGCTATTGACGAAAACCCGACTTACGTACTGTTCAACGGTCGCGTACGCGCCAATACCGGCAAAAATGCGCTCCAGGCCAATGTGGGTGAAACCGTCCGGCTGTATGTAGGCAATGGCGGCCCGAACCTGACTTCTTCTTTCCACGTGATCGGCGAAATCTTCGACCGCGTGTATGTTGAAGGTGGCAGTACTATCAACCACAACGTACAAACCACTACCATTCCGGCCGGCGGCGCTGCCATCGTGGATATGCACCTGGAAGTACCTGGTATGCTCAATATTGTAGACCACGCGCTGTACCGGACTTTCCACAAAGGCGCTCTGGCTCAGATCAAGGTGAGCGGCGCGGAAAACCCGAACGTTTTCCATAAAGTGAAAGAACAGCCGGTTACCAGCAATGACCCCCAGGGCGTTTATAAGTAGATCTTCTTAAAACCCAATAGCAGCCATGTACATCCGTTCCAGGTCCGAAGGTTTTCCTTCAGCTTTCTCTCCCAGGTGTTGGAAACAGCCCTTCGGCCTGGTACGGATATTGGCGCTGTGGCTATACCTGCTAGCACTCCCTGTTTTCGCACACGCCACTGATAAGATTCCGGGTCGGCTGGCCGCCGCAAAAAAGATGGTAACCGTGCCCTCCGGCGCTTACCAGCCTTTTCTTAAGCGGGAAATCAACAAACCGATTCAGGTCAAAGGGTTCCGAATGGACGAAACCCCGGTTACCAATGCCGAGTTTCTCGAGTTTGTAAAGGCAAACCCGCAATGGCAGAAAAGCCGTGTCAATCCGCTCTTTGCCGATCAGAACTACCTCACCCACTGGAAAGGCGATGTGGAAATCGGTCCCGGCAAATACAACAACCCAAATTCGCCGGTAGTAAACGTCAGTTGGTTTGCCGCCCGCGCCTACGCCACTTGGGCCGGAAAGCGCCTTCCGAAAGTGCCCGAATGGGAGCTGGCCGGAAATGGCCGCCCCGAAAACCTGGGCAACAAAAAGCTCATTGCCTATATCCTGGAATGGTATAGCAAGCCCAACCCCACTCAACTGCCCACCGTAAAAAGCACGTTCCGGAACCAATACGGCCTCTGGGATATGCACGGGCTGGTATGGGAATGGGTGTTTGATTTCAACAGCTTCGTCAGCTCCGGCGACTCGCGGGGCAGCACCAGCGATGAAGCCCAGCTTTTCTGCGCCGCCGGCTCGCTGGGTGTTCAGAACAAAGAAGACTACGCCGGCTTTCTGCGCTTTAGTTATCGCGGCAGCCTCAAAGGAAAATATTGCATTCCCAACCTCGGCTTTCGCTGCGTCAAAGACCTTTGATGATGAAAAACATTTTTTTCGGGCTCCTCGCCCTTCCGTTTCTCTTGCTTTCCTGCCAGGCTGATGCCGACAAGAATGCAGCGCCCCAGTCGCAGACGGTTCATGTAGCGCCGCAGCCTTCTGAAGCCGAAATGGCCCAAAGCCTGTACCAGCTGCCCGATACGTTCCGGAATCAGGACAATCAGCCGATGATGCTGTCCGATTTCAAAGGCAAGCCCACAGTCATCTCTATGGTGTTCACCTATTGTGGCTATGCCTGTCCCCGCCTCACTGCCGACATGCAGCAGATTGAAAAGCAGCTGGGCGCCGACGCCGACAAAGTGAATTTTGTACTCGTCAGCTTTGATGTGGAACGAGATGTGCCCGAACGCCTGAAGGCGTATGCGCAGGAGCAACAGCTAGACAAAAATTTTACCCTGCTACATGGCAGCGAAGATGCGGTTCGCAACCTCGGCGTTCTGCTCGACATCCAGTTTGAAAAAGACGAAGACGGCAATTTTGCCCACGGCAATATCATCAACGTCCTGGACCCCTACGGCATTATCCGGCATCGCAAAGAAGGGCTGGAACAAAACCACGACCAAACCATTGCTGAAGTCCAAAAATATCTCTAACAAAAAAGCGGCGCGCTGCCGTTTTTTTGTTTCCCGAAAATGCTTTTTATGAAACCCGCTCTTCGGGTGTTGCCCTTTGCACTGCTTTGCGGCACCCTTTCTTCCACCACTGCCAGCGCACAAGACAGCACTTCTTTCTCCTTATCTGCCCAACTGCGCCCGCGCGCCGAGTGGCGGTGCGGTGCTTTCCGGCCCCTCTTGCCGGGCGAAGACCCTGCGGCACTGGTGAGCAGTCGCCAGCGACTGAATTTTGATTATCAATACAAAGACCTCGTGGATCTCCGCCTTTCGTTGCAGAATGTTTCGATCTGGGGGCAGGCCAACACGGTGATGCCCGTGGAGCACGGCGGCAATGCGATAGGTCTTTTTGAAGCCTACGGCGATGTCAGGATTTCCGGAAATGTGC
>JAEVZP010000056.1 GCA_023392185.1 Bacteroidota bacterium
CCATGCAGAACTACGCCTCTTCTTTTCAGCGGGAAGACAACGAAGAAGAAATGCACCGGCTACTGCTGACCGTTGCCCTGCCCCTGGCCGAGCGCGCGGGCGACAGCAACCGGCTCGGCATTATCTATAAAAACATCGGATTGGTATATCTAAACCAGTTTGATTTCGCCGCAGCACAGGCTTATCTTGAAAAAGCCGTTACTTTCCTGCAAAACGATTCGCCGCAGATAGACCACCTGATTGAAGCCTATGGCCTGGCTGCCAAAAACGCGATTAGTTCCGGTCAGGATTCAATGGCCGGTTACTGGCTGCGCCGGCAAGAAGCGGCCCTGGCACCCTACCCGAATTCGGAACAGTACCTTCACTACCACACCACGGCGGCCTTGTATTATCGCAAAACGGCCCGGTACGGCGCAGCCCACCGGCACCTGGAAGCAGCGTTTGACCTGGCCCGGAGGCTGGGGCAGCCTTTGTACCCCATTTATTTTCAGCTTCATAAGCTCTACGCCGGCCAGGGGTTGTATCCGCAAGCCTTGCAGGCGCTCCAGGAAGTTCATAAACGCTATCACTCCGGATGGCTGAGCGATTTGCGACTGCACGCGCAGGCGTTCTACCAAACCTATGAAAAGCTGGGCGACTACCGGAACGCCTACCGGTGGATGGAAGAATTTGTGACCCTGCAAGACAGCTTTTACCAACAGCGCATCGCCGAAAACATGGCGCAACTGGAAGTAGCTTACCAGACGGCCCAACGCCGGCAACACATTGAACACCTGGAGGCCCAACAACGCCGTGCCGAATGGCAAATGTCTCATGCACGTCTGCTCAACGGACTGCTCGCTGCCGGTGCCGGCCTGTTGCTGTTGACAATCGGGTTTCTGGTGTATTATTTCCGGAACCGCATCCGCCGGAACCGGCAGCACCTGCAGCGGCTGAAAAGCGAAAAAGAACTGGCGCAGGCCACGGCGCTGCTGGAAGGGGCCGACCACGAACGCCGCCGGCTGGCCCGGGAGCTACACGACGGACTGGGCGGCCGGCTGGCCGGCATTCGCATCAAACTTTCCCACCTGGCCCGTCAACGAAAAGACCAGGTTCTGGAGCAAACCTTGGGTCAAATGGATGAAGCGATACATGAACTGCGCACCGTAGCCCGCGATTTAATGCCCGAAAGCCTTGTCCGAAATGGCCTGGACGACGCCCTTCAAGACCTCTGTTCCGCTGCCGATACGCCGGAAACCCGGGTCTACTACGAGTCTTTTGAACTGGCCGAAAGCCGGCTGGATGCCGCTACCCGGCTGGTCATTTACCGGCTCGTTCAGGAAGCGCTTTCCAACGCCCTGCGCCACGCCCACGCCCGCCACATTCTGGTGCAGTGCAGCCAAAACAACAGCACCCTCACGGTGGTCGTGGAGGATGATGGCCGGGGCATGGCTGACGAGGCCGAAAAACCTGCCGGCCTGGGGCTGTCCAACATGGAAGCCCGCGCCGCTTCCCTCCACGCCCAAGTTCACTTTCGGTCGGCGCCCGGCAAAGGCACAACCGTTACCATTGAAATCCCCCTTCCGAATCATGTCCCTGCTGCTCGCTATTGTTGACGACCACCCCGTTGTGATTGAAGGGCTGAAAAGCCTCCTGCAAGCCGAACCCGACGTAACGGTAGCCGCTTTCGGCCGGGCCGCTGACCTGTTGGCCTTTCTACCCCGGCAAGCGGTAGACCTGGTACTCCTGGACTTAAACCTGCCCGACATCCACGGCATTGAATTGTGTGAGTTGTTGCAGGCCCAACACCCCACATTACCGCTTTTGGCCATCAGCAATCACGCTGAGCGCAGCATGATTTTAAAAACCCTGCAAAGCGGCGCGGCCGGTTATATCCTCAAAAATGCCAACGCAAGCGAACTGCTGGTTTGTATTCACGATGCGCTGCGCGGAAAACTGGCCGTCAGCGCTGAAGTGCAAAGCATTTTGGCCAAGCCCGGTGGGGCCGCTCCTGTGGCCAAAAGCCTGCCTCACCTGACCCGTCGTGAAAAAGAAATCCTGCATTATCTGGCAGTCGGCACCACCACCAACGAGATGGCTCGAAAACTGTTTTTAAGCCCGCTCACCATCGAAACTCACCGGCGCAACCTGCTTCAGAAATTTGAAGTTAAAAACGTAGCCGCGCTGATGAGCGCCGCCGCTGCATATAATCTGTTGCAGCAGCGGCCTGAGTGATGTTTCCGCTTGAGACCGCCCCGATGGATTCGGGACAGGTGCTGTGGAGTGGGAGCGGCCACGGGTATTTTCCACGTACCTTTGAAGCTGTGATTGAGACCCAGACGCCCGAAGTTTTTATTGCCGCTATCTGTTCGGGCTCCAACGGAAACTGTTATTACGTAGGAACCCAAAACGATGGCGTGTTGATTGACGCCGGTGCTTCGTTTTCAGAAATTGCCCGCCGCATGGCTGTGCTCCATTTATGCCCAACGAAACTGCGTGGCATTTTTGTTTCGCATGAACACACCGACCACGTTCGCGGACTGGAGCTCCTGGCGCACCGCTGGGACCTGCCGATCTGGGGCACGAAGAAAACATTGCTGCGCTGCCGGCTGGGTCGCTCCGTCCACCGCGGCGTTGCTATCGAGGCCGATAGCTGGATTGCTGTGGGCGAGCTAAACGTTCTGCCGTTCCGGAAAAAACACGACGCAGCAGACCCGGTTTCTTTTGTTGTAGAACATGGCGGCGTGCGGATCGGGGTTTTTACCGACATCGGCCGCTGCTGCGAGGCGCTGATCCGGCATTTCAAGACCTGCCATGCCGTTTTCCTGGAAGCCAATTATTGCGAAGAAATGCTGGCCAGCGGTTCTTATCCCTACCACCTGAAGCACCGCATTTCCGGCGGCTACGGCCATATCTCCAACAACGAGGCTTTGGCGCTTTTCCGGGAACACCGTTCCCCTCATCTGTCTCACCTGCTCCTGTCGCATCTTTCCGGAAATAACAATTCGCCCGAACGGGCGCTCCAGACTTTCTTGCCCTACTGCGAGGATACGGAAGTAGTTGTGGCCTCCCGTTTTCAGTGCAGCCCTGTTTTCCGGATTAGCCCGCCGGCCGGCGGAGCCGCTCTGCCGGTAATGGCAGAGCAGGCACAGGCGGTTGCGCAGATTTCCTTGTTTTAAAAGCAAGACTTTTCCCTTAGGAATTTCTAACCGGGTCACCCACTTTTTATCCAAAATCAAAAGCCCTGCAAGAAACCTGCAGGGCTTTTGATTTTGGGGAAAACCGTCCGGAATTTCCGGAAATATCTTATCCCAGATACACCTTCAAAGCATCGCTATAACGCGGCTTTTGCAGGCGCTTGATGGCGCGCTCCTTGATCTGACGGATGCGCTCTTTGGTAAGGTCGTATTTCTCGCCGATTTCTTCAATGCTAGGACCTTCATCGCCTTCCAGCCCGAAATAAGCGGAAACGATTTCGGCTTCGCGACCGGAAAGACCTTTCAAAATGCGCTTAATCTCATTGCGCAGCGAATCCTTCATCACGTCTTCGTCGGTGTCGTTGGCACCTTCCAAAAGATCGCCCATCGCTACGTCTTCGGCTTCGTGTACCGGCGCGTCCAGCGAAGTGTGGCGGGTGTTGGAAGTAAAGATGTTGGTGATTTCGGTTTCGCTCATCTCCAGGATGCCGGCCAGCTCTTCGGTAGAAGGCTCGCGCTCGTGTTCCTGTTCAAAAGCGATATACGCTTTGTTGGCTTTGTTATACGTGCCGATTTTGTTTTGCGGCAGCCGTACGAGGCGACCTTGCTCGGCCAACGCCTGGAGGATGCTCTGGCGAATCCACCAAACGGCGTAAGAAATAAATTTAAAACCTTTGGTTTCGTCAAAGCGCTGGGCGGCTTTGATGAGGCCAAGGTTTCCTTCGTTAATCAAATCAGACAGGGAAAGGCCCTGGTGTTGGTACTGCTTGGCTACCGAAACCACAAAGCGCAGGTTGGCCTGCACCAATTTGTCCAAAGCACGGCGGGCGTCGATGGCAG
>JAEVZP010000086.1 GCA_023392185.1 Bacteroidota bacterium
CGGAGGGCTATGTGGCCAAGGTTCAAACCAAACTCAACCACAGACCCAGGAAAAAAAATAACTTCGTAGCCCCTGTAAAACTATTTCTTAAAACACCCGCTGTTGCACTTGCTGCTTGAACTCAGCGATCACCTATGCGACCCGCAAGTATGAGACGGAATCTATTTTATTAGAGGAACAAATAAGAACGAATTTTCCTAAATTTAGCTGGATTGCTAAGAAATATGTGATTGCAGTTATTATATTAAGTATATTAATATTCATTATAACGAATGTATACTTAGCTGTGCTTTTTTTCGTGGTAATAACTTTAATAGTCAATCAGATAATTAGATTAAAGCGGGAGAGAATTAGAAACCTATATATAGCGGATATAAATCACAAAATAAATTCTATGGAGTTAGGCAAGGATTTGGTGGTAGCTGAACGTTTATTGGAGTCTGAGATTGAGAACATCCAGCGCAAATTTTTGGAAGCAGATTATATAGCCCAACAAGCCAAGCAAGAGATATCTAATACCGTCCAATTACTATTATCAAGCGAATATATAGACTTTGTACTATCTGATGGATTTTACTCGTCGACAGACTGGAAAAAGCTAAGACAAGAAGCACTAAAAATCTATAAAAAAGAATGTAAATTTTGTGGTAGTACTTGCAACCTAGCAGTAGATCATATTCTACCAAGATCCAAGTACCCGGAAAAGGCTTTAGATCTGTCAAACACGCAGATACTCTGTATCAGCTGTAATAGCTCAAAAGGAAATCGTTGAAGTTCCCCCGCTTGGCGTAGTGATCGTTTTTCGCTCGGCGAATGGCTCCTGCCTTCGTCGCCCGTAGTATAATCTACGCTCAAAACAGCTCTATTTTCCGGAAAATAGAGCGCTGAATGAAAGGCCTTAAAGCGAAGAAAGCATGCAACGAAGGCGTCTCGCCGGGCTGCAAATAACATCCTCGCCTGCGCAACTATGCAGCTCAGCCCCCCCCGCTCGGCGTAGCGCTCGTTTTACCGTTCGGCGAATGGCTCCTGCCTTCGTCGCCAGTTTGTATTCCATTTGAGCTCGTAGTTTAGGTATAATCTACGTGTATAGTCCCAAGGTGAAGTGGGTTGGATTTTGATTAAAAAATCGAGGGTTATCTTGGTATTGTTGGCATAAGAACTGATGTGGGGTTAGTCCATTTAATCGTTTGAGCCGGCGGGCGTGGTTGTAGGCCAGCAGGAAGGCTTGCAGATGCTCGTTGAGTTGTTGGGTAGTTTGGTAGTGATAGCGTAACACGGTAGCCTCTTTGATGGTACGGTTCATCCGCTCTACTTGTCCGTTGGTCCAGGGGTGAGCCGGTTTGGTGAAGCGGTGTTCGATACCGTTTTGCTGGCAGACCCGGTCAAACAGATGGGTTGTTGCCCATTTTTGATGTATCATATTACCGAATTGAATGCCGTTATCTGTCAAAATGGTATGCACTTTGTAGGGTAGGGCTGCAAGGACTCGTCGCAGAAAATCTGCTGCCACTGCTCTGGTAGCTCTTGGATGGAGTTCGGCCAGGGTGACCTTACTGGTTCGGTCTACGGCCACAAACAAGTAGAGTTTGCCTTCTTCGGTTCTGAGCTCTGCAAAATCGATATGCAGATAACCGATGGGATAATCCTTGAACTTTTTCTTTCCTCCGGGGCCAGCTGCCTGGGGAAGTGGCAATCGGCTGATGCCGTGTCTTTGAAAGAGCCGGTGCAGGGAAGAGCGGGTCAGTTTGGGAATGGTTGGCTGCAAGGCATAGAGGCAGTCATCCAGAGGCAGCAGGGTGTGCTTGCGGAAGGCTACTGCAATGGCCTCTTCGTCAGCACTAAGAACGGTGGAGGCCGCCCTGGGACCCATTGGGGCATCTTGGGTAGTGGTGCGTTTACGCCATTTGGCGACCGTCTTTGGGTTGATGCCGTAGCGACGGGCTAAGACTTGTAGGCTTTGCGAACTGTGCTGGATAGCGGACCGTACCGCCGCTGTTGTACGGGCGCTGCCGTGGAGTATCTGTCCCATAATATCTGCTGAAAGGTAGAAAAAGATAACACACCATCACAATATGGGACTATACAGCTACGCTCAACTACAGCTCTATTTTCCGGAAAATAAAGCGCTTAACTAAAGGTTTCAAGCGAAGAAAGCATGCTGTGAAGGTGTTCCGCCGGCTGCGGGATTCGCCGAACCGCAAATAACATCACTATTCCGGCTGGTTCGGTCATAATCTTTTGTCTTCCCGGAATGGGAACTTGCCGGTTGACATCCACACAGACCCCGTTCCGGGGTGACAAAAAAACCGTACGAGAAAAATGTGTTCTTTAAGGGCCGACGAGTTAATAGTGTGCCAGATGTAAATCTGTGTATCCAGCAGCAAACGCATTACATATAGTCTTTAAGGTCGTCCAGAGGAGCGTTGAAGTCATCCGGCAATGGCGGAAGGGAGATGCCCAGTGCTTCTGCATATTCTTTTAGAAATCCCGGGCGGCGGGCTTCCTTCGGCGGCTGTGCAACTTCCAGAAACGTAACGATTACTTCCGACTTCTGAATGGCGGGCGGGGCAGGCTCCGTAATGGTTATGTGTCCGTTTTCGTAATAGCCTTTGACAGTGGTGTACATAGTTGAGTGCTTTTTCTCAAAGATACGTCAGGTCCCCGCGCGGCATAGCGCTCGTGTACCGTTCGGCGAATGGCCCCTGCCTTCGTCGCCATTTTTCACCTCCTTCAAGACAATACCGGCTGCCGGAAATTCGCTGTTGTAGAGACAAGGCATGCCTTGTCTCTACAGTGCGTGGTTCGCTCCCCGCCCGGCGTAGCGGCCTGTTCCGTAATTCGGGAAAGGCGTCCCCCGTTAGACGTTAGGCTATGCCTACACCTCGCTATCCGGCAGGCTGCGCCTGCATTCGCATCGCAGGCACAGCCTGCCCCATAAACCGACGAAAGCGCAGCTTTCGCCGAACCTCGCCGAACCCTCACCAAACAGCTTTGGTCTTCTATCAAACGATATTTTCCGGAAACAACCCGCCTCAATACGTTCCAGCCTTCATTTTTTGCAGCGTTTCGGCGTAAGAAGCAACTTCTTTTTCCTCTCCTGCTTTTTTCAGTGCTGCAACCGCTTTTTCTTCCAGCGCGATGGCATCGGCTTTTTTGCCGGTGCGGTACAGCAACGACGCGTGGGTATCGGCATTACCAGCCCACTGAACCGGGTGGGGAGCAGTAAGCTCCAGGGCTTTGGCCGACCATTGGAGCGCCTGCGCCAAATCGGCGGCAGTGGCTTTGGGATTTTCATAAACCTGCCAGGCAAAACCGTTTAGGGTAGCTGCCGCCCGCACCGACAAATGGGTGCCAACATTCCGGCCCACATTGTAAGCCACGATAGAATCCACATTGGCTGTGTCGGGAAGGGTCATACCCGTGAGCTGATAGCGCACCTGCTTTTCCATTCGGGCCCGCGCCTTTGCATCGCCTTCGCGGTAGTCGGATAGCTTCTTTTGCAGAATCCGGCGCGCCTCTGCCTGCACAACGCCTTTCAGTTGAGCCGCATTTTCGGTTTTCTCGTAAAAGCCTTTCCGGTAAAAGAAAATGCTTTCATCCGGGTCCTCTGCATTATGGGTGCGAATAAAAGCGACCAGCGCCTGAAGCTTTGCCTCGTCTTTTGCATCCAATGCCTGCTTGTAGCTGGGATACTCGATGCGGTCCATTTTGTGTTGAAAGCCGTAAAAACGCGCGTTGGTGTCGGTTTTTTCCAGCCGCTTGCGGTTTTGCTCCAGCAAGGGCAGGGCCTTGCTCCAGATGGTGTTGGTATGACTGGCCAGAAAGTACAACGTGCTGTCGGAAAGATTTTGGGTATCGAGCGTAGCGATATAGGCGTCCAGAATGGGTTCGTTGGGCTGGTCGAGCCGGGCCGCTTTGAACAGATAATCTTTGAGGAACTGCGAGTCGCGTTTTCCGCCTTTAAATGCCTGCGCATAAAGCTCCCAGGTCATCGGGTCGGATTTTTCCAAAAGTGCGGTTTGCGCAAAGGCGTTGAAACCGGCCGCTTGCCGGGGTGCGCCGGTCGTCCGGTATACCACCGCTTCGGTTTGCGGGTCAATAAAAAGGTGTGTCGGGAAAGCTGTAACGGCGTATTTCTCTGCTAACTCGATGCCTTCGCCTTTCTCGGCGTCGATCCGGTAGTTCACAAATTGCGCGTTGTACACATCGCCGGCTTCTTTTTGGGGAAAGATATTGGCTGCCAGCACCTTACATGGGCCGCACCACGTCGCGTAAACATCCACATACACCAGTCTGTTTTCTTTCCTGGCTTTATCTAAAACGGTTTTCCAGTCGCCGTCTTCAAAACGGAGGCCTTGTGCCCAGGCAAGTGTCGGCAGCAGCAGCAAAAAGGGTATCAGAAAGCGCATGGAATTTTGTTTGAAGTATCCGAAAATAACCAAAATTCTTCCATTCCGCACAGCGTCTGTTCGCCTATCTTGCTCCTGTTAATTTCCTAAAACCTCCTTCCCTGCCATGGACGCAAAAACAAACCGCAAGCTCAATTTCCTGATGGCCTATGCCTTCACCAGCACGCTGGTGGTGGCTTTTATCTTCCTCAGCGGCTTTGGCAAAGGCAATAAAGTGGAACGGTTCGATGAAATCATCGTGAAGAAAATAACTGTTGTGGGCGAAGACGATATTCCCCGGATGGTGCTGAGCAACGAAACCCGGCAGCATTCCGGGCGTATGAACGGCAAAGACTGGCCCAAACGGGAGCGGCCTTCCGGCATTATCTTCTTCAATAATCAGGGCGACGAATGCGGCGGGCTGGTGTATCAGGCCAAGGAGAAAGACGGCAAGGTGATTTCCGGCATGTCGTTTACAATGGACAACTACAAGGACGATCAGGTGGTTCAAATCCTCAACAGCGAGTATTATGTAGACGGCAAACCGACGATCGAACGAGGGCTTTTTATCAATCAATTTCCGGAAGGCACTAATATCGACGACCGGAACCGAAAGCTCGAAGCGATTGAGAAAATTGCGGATGAAAAAGAACGAAAGGCGCAGTTGCGGGCCTTGCAAAAAAGCGAAGGACCCGTAAACCGGCTTTTCATCGGTCGCACCAAAGGCAACGGCTCCGGCTTGTTTTTATCGGGCCCCGACGGACAACCCAGACTGATGATTTATGTGGATGACAAAGGCGCGCCGCAGTTTCAGACTTTTAACGACAAAGGCGAGGTTAAGAATTTGCTGGAAGGGAAATAAAGTCCCTAGGAACCTCTTCGCATGAATAAATAACGCTTTTGCAGCTTCCCTGTTTCCGGAAATCAAGACCCATTTTCCGGAAAAACGCCCTGCCTTTTGTGGAATCCACCCAAAACTTTAAGAAGCCGGAAAGAAAGCGCGCCGCAACCAAAGCGTTCTGCAACTGTTAATCTAAAGCGCGAAAAGGCCGGTAAGGTATTTTTGTGTCCCTTCAGAAAATTATGAGCGAAAAAACGGTTGCCCCGAAGAAGAAAGCCCCCCAGAAGAAGAAAAAAGAAACGGCCCCTCTAACGCCTCCGAAAAAGGAGCTTTCCGCCGTGCCCGACGATGCCATTTTTATCAAAGGCGCGCGGATGCACAACCTTAAAAACGTGGATGTCGCCATTCCGCGAAACAAACTGGTGGTGGTCACGGGCGTTTCGGGTTCCGGAAAATCGTCGCTCACGATGGATACGCTGTTTGCCGAAGGGCAGCGCCGCTACGCCGAAAGCCTCAGCGCCTACGCCCGGCAGTTTCTGGCACGGATGGACAAGCCGGATGTGGATTACATCCGGGGGATTTGTCCGGCTATTGCCATTGAGCAAAAAGTAACGAGCCGCACGCCGCGCTCCACGGTGGGCTCCATGACGGAGATTGGCGATTACCTGCGCCTCCTGTTTGCCCGCGTGGGCCGGACGTATTCGCCCATTAGCGGGGAAGAAGTAAGGAAAGACACGGTGAGCGATGTGGTGACGGCCATCCAAAATCAGCCGCACGGCAGCCGGGTGTATATCCTGTCGCCCTTGTTTACGCGCTACGGTCGCTCACTGCCGGAAGAGCTGAACATTCTGTTGCAAAAAGGATTTACGCGGGTGTACAATCCCAAAACCGGCATGGTGCGGATTGAAGATTTGATTGGCCCGCTGCCGACGCCCGCCGATGTGGTGGAGCAAAGCGTGTCGCCGATTGGGATGACGGATATCGTAGTGAACGAGCTTCCGGAGGAAACGAAAGCATTTTGGCTGCAAAAAAGCAAGGCGTCCAAGGCCAGTAAAAGCGCGAAGCCGATGTGGCAACACGACGCCTACCTCTTACTGGACCGGCTGGTGGTGAAAGATTTTGACGAAGACGACCTGCACCGCATTGCCGACTCGGTGCAAACTGCGTTTTACGAAAGCGACGGCGATTGCTTTGTGGAGTGCCTCCCCCCTGTTGGCCTCCCGCCAACCCTTGGCCTCCCCCCACCCCCTCCGAAGGAGGGGGAGTTCCGGAAAACGCAAGTGGTACGTCTGCTGTCACCCTTCCCCCTCGGGGAAGGGCCGGGGATGGGGCCAACGGGGATGGGGCCAACGGAGCCGATGAAGCTTTCCATGGTCTCAACAGCGCCGACCCACATGCTTATAAGCGTATGAAGGAATTTGTGAAGTCCATGCGCACCAAACCGACTAAAGCCGAAGAAGTGCTTTGGAAAGCGTTGCGCGGGAAACAATTTGAGGGAGAGAAATTCCGGCGACAACATGTGCTAGGGCGCTACATTGCCGACTTTGTGGATTTGGATAAGCGGCTGGTGATTGAGCTGGACGGTTTGATTCACCAATTGCCGGACAATATGGAGAGCGATGCAATCCGCACTGCTTGGCTAACTGAGAAAGGTTTTCTGGTGCTACGTTTTTCTAATGAGAACGTGCTTAAAAATTTAGAGGGAACGCTTGGGAAGATCGGTGCTGCTTTGAAGGAGCGGCCTTCGCTTGGCCTCCTAACTCCCGGCCTCCCCCCGGCCCCCTCCGGAGGAGGGGGAGTTCCGGAAAACGTGGGGGCCTCCCCAACCCCTCCGAGGGAGGGGCTTCCTCCGGAAAACGCAAGTGGTACGTCTGCTGTCACCCTTCCCCTTCGGGGAAGGGCCGGGGATGGGGCCGATGGAACCGCCAAAATGCACCACTTCAACTCCCGTTTTGAGAAAGACGATATTACATTTGAAGAACCCACGCCCAACCTGTTTTCACCCAACAACCCGCTCGGCGCGTGCCCGACCTGCGAAGGCTTTGGGAT
>JAEVZP010000151.1 GCA_023392185.1 Bacteroidota bacterium
CTGGCCAACGGCATGGCCGGACTGGAAGCGGTGGAGGCCGACGGTTTCTTTTTTACCCCGGCGCAAAAGGCAGATTTAAAGGAGATTCTCCGATAAGGGGCATTTTATTCAAGACAAAAATCACGGCGCGAGGCAATTATCCGGCATACCCATTCTGGCAGCGCTAAAGCGGATATGGCGCGGGGGCAGTTTAAGCGGCCTGCTTTTTAAATAAAAGCTAAGTTTGCCCCAGCGACCTAAAGAAATGACTATCAATAAAATACCCATTCCCGGAGCAGCCGGACCGGTTGGTTTCTTTTTCTAACACTATGGCCAAGACAATCAAATCCATTAAATGCCCACAGTGCGGCAGCAACAAAATCAAAGAGTTGCGGCCCGATTACTACCAGTGCCAAAGCTGCAAGACCGAATTTTTTCTGGACAGCGACGACGTCACGATCGTGCACAAACACACCTTTCCCGGTCTGACGGAAAAAGCCAAAAAGCTGATTTTGATCGGCGCTGGCGGGTTCATTCTTTTCCTGCTGCTGCTTCCCAATTGTTTCACACCCAGGACCGCGCCGGTGCCCACCGTAGCGCATGGGCCGAAAGTCCGGCCCATGAAAGAAGAAAAAAAATCAAAGTGGCGCAATTATCAGCGAACGCTTTTTGTGGATCAGGCAGGGCAGCCGCACGTGATTACAGCAGGAATCACAGAGATTTCCAGGAGTTCGGAGCAAAAAGACCGGACTATTTACGTGGCTTCCTACCAACCCAAAACCGGTAAGCAGGAGTGGATACATCCTACGGTGGAAGGCACCGATCGCGGCTCCAACGATTTGGATATGCGCAGGTTTGAAGACGGTTATCTCTACATCATCCTCAACAACCGGCACCTCTTCCGCGTGACGCCCAACATGCAACTGGAAAACGCGGACGAAGTGTTTACCAAAGCCAATAGCGAGCTTGCCGGGGGCATTGCCAAATATGAATTTGACCACCCCAAAGATTTCACCGCCCTGCATATTGTAACCAACGAGGGCAGCAATCTGGTATATGTGCCGGCCATCAACAAGGCTATTCCCAAGAAGGAGTATTTTAATTTCAAAGCCACCACACCGCCGCAACCGCAAACCACTACTGCTTACGCGATCAGTTCCGTTTTAACCCATTTCCCGGAAGAAAAGATCCGGCTGGTAAAATATACCTACCTCCATCAGCCCGGCTTTCCACACGAGCCGCCCCGTTTTGGCTGGGACAAAGACTTCGGGGGCTCAGGCATCTTCACGGATCGCTCGCCGTTTGTGAAACGCTTCATCACGCCTTACAGCATTAAACAAGCGCGCATCAGGGAATATAAGATCCTGGCGGAGGACCGCAATTTTTTCAGTCCCGGCATACTCGCCTATAATGATGCCGTTATCGTACTGCAAAGCCGGCCCACGCCCAGTGAAGACGATCCGTTTCAGGTGCAGTTGCTGGACGCGCAGACCGGCGCGCTGCTGCAAACGCTGGATACGCGCAGTTCCCGGCTTCGGCAGGACCGTTTTGAAAGCGCGGCACTCTTACCGGATGGCGTGCTGCTGGCAACCCGGAATGGCGGCGTTTCCTATTATAACAAAAACGGCAAACTGGAATGGGAAACCGATCCTGATACTTTATTACCCGTCTTAAAAAAATAAAACATCTTCCTATGAGCATTCTCAATATTTTCTCCGGCCAGCTTTCCTCCATTATCGAGTGGAAAGACAAGGGCAGCAACCTGCTGTGGTACAAGCATCCGGCCCGGCGCGACGAAATTATCAACGCCAGCAAGCTGATCGTGGCGCCCGGTCAGGGCTGCGTGCTGGTGTATGAAGGCGAGATTAAGGACGTGCTGACCGAGCCGGGCATCTACAACCTTAAGACCGACAACCACCCGTTTCTGACCACGCTGGGCAACCTGCGGCAAAACTTCAACTCGGAGCACCGGCTGTACCTCTTCTTCTACCGCAGTGCGGCCGTGCTCAACCAGCTTTGGGGCACCCAGACGCCGATTAAATACCTGGAGCCGGAGTATAAGCTGCCCGTGGAGCTGGGTATCAACGGTTCTATGGCCTACCAGATCACCGATCCGACTTTCTTTTATATCAACGTTACCGACAATCAGGATGCGGTTACGCAGGAAGCATTGCAGGATGTGATTGTCAACAAAATCCTGGAAGCGGTGCGTGCCTTGTTTGCCCTGCAACAGCCGCCCTACCTGCAAATCGACGCGACGCTGGCCGGCTTTAGTCAGACCTTCCGGAATGAGCTGCAAGCCGATTTCGATACCATGGGGCTTCGGCTGCTGGACTTTAAAATCCTCGGTACGCAGTATGACGACAAGACGCAGGAACGCATCGGGTCGATTGCCGACATCACCAGCCAGAACCGGGCAGCAGCGGAAGCGGGCCTGAGCTATGTGGAGCTCGAGAAACTGCGGGCCCTGCGCGACGCTGCCAAAAACGAAGGCGGACTTGCCGGCATTGGTGCCCAGCTGGGCGCGGGCATGGAAGTCAGCAAGCTCTTCAGCACGACGAAAAGTCAGTTTGGAGATGCTGCGGATTCCGATGCCGACTTTGCGCAAAAGCTTAAAAAGCTCAATTTGCTGCTTCAGGAAAACATCATCTCCCAGGCCGAGTTTGACCAGTTAAAGCAACAGATTCTTTCTAAAATCTAAACCGCATCTGCTATGAAATATGTACTTTCTTTTTTGTTTACGGCCGTGGTGCTGTTTGTCGCCACCTACTTTTTGCTGGGCATCTGGGGCATCCAGATTTTGACGCCGGGCGAGTTCCGGAAAACGATGTGGACCGTCGGCATTGTGGTGCTTACCGCCGCCGTGCTCACCATTGTGATTATTGCGCCTTTCATCCGGCGCTATCAGGATAAAGTGCGTTATGACCAGAATGCGAAAGGGGTAGCACAGCGGAAACTGTAGCGGCATTATTGGAAAAGCTCCATTGCCTGTCCAACGATAGGCTTTGATTAAAAGGGTGTTCGCAAAAACAGGTAGTCCGATGTGTGCAATAATGCATCCATCGGGCCACCTGTTTTTTAACGCTTCTACCGAACTGTATTTCCGGAAATAAGGCGTGTTTTTCGGGAAGAAAGCGATTGTTTTAGGGTTAAAACAACCGTTTTCTATTGCTTTACAAAGCGGAGGGTTTGCTTATGTGTTTCGTTTTGTACGTGCAGCAAATACAGTCCGGCAGCGAGGTTTTCGGTCGGGATTATGGTGCTGCCCACCTGGAGCGTGCCGGTTGTCAGCAGGCTGCCGTTGAGAGCGTTGATCTGATAAGCAGCGGGTTGCTCCAGCAGATTGTCTACCGTAATTTGTTTGGTAGCCGGATTGGGGAAGATGTAAATTCCGGAAATCAGAGATGTCAATTCGACCGATGCGGGGGTAGCTGCCGGGTCGTAATTATGGTAGTTGATGATTTCTTCCGCTCCCAACCCGCGGTTATAGATCCGCAATTCATCCATTACGCCATTGAAATAATACGGGTAATTGATGCTGTTGAGCTTGCCCAGCAGGATGTCGGTTGCCGGAAAAGAGCCATAGCGGGGATTGTGAACCGTATGGATCTTGACAGCATCCACATACATCATCAGGCTGTCGCCGACCTGCGAAAAGATAATGCTGCGCCAGGTATTGTGCGAGGCATAAAGCGGATAGTTAATGTCCGGAACCGCGTTGCCATAAACCTGAAAACCATAGAAATTCTGGTGCACCGTATCTACAGTTGGGGTAGAGCAGTGCCGGTTGCTGGTATACAGCCGGTCATCAAACCGGATGTTGACACTGCCGTAAATATCATCATTGCCATTGCTGAACAGGTTATTTGCATGGCAGTTACCGGTATAAAAACCGGTTGGTTTCACTTTCATGCAAATGGAATAATCCCCATTAAAATGAAGCGCCGGGCGGGCCGGAATCATCATATAAGCGCCCCGGCCGTCAAAGGCATACGCAGCATCCGGATGACCCGTCTGGCTCGTTGTCAAAACGGCGCCGGAGTTGATGATATGGTTGCCGTTGCCGCTGGCGTCCAGCGTATTTCCGGAAAACGGATAATAAGCAAGGAGGCCATAGTTGGAAAGTTGCGCCTGGGCAGCGGTGGCTGTGCAGAGTAACGCCGCTGTAAGAAAGTGAGTAAGGATGCGCATAGAGGTGGGTTGAGCGCATAAAAGTAAGAAAGGATAGAATATTTTATTGAGAAAAAGCGCTTATTTGTTAAATTTTTTTTTGAAACAGACTGTAGCGCCTTATTGGAGGTGCCATTCCCGTAGAGTGCCCGGCACAGGAATGAGGCGGGGTGTAAAAACGGCCTGTTTTTGATAATGATACAGCGCTGCGCCAGGGCTCGAAACAGCCTGCCGGGCTTTCAGGAATGGCAACCTGGCTGCATCCGGCATGCCTTCAAGCGTATAATAAAAAGTTGTACGGTTGCCGGTCTTGGCTGTATAAACACCTTTTATTTTATGCCCGCTCTGGTTTTCAAACAGTCGTATAAAAGCCTCCGGACCGGTTTTGGGCAAAGTTTCAGACGCGTAGGTTTCAGTGAGATAAACCTTTAAAAAGCCCTTCGGCACTTTGGCTACCGGCTGCATCTCCAGCTCGGGGTGCTCGCCTTCCAGCACACGCTCCCGAACCTGCGCGCCCCGCGGGCCGGGTACCCGTTCATACAGCAAAGTGCTTCTGATTGGTTCGGCACACATGCCCGGCGGTGTGGATTCCGCCACCTGCTGATAATACGGATAGTTGGGCATCATTACAATCAGTTCCGGAAATTCCGGATAAAGGGTTGGAAGCAAGTGGGGCGGGAGCGAAGCACTCACGAAAACAACTGGCTTTTGGACAGCCGGCACCGCGCGCTTAAAAAGAAAATCCGTTCCGTTGGTGAACACGTCCCGGTCTTCAATTTCAATCACATTCCGGAAATGGTTGTCGTTAAAAGACTGCGCGGCGAGCGGGAAGGCAGCGCCCAGGGCAAAGGCGAAAAGCAGCAGCTGTTTTTTCATAAAAAGGAAGATGCTAAATGGTTTATAGAATGGTACAGACGGGTGGATTTGAGGCTTTTCCGGAAACCGGCGTTTTTTTAGCGCTGCTTTTTATGATATGATTCCAAAATTTCGGCCAGCCCTTTGCTGTTTTGCGCATTCAGGGGAAGGGTTGCCAACACCCGCATCAGCAGTTTTTCAGCATTTTCCTGCGGCCGCACTTTTTTCAGGTCGTCGGCCACTTCCTGAATCACCTGCACGGTGCCCATACCTATGGTTATTTTCCGCTCGTCAAAAAGTTCTTCTTCCGTCCAGTGGGTCCGGCCCCGGAAGTAATCCTGGGCCAGCCTGTTCAGCTTTTTGAGCCGCGCTTCGTTGAGCTGCGCATTGTTCTGGAAAAAGTCTTCAAAAGTCATGCGCAGGTAGGCCAGGTAGCGGGTGATCAGGAGGTCTTCGGCTAGTGCACCCTGGTTGGCAGATTGTAAAAGGCGGTCGGTGGCGGCGTAGGCCGTGTCATAATCGCGGCCGACAAAATAGGCAGCCAGAGCTTTTTCGGCCGGCAGCTGCCGGGGCATCGTCGCGTCAAACAACTGCTCACAGAGGGCATCCGGAATTTTCTGAATATAGCAGATGTTCAGAGGCCGCAAAAAAATCTGATGATAGGCCTCCCAGGCGTTTGCATCCTGCCCGCGCTGCAACACGGCTGCCATGCCTTTTAAGTAACGGCCCCGCTCGGCGTCGCCATTTTTGGGCGTATTGACGAGGCGTTCCCGGTAGGAATCAAGCAGATAGTTTCTGGCTTCCGGAAAGAAATCCTGCATGGGGTATTCATCGTTGGAATCATAATTCCCCAAAAAGGTTTCCAGCGTTTGGATAGCCTGGGCATGCTGACCCGTACCGTTGTAGGCCGCACCGGTAAAAAACAGAAAGTTATTGTTCGTTTCCACTTTTGCGCGGGCCATTTCACCCAGTATCAGGTTCCATTTCTGCAGGTTCCAGGCCACTGACAAGACATTCCAGAGGTGAAAAGTGTTTTCTTTCAGCCGGTAGGCCTGTTGGGCGTATTCAAAAGCCTTTTCGTGCTCGCCCTGCTTGTCCAGACAAGCGCTGATATTGGACGTGTAAAGCGCCCGGTTTTCAGTATCGCTAACGGGTGTGTAGAGAAGAGCCAGGCGGTATTTGTCATGGGCTCGCTGAAACTTGCCTTCCTCAAAATAACAGTAGGCCGCCCGGCTCAGGTAGGTCGTGTTTTTCGGTGCCTGCAAGAGCAGCTTTTCATACAGCTTCACGGCTTCTGCACAATTTTTGGCTTCATAGAGTCGCTCGGCGCGCGCCTCTACCGCTTCGCGCGGCGTAGGTTGCCCTTGGGCGACAGCGAGTTGCAGCAGTGCAAACCAGAAGAGCAGCAGTTTCTTCATACGGAGGTGAAGCTACCAGAAGCGGGCCAAAATAACCCGGCCCATGGTTCCCGGCATTGTTTTTTCGGCCTCTTTTCCTTTCTAAACCCAACTTAAAACCCTATCCGTTATGCAACAAGACGCGAACAACGAACAGAAACTGCCCAGCCAGGAAACTACACAACTCATCAATGACCTGAAAGAAAAATTTGGTGTCGATGAGCAGGAAGTGCTCAACGCCGTGATTGCCGCCGACAACAACCGCGAAAAAGCAGAAGCATACCTGCGCGAGCGCACCACCAAGCGGCAGTAGGGT
The DNA here is from genome assembly GCA_023392185.1 of Bacteroidota bacterium. Classification (GTDB taxonomy): domain Bacteria; phylum Bacteroidota; class Bacteroidia; order Chitinophagales; family Chitinophagaceae; genus UBA1952. Next base: position 6,718 of record JAEVZP010000151.1, read on the forward strand.
GGGTTTCTTTTGTAGAAACCGTTTTTCTTAAGAAAAGCAGCAAAGCACCGGAAATTTTCCGGTGCCTTGCTGCTTACAGGTAAAAAAGCATTGCTTGCCGAGGCAAAATAAGTTGGGTCTCTTTTGGAGATGCAGGGCATGAGCACCTCTCTATTTCCGGAAATTTCCGGAAATCAGGCAAGTTGTTTTGATAAAAAAAGAGACGCCCGGCCCGGGCGTCTCTACAGGCGTTGTGGGGCCTGGCTGCTTTATTTAAAATCGCCGGCCATCACGAAGCTCATCTTCGAAGGATCGAAGTATTTGCGAATGGCTGCGTTGACCTCAGCCACGGTTACGTTCTGAAGCCGATCATCCATTTGTTTTTCAAAACCCATCGTGCGGTTCAGATACAGGTTGGACGAAAGGCGGGCAGCCAACTGGGCATCCTGCGCGCGACCGGTTTGGCGGTATTGCAGCAGGCCGCTCTTGGCAGCATCCAGTTCTTCCTGCGTGACGCCGTCGCGCACGAGCTTTTGCAACTCGTCTTTATAGGCATCAAGCAGTTTCTGGCGCGCTTCCGGATTATAGATCGCATAGGCACCAAAGGCAGTATTTTCATCCATGGAAGAACCCTGCAGGTAAGAGCCTACGCCGTAGGAAATCCCTTCTTTCTGGCGGATCCGCGTTGCGAGGCGCGAGTTAAGGAAGCCACCGCCGAAGATAAAGTTGGCCATCGTCAGGGCCGGATAATCGGGGTTGTCTTCCCGCATTTTGATGGCAGTGCCGGCCATCATCATCGCGTTTTTCTTGTCCGGCGTTTTCACGTCGATCAGTTGCGCCGGAGCGTCATAAAAAGCGTCCGGGACATAGGTATAGCTCTTGATCGCCGACCAGTCGCCCAGCATCTTGGTCAGTTTCTTCTTGGTGTTATCCACATCAAAATCGCCTACCACAGCTACCGTAGCGCTGGAGCCGTTGTAGTAATCCTGATGAAACTTGCGCAGATCTTCAAACGAAACCGCTTTCAACGCCGCCACTTCTTCATCCACCGACATCGGGTAGCGAATGTGCCCTTTGGGGTATTTGCTGGTAATGCGGCTCAGTTCGCGTCCGGCAATGCTTTGCGGCTCGCTGCGTTCCTGCTCCAGGTTCGAAACCGTTTCGTTGCGCAGCGTAGTCAGCTCGGCATCACTCAGCGCCGGCTGGTGCAGAATTTCATCCAGAATATCGAGCGCCGGACCAAAGTTTTGCTTGGTGCTTTGCAGGCGGATGGCCACCACCTGTCCTTGTGCGTTGATGCTCAGGTTGGACTGCAGCTTGTCGAGCGCATCGTTGACCTGCGCCATCGTCTTGGTCTTGGTGCCGCGGCGCAGACCGGCAGCGGTCAGGCTGGCGAGAGCAGCTTTATTTTGCATGGAGGCTTCATCACCGAGGCGCAGCGTCAGGCGCATGTCCACGGTGTTGCCCCGGGTGTCTTTACGCAGCAGGGCATACTTGGCGCCGCTCGTCATGGTGCCCACTTCGGTGCGGCGGTCGATATTTTCCGGCGTCGGGTCGAAGGCCTCGCCGGCAGCCATCACCGCTTCGCCTTTGTAGCCATCCAGCATTTTGGCCACATCGGGTTGCACCGGCACCTGCGTGCGCTCTGCATTGGTGGTAGGGATGAAAATGCCGGCCGTGCGGTTGGAAGGCTTCAGGTACAGATCAGCGACGCGGTTCACGTCGGCAGCAGTCACCTTCCGGAGCTGGTCCCGGTAGAGATAGCCCAGCCGCCAGTCGCCCTGACCGATAAATTCGGAAAGCGCAATGCCGACGCGCGCCGAGTTGCGGTACAGGGTTTCAAAATCCTTCAGCAGCTTTGTTCGGCCCCGGCTTACTTCTTCTTCAGTCACCGGACGGGTACGCAGTTCGGCCAGTGTCTGATTCATGGTCATGCGGGCGCTGTCGAGCGATTTTTCTTTCGGAACATCGGCGTTGATATACAGAAAGCCCGGATCCTTCAGGCCGGCGGCCCAGCTCCATACGCTCGCTGCTTTTCCGGATTTCACGAGGCTTTGATACAGCCGGCCGTTGGGCTCGGAGGTCAGGGCCTCGTTGAGCACGTCGATCGCCGCATAATCGGGGTGCGCGCCCGGCGCAATATGGTAGGCCATGGCCACCGCCTGCACGTCGCCGGCGCGGCGCAGTTCCACAAAGCGCTCGCCGTCCTGCACCGGCTCTACCGTATAGTCGGGTTGCAGCTTGCGGGTGGGGCGGGGAATCTTACCAAAGTATTTGTTGACCAGCGCGAGGGTTTTTTGTTCGTCGATCTTGCCGGCTACCAGCAGCACGGCGTTGTCGGGCTGATAATATTTCCGGTAAAAAGCCTGCAGGTTTTCAATCGGCACGCGCTCGATGTCTTCCTTGGAGCCAATGGTGGTGTTGCCGTAGTTGTGCCAGATATAGGCGCTCGCCAGCACGCGTTCCATCAGGATGCCCGACGGGTTGTTCTCACCCATTTCAAACTCGTTGCGCACCACGGTAAACTCGCTTTGTAGGTCTTTCTGCGCGATAAAAGAGTTCACCATCCGGTCGGCTTCCATATCGAGCGCCCAGTTGAGGTTTTCGTCGGTCGCCGCAAAGGTTTCAAAATAGTTGGTGCGGTCATACCAGGTAGTGCCGTTGGGCGAAGCGCCGTGGGCGGTCAGTTCCGCCGGAATGTTGGGGTGGCGGGGCGTGCCTTTAAACACCAGGTGCTCCAGCAGGTGGGCCATTCCGGTTTCGCCATAGCCTTCGTGGCGCGAACCGACTTTATAGGTGATATTGACCGTAATCGTCGGCTTCGACGGGTCGGGGAAAAGCAGTACGCGCAGGCCGTTGGGCAGTCCGTATTCCGTAATGCCTTCTACGGAGGTGATTTTTTTGATTCCGGCCGTGGAAGGCGCCGTTTCCGTGGTGGTTTTGGTAGTCGTGCGTTTGGTTTGCGCTTCGGCGTGCGACATAGCGAGGCAGGCTGCCAGGAGCGGCAGCGCTATTTTTCGGGAATTCATGGGGAAAGAAAGCGGTTAATACTGCGAAAGGTAGCGTAGGCGGGATAAAACGCAAAGAAAAATGTGATGTATTCGGAGAAAATGCCGTTGTTGGGGGGATATTCAGAGAAGGACGGACGCCTGAAATAACAGGTCTGATGCATCCGTCCTGTCAATCGACACTTTTCGGCCTTCTATCTCTATCAAATCCATACGGCAGACGGTGTGTGGCATTCTTGTTTTAAAACAATAGTAGGATTTCTGGAAGCAAAACGGCCCGCAGCAACTGCTGCGGGCCATCTCTACAGGCTGCTTTTTCCGGAAATTTCCGGAAAAAAGGGTTTATTTTTTCTTCGCCAAAGCTGCTTTAATCTGCTTGGCAAAGTCGTTTTCCGGCTCAATGGTGGTGATCTTGTCCAGATAGGTCTGCACTTTTGCCTTGTCGCCTTTGTTGTAGTAATACAAAGTCATGTATTGATACGCCTGCATCAGGTCGGCATCTTTCTTCTCGGCCGTCGTGCCCAGCCATTTTTCGTAGTGGGTGACGCCGCTTCCGGATTTGCCTTCTTCATCCAGGGCAGCAGCCACCCGGCCGCGCCAGTAAGTTGCCGACGGCTGATCCGGATATTTGGTTTCCATAGCTGCAAAAGCTTTTTCGGCAGCCGGATAATCCTTTGAATAATACTGCATTACACCCGCCCAGAAGTAGTCGATCGGTGGGCTGTCGGGATATTCCTTAATCAAACGGCCATACCATTCGGCACTGCGTGGATAATCTTTTACTTCGTCCTTAAACACTTCGGCCAGCTTGCGGTAGGTCTCCGATTTATCAGCTGCGGTGTCCTTGCTCGCCGCCATCTGATAATAATAATTGGCGCTGTCGGTCAGGCCGTTCATCAGCATAATCCGGCCCACGTTCATGTAATCGGTGGGGTACAGTTTTTCCGGCTTTTGGGTGGCCAGATAGGTCCGCACGTTGGCCAGTGCCTGTGCCGAGTCTTTGGTCTCCAGTTGGCTATAGGCCAGCATACCATACAAACCCGGGCTTTTCTTTCCGGAAGCCAGCAGCTCGTTGGCCTTGGAGATCGTCGCCGGATAATCCTTGGTCAGATACAGCAGGTTCAGGTACTGCTGATCATCCTGCGGCGACCGGTCGGAATATTTAAGGTAATCCTCGATATTTTTCCGGGCGTTCTGATAGCTGCCGCTATAGAAATAAGCGTTTGAAAGATCCCGGTACGGAAGCGGATTTTTTACATCGGCTTCTTTGGCCTTACCGTAGTTTTCGAGTGCCAGGTCATAACGCTTGGCTGCATACCACACCGAGCCGATGCGGGAATAGGCCAACGAGTTGGACGGATCCTTGGCAACCGCTTTTTCATAGGCTGTCATGGCCTGACCCGCGCCGCCCGGCAGTTTCATATACGCATCTCCAAGAGCGACACGCACATTCGGGTCATCGTTCTTTTCCAGAAATTTGCTGTACAGGTCCACGGCCCGTTGGGCATCGCCGCCTTTCAGAAAGGCATCGGCGGCAAAGCGCAAGGGCTCCACATCTTTTTTAGTCGCCTTGCCGGCAGCCAGCTCCGCCAGGCGCGTGCCGTTGATTTTATCGCCCTGTGCAAAAGCTACCTGTGCCATACCGGCAATATTGGCAGCATCATCCGGGAACTTGGCGAAAGCCGTGCGGGCCGCTTCATAATCCTCAGTACCAACCTCGGCAAGGCCCAGGTAATAATTGGCGCGGGCATCGGTTGCCAGCGGGGTCAGGGCTTTGCGGGCACTCTCATAGCGCTCATATTGCAGCATCTTAATACCGTCCTGCAAAGAATTTTGGGCCTGCGCGGTGAACGTACCGGCCGTCAGTGCCAGGGCAAAAGCAGGCAGCAGAAGGGTCTTCTTTATTTTGGAAATGGTCATAAGTAAAAAACGAAATTGCCGGAAAAGAACGGCTTTTTAAAGACCCCTGAAAGAGGCCTGGGGTTTAGAAAAAGAATCTTAAATACCGGAAGGGTTTACGTTTGCATCCCGGATCACCACGTTCATACGAAGCGGAAAAAGCCCGAAAGTCCGGAAAATCAACTGCCCGCGCTCCTTGGCGATAAAGTTGGCAAAACCAGTGCCCAAGCCAGGATACGACTCGCGGTTGATATAATATAACGTTCGGGTGAGCGGATAAGTTCGCAGCGCTACGTAGGCCTGGTACGGCTTTAGAAATTCGCCCGTCGAGTCATTTTTAAGCGCTCCAATGCGCACATCTTTCCGGAAATCATCTATGCCGTCAAAAACATGCGGCATCCCCACAAAGCCGATTGCAGCCGGATTCTGCTTCACATAGGCGATTACCGAATCGGCGCTGCCGGCGGCAAACACATTCGGGCCCAGCTTTTCGCCCCGCAAAATCGAATCCTGAATAAAACGCACCGTGCTCGAGCCGGCATGGTCGAACACGACCGTAATCTGATCTTTATAAGTTCCGGTGAGAATACCTTTCAACTGCGGCATCACAAAAACCGAGTCTTTAGATTCGCGGCTGGTCACGAGCGCTACGCCGTCGCGGGCCAGCTCCAGCGAGGTGGTCACCATCTTCCGGTCCAGATACGCCTGCTTTTCTTCTGCCGAAAGCTGCCGGGTCACCAGAATCAGGCGGGCTTTCTTTTCAATTAAATCCCCAAAACACTCGGCCTCCGGCTTGTAGTGGATGGTGATATTCGCCTTCGGATATGAAGAGTCAAACACTTTTTTCTGCTCTTCAATCACCGGCCGGTAGGTTTCATCCGCCGAGATGTCAATCGTTCCGGCAGACAGCGTATCGGTGGGCTGATCCGGCTTTTTATCGCTGCCACAGGCGCTGAAGCTCAGCAGGGCAATGCTCAGCGGCAGGAGCCGGGCAGAAAGCGAGGTGAAAAAATCTCTTTTTTTCATGGGGGTCCAAAGATCAAAATCCAGGTTTGGGAAACCAAACACCAGACGTTAAAATCCGCGGCGTCAGGTTTCTGGGGTTTGAATATCCTGCTTTGCATTAATGGAGGCGCAGCATCTTCATTTCCTGCACGCCCCGCCAGATGCGAAACGCACCGTACAGAGCGAAAAGGCCACCCAAAAAATAGGCCAGCACCGGCCCCAGTTCAAAAGAGCCGAAGTACTGATAGATCATCACCACGATGCCGAGCAGGATATACACCGTGCCCATAACGAGGTTGAGGATGGCCCGGAATTTGGCGCCGGCTGCCTCTTTGCGGGAAGGCCCTTCTTCGGGCTGAGGAGAAAAAGAAGACATAAAAAGTTGTTTTGAGAGGGGCAGGAAGCAGATGCACTGCGGCCGGAATAGAAAAATTCAGGTTGAAAGGCGGCTTTCTAAAGACGCACCGGGGCTGCAAATTGCACAACCGGCCCGAATTAAAAAAGGAAGCCGCTTTGGAGCCGGCTTCCTTGTCTGAATGATTGCGTAAAAGAGGTATTTACGGCTTTTTCCTGGTGGCTGTTTTTTTAGCCGGTGTTGCTGATTGCGTCGGAGCGGTCGACTTTTTAGAAGCTGCCTTTGCTGCCGGGGATTTGGTATCAGCGCTTTTGGCAGCCGCTTTTTTGGGAGTAGCTGCCGGAGCCGCTGTTTGAGACGCAGCTTTCGGAGCCGCCTTTTTTTGAGCCGCTGGTGCTTTGGCTGTGGGCGCTTTTTGAGTGTTAGCGGCTGCGCCGGCAGTTGCTGTCTTGGCTGGTGCTTTGGCTGCTGTTGCCTTCTTCGCCGGTGCTGCTTTAGCGCCGGCCTTGGCAGTAGCTACTTTTTGGGCGTCGGAAGCCGGTTTTTTGTCTTTGGCTGCCGATGCCGGGGCTTTGGCAGCGCTCGCTTTTACGTCGGCAGCTGCCTTGGTAGCAGTTGCCTTCTTAGCGGGTGTTTTCTGAGCGGGGGCTGTGGCAGTGCTGCCGGTCGTTGCCTTAGCTGCTTTTTTAGTTTTTTCGTCTGTTCCTTTGGAGGAAGCTGCTTTTTTTGCCGGGGCTTTGCTGCCTGAAGCTGTAACAGCTTTGGCAGCGCTTGCCTTCGGAGCCGTTTTTTTAGGAGCCGCAGGGGCTTTGGAATCAGGGGCCTTCTCCTGGGTCCCGGCCGTTTTTTGGGCCGTTTTGGAGGTGGTTGCCTTCTTGGCAGGCGCCGCTGCTTTGCTGCCGGTTGCCGCTTTTTTGGTGGTTGCCATAAGGGTGTGAATTTATGGGTGGATAAAAATGGGTCCTTATAAACGGCAAAACAGCCGGAGGTTTTTAAGCCTCGGCTGTTTCGGGTGTTGTGGTAGCAGCTACTTCCTGAACAGATATCAACGTCTTGTTCCGGGTCTTGCGAAACTGAACGATGCCGTCGGTCAGGGCATAAATGGTAAAGTCTTTACCGAGACCAACATTGGTGCCCGGGTGGTAGGCGGTTCCGCGCTGACGCACGATGATATTTCCGGCAATGGCAGGCTGGCCACCGAAAATTTTCACGCCCAGTCGTTTACTATGCGAGTCGCGGCCGTTCTTTACACTGCCTTCGCCTTTCTTATGTGCCATGGGTACTAAGGTAGAATTTTTCTGGTTAAAACAAATGTGGGGAAAAAAAATTGCGCTTAGGCAATCTCGCTGATGCGGATTTTAGTCAGGTACTGACGGTGGCCGTTCAGTTTCTGATAGCCCTTGCGGCGCTTCTTTTTAAACACGATGACCTTGTCTCCTTTCAGATGGTCAATGATTTCAGCCTGCACGGCAGGCATATCGGCAAACTTTACGTTGCCGTCGGCGCTGGTCATCAGCACATCGCTGAACGCTACTTTATCGCCGGGGTTACCGGGGAGGCGGTGTACAAAGAGCTCCTGGTCTTTACGAACCCGGTATTGCTGACCGGCAATCGTTACAATTGCGAACATGACTTCTCAAAAATATTTTGCGCGAAGGTAATAAGCACAAATTAAATAGAACAAAGAAATTTTCAGAACCGCACAATTCCGGATACCTCACGCCTCACGCCTCGTACCCTTCATCGCCGCCTCGATCTCTTCCACCGTAATCGGGATGCCTTCAAACAGGTCGATATTGCCGTCTTTGGTAAGCCAGTAGTTGTTTTCAATGCGCACGCCGATGCCTTCTTCTTCAATATAAATGCCCGGCTCAATAGTGAAAAGCATGCCTTCCTTCACCGGCTCATTGCGCGTGCCGAGGTCGTGCACATCAATGCCAAGGTGGTGACCGATGCCGTGGTAGAAATATTTCCGGAAAGCAGGTTCGCCATCTCCCTTGTTTTGGGCCTCTTCCTCCGAAATCAGGCCAATTTTTACCAGTTGGCGGGTCATTTCTTCATTTACCTTTTCAATGTAATCGGCATAATTGATGCCTGGTTTCAGGATCGATGCGCAGTAGTTGTGAACGGCCAGACAGGCTTCGTACACCTCCCGCTGCCGGGGCGTAAAGCGTCCGTTTACCGGAATGGTGCGCGACAAATCCGCTGCATAATTGCCGTATTCCGCTCCAAAATCCATGAGCAGCAGCTCGCCATCCTTGCACTCCTGATTATTATCGATGTAATGCAATACCCGCGCGCGGTCGCCGGAAGCAATAATAGCGCTATAGGCATGACGCGTGGCGCGGTTGCGCAAAAACTCGTGGGTAATCTCCGCCTCAATTTCATACTCCATCACGCCGGGCTTCACAAACTTCAATACCCGGTCAAAAGCTTTGGCCGTAATGTCCACCGCTTCTTTCACCACGTCGATTTCTTCTTTTGTTTTGACGGAGCGCAGCTCTTTCAGAATCCGGGCCGCGCGCTCGTAGCGGTGCAGCGGATAGCGCGCCATAAAATCCCGGACAAACAAAAGATCGGTGCGCGGGTTGCCGCCGTCCAGCCGGTCGTTTTCGTTGGTAGAAAGATATACGGTATCGGCATGGTGCATCCAGACCTGCAACTGCGCATCGATGCTATCCACATATTGCACGTTTTCGATTCCGGAAATCGCCGTGGCCTCGTCTTTGCGCAACAGGTGACCGTTCCATTTTTCCAGCAGCTCGTTGGGCCGCTGCACCACCAGCACTTCGCGCGCCTTTGGGTCGGCATTGTCGGGATACAGAATCACCATGGTTTTCTCCTGTACCACGCCGCTGAGCCACACCACATTGCTATTGGCCTTGTAACCGTAGGTAGCATCGCCATTTTCCGGAAATACCGGGTTGGCGTGGAAGATCGCGATGCTGTTGGGCGCCATGCGCGCCATAAAGCGCTGGCGGTTTTGGGTATAAAGGGAAGCCGGGATCGGTGTGTATTTCATGGGATAAAGTTAGAGCCTCGGGGCGTTAGACGCACCAGGCGCGTTGGTGTCTGCCGGGTAAAGAGTTCCTGCCTTCACCAATACCGGTGTTTATTTCCGGAAAATCTTTCTGCTTCGGCAAAGGACCTGATGGCATCTGTGTCCGCTTGGGACCAACTTGACCTGTCAGGTCGGATAAGCCTTACTTTTGAACGACTTCGACCCTGCAAACGACACCAAAGCATCCATACTGATTATGAAATTCATCTCCTACCTCAAACAAGGCCTTGAACAGGCCGCCCTGCTCGTGGACGGGCAGATCTACGACCTGCAAACCCTCGACGGCCAACTGCCCAATACCATGCGTGCCATGCTGGCCGACTGGGAAGTGAACAGCGAAAAAGCCCGCGAAGCCGAAGCCCGCATCAAAGCCGGCGGCATTCCTTCCGACGGTACGATCGACGCGGTGGAATTGCTTGCGCCTGTCCCCAACCCCACTTCCTGCCGCGACGGCTATGCCTTCCGTCAGCACGTAGCCGCTGCCCGCCGCAACCGCAAGGTGGACATGAATCCGGAATTTGACCAGTATCCGATTGTGTATTTCACCAACCACAACGCGGTGCAGGGCCCCGGCGAAGTCCGCTGTATGCCCGACCACTTCAAAAAGCTCGATTTTGAGCTGGAAGCCGCCGTAATTCTGGGCAAGAAAGGCCGGAATTTCACCGCTGCCGAAGCCGATAGTTATGTGGCCGGCTATACCATCATGAACGATATGAGCGCCCGCACCTTGCAGATGGAAGAGATGATGCTCAACCTCGGCCCGGCCAAAGGAAAGGATTTCTCCACTGTGATCGGCCCGTGGATGGTGACGCCCGACGAATTGGAACCTTTCCGGAAACCAGCCAAGGCAGGGCACGAAGGCGCTTCCTACAATCTGGAAATGGTATGCCGCGTCAACGGCAAGGAAGTCAGCCGAGGCTCGATGGGCGATATGGACTGGACCTTTGCCGAAATCATCGAGCGCTGTGCCTACGGGGCTGATGTGTTTCCCGGCGACGTCATCGGCTCCGGCACGGTTGGCACGGGCTGCTTTCTGGAACTCAACGGCACCGGCCTCCTCCACGACCCGAACTACAAAGTGCAGTGGCTGCAAGCCGGCGACGTAGTGGAAATGGAAATCGAAGGGTTGGGCTTGTTGAAAAACACGATTGTGGCCGAAGATTCGGATTTTTCTATTTTGGCGAAGAAGAAAGTTGGATAGGGTTGGACTCCGCCGTTGGCGGGTTAGACGCTAAAGCCGTTGGACGCTTCGCTGTTGGAGCCTTCGGCTTTTAGGTGACGAATCCAATTCGTTTTGGGTTTTGGGAAAAGCCGAAGGCTCCAACGCCCGAAGGGCATCCAACATTTCCAACAGCGAAGCGTCCAACAAAAAGCACCTTGCGCTTTTTCCGGCACTATTTTGTAGCACTCCTTGGCACCTAAAAAACCCTTTTATCAATTATGGCTAAGTTGGAAAACAAAAAAGTGGCGGTGCTTGCCACCGACGGCTTTGAACAATCCGAACTCGAAAAACCGGTAGCAGCGCTCAAAGACGCAGGCGCAACGGTGGAAATCGTTTCTATTAAATCCGGCACAATCAAAGGCTGGGACGAAAAAGACTGGGGCGATGAAGTAACGGTGGATAAAACCCTGGACGAGGTGAGCAGCAGCGACTACGACGCGCTGGTGTTGCCCGGCGGTGTGATGAACCCCGATACCCTGCGCACCAATGCGTCGGCAGTGGCCTTTGCCAAAGCATTTATGGATGCCAAAAAACCGGTGGCGGCCATCTGTCACGGTCCGTGGCTGCTGGCTGAGGCCGACGTGGTGCGGGGCCGGAAAATGACTTCTTACAAATCCATCCAGACCGACCTCAAAAACGCCGGTGCAGATTGGGTGGATCAGGAAGTAGTAACCGACAACGGCTTTGTAACGAGCCGCAACCCCGGCGACCTGCCTGCCTTCTGCAAAAAGATGATTGAGGAAATCGGCGAAGGCCGCCACGACCGGTAATTTTCCCCATATTTCCGGAAAAACAAGCACACCCGTCAGGTTTTTGAAACCTGACGGGTGTGCTTGTCGAGAACACTATACCAAGACAGTCTTCCGGATCAATTACGGTGTCAGGCTGAGCTTGTCGAAGCCTTTGGATAGCGTGCCCTTCGACAAGCTCAGGGTGACAACAGCATATTTCAAAACAGTCTAAAAGACCGCTTTTCACAAAACCCGTTGCGCGTCGCCCAAAACCAGATCTTCAATCCAGACGACGCCCGGCTTTTTGCCCTTTTCAAAAGACCCGATTGCTTTCTCCAGACCCAGCGCTTTCGCACCGTTCAGGGTACCCCAGGAAAGCATCTTTTCTAAAGGAATTTCCGGAAAAAAAAGGCGCAAAATCTGGATTTCGCTCAGCACCGAAAGCGTGTAATTCGACGCAAGGCTGTCGGTTCCAATGCAAATATTTTCGGTGGCTTGGTCCATCATCTCCACATCCGGCAGGCGGCCTTCAATATAACGGTTGGCGTTGGGGCAAAGGCACCAGTACACATTCCGGAAGCGTGCTTCCGTTTCCCGGATTTCTGCCGATGTTGTAACGGTGTTGTGAACCAAAAGAAGTGGTTTTTCGGCGGGCATCCAATGCGTCCACACCTCCAGCGCATTAGCGCCGTAGGGTTTGAAAAAAGAAATGTCCAGCCCCAGACTTTGAAATAAATGATTCACGCCGCCGCTGCCGTCGCGGTACAAATCGTTTTCGTCCTCCGACTCCTGATTGTGCACCGAAAACCGGCTATTTTCCGGCGCAGCGCCAATGGTTTGAAACAATTGGGGCGACACAGAGTACGGCGCGTGCGGTGTGATGCTTTGCTGATGCGCTCCCAGCGCCTCGCTTTGCTCCCGGTATTCGGTCCACACTTTTTGGGCGGTCGCATACCGCTGCGGTGCCGTTTGCGGAATAAAGCCGCTGGTCTCCAC
>JAEVZP010000176.1 GCA_023392185.1 Bacteroidota bacterium
CGGGGGCTGACCGTGCAGCAACAGGCTGAAAAGTTGGTGGAATTGGCCGACGAAGCAGGCGGACACGACAACACAACGGTGCAGATTATCCTGCTGCGTCCCAAAATAAAACCGAGCATCGGTGAGACCACCGGACCGATCGCTGTGGGTGTAGCCACACCGGGGGCGCCGCCTGCTGAACCCGTAGCCGGAGAAGCCCCTCCACAAGAAACACCGGTCGCACCGGGCCGCCCGTCCAAAGAATATTTCCTGCAACCTGAATCTGAAAGTGAACGACCGCGTCGCAAACCGCTTTTGCCGATCATCGGTGGGATTACTCTTTTTGCAGCCTTTGTGCTGGTGATGTACACCTTTTTCCGAAGCCCCGACAGTCCGAAGCTGGGTATGGAAGAACCGCTCCCGCCAGACTCTACACTCCTGGCACCTGCAACGCCGGCAGGAATCGACTCGACTGCTCAGACTCCAGACATCAACTCTGCACCGGTCATAGCTCCAGTTCCGCCCCCACCTCCCCCGAAAACAGTCGTTCAGCCAGCAACTCCGGACAGCATCCGCACCACCAAAGTACCCGCCAGGAAAGCAGATACCGTCCGGAAAACGCCCCAGGCGATTCCTCCTACCGTCGCACCTGCCCCGGTGCTCCGCAAAGACACTGCCAAACCCCTGCCTAAAGTGCCAAAGCCGCAGCCCACACCTGCTACACGACCCGACAGCACCAGCGGCCGCGCGCCCAAAGCGGTGATGCCCGGAACAACGGAACCTTAAAGAAAGGTGCAAACGCCCGTTTCGTATTTCAGGATCAGATCCTTCACTCCCCGACCCAGACCGGATTATTACTCATGATTGGAACCGAAATTCAGAATTACCGGATTGTGCAAATGCTCGGAAAAGGCGGCATGGCAACGGTGTATAAAGCGCAGCACAAGACGCTTGCCGGCACCTTTGCGGCCATCAAAGTACTGCATCCCGCCCTGGCGCAGGACGCTTCCATACGGGCTAAGTTCCGGAAAGAAGCGCAGCTGATGTCGGGCTTTGCTCATCCCAATATTGGCCGGGTCTATGACTATGCAGAGGACGGAACCCATCTCTACCTGATCATGGAGTACCTCGAAGGGCCTACGCTGGAGGAGATGATCCGCCACCAGACCGGACCGATTGTAGAGAAAAGAGCCCGGCAGATTTTTGAGAAAATCCTATCCGGAGTGGGTTATGCGCATAACAGAGGGGTGATTCACCGCGACCTCAAACCGGCCAACATCATTATCACGGCAGAGGACGAGCCTAAAATCATCGATTTCGGCATCGTGAAGATGATTCAGGATGAAGGGCACCCCGGCGCTACCCGTACCGGCCAGCGTATTGGCACGCCCATGTTTATGAGTCCGGAACAGATTATCGGTCGTGGTATTGACCATCGCGCCGATATTTATGCGCTCGGCATTACGCTCTTCGAGATGATTACCGGCCAGCTGCCTTACAACCCGGAGCTGCTTTCTCAGTTTGAGATCGAACAGAAAATCGTCAATGAGCCCTTGCCCCGGGCCAGCTCGCTTTACCAGCCTACCTCACCGCTGATCCAGGCTGTTATCGACAAAGCGACAGCAAAGGCCAAGGAAGACCGTTTTCAAAGCTGTGAGGAATTTGCGCTCGCCCTGCATGCGCCTGCCGGAAGCCTTACCACAGCCGTTCCGCCGCCGCCGGTATTTTCTGCTTCACCGCCCCCGCCGGCCCTGCGCGCCACCGACTACCCCAACCCAGGCTATGCCGCGCCGGACACCAACCCGCCGGTAGCTGCGCCGGGCAAAAAATCGCCGGTGCTCTATGCAGTGCTCTTTGTTGCGCTTGCAGCAGCTGCTTATTTCTTTTTGAAAGCCACCCATATGCTGGGTGGAGAGGAGACTCCCAAAACCGTCCAGACCGAAACGCCGAAGGACCGGCCCCTGGACGATAAACCGGTCCGGATTGAAAAACCGGCTACCCCGGCCCCGGCCCCCACCGACACAGCCGCCGTTGCCATTGTTCCGGGACCGGCAACCGGAACGACGACGCCGGAAAGTCCATATATAGAGCGCAACGTGACGCCCCGCGAGGCCAACAACCTGCGCAATGTGTTGCTGCGCTACGTGACCCTGACCGAAAGCAACGGCAGCGGGGTAAAAGGCATCGATGCGGAAGGCATTCTGAATATGTTTGCCTATCCGGTGCGCCGTTATTTCGGCCTTTACAACGTCATGCCTGCCGAAATTGAGCAGGAGTTAAACCGGTACTACAATAACTCGGTCTATGAAACGGCCTGGGAAATCAACTGGGACGACCTGACGTATGAGCGTACGGCTGAAGGCAACTACAGTGTGTTTCTGGCCGGGCCCTATACGTTCCGGATGCGCAAAAGCGGAGAAGTCAAAACCCGCATGGTTGGCAATCAGGTGATCCTGAATGAAGACTATAAGATTATCTCTATTTACGAAACCAAATAAAACTGTTTCCCGCCTCTCTCAACTTATGATTCTTTCCAAAGCGCTGATGCTGCTGAACGCAGTATTCTTGACCTTCTGCGGACTGCCCTATACAGCAGGAGCGCAGATTTTTCCGGCTTCCCAGTTTCCCAAAACCGACGCCGTAAGGCTGGCTGAAGAAGCAATTATCCAACACCAGGCCGACAGTATTTACCATGTTCTGACGCCGCAGCAGCGCGCCGCGCAGCTCATTATGGTAGCAAGCAGTACCTACGAAAAAATAGGAATGCCCTACAGCACAGCCAAAAATCTGGTACAAAGTGGTGTGGCAGGCGGTGTAGTCTTTCTCAAAGGTCCTACCAAAGCCTTTAGCGCCCAGACGCGGGAACTGGAGCAGCTGACGACTTCACAGCCCCTGCGCCCCCTCTTCGCATGCGATTGCGAACCGAGTCTTTTCCAGATGAAATGGACGGATGCAGAAGCAGTGCCCAAGACTAACACGCTCAACACCTCAGCAAAAGTGCAGGATGCAGTCGATGTTATCAATGAAACGATGAAAGCGACGGGTGTCAGCCTGAACTTTGCGCCGGTGGCTGACATTGGCTCCAACAAAACGGTCATCAACTACCGTGCTTTTAGCAGTCAGGCAGATTCTGTAGCCCTGCGGGCTGCTGAATTTGTGCGCTTTACACAGGCAGGCAACATCGGCGCTACTGTAAAACATTTTCCGGGCCATGGCAACGTGAAAGGCGATTCACACAAGCAGCTGGTATTCATCGATGGTCCTCTGACCGAGTTGGAGACATTCCGGAAAATCATAGACGCGTCGCAGCCGGCAGCCGTTATGATCGGACATATCGGGGTGCGCAACAATGCCCGGTATGGAACCAATGGCCTTCCGGCAAGCCTGTCACCCGTCATTATCCAAAAGCTGTTGCGCGAAGAAATGGGATACAACGGCCTCATCACTACCGATGCGCTCAATATGGAAGCAGCCAAGCAAGTGCCGGATGCCGATTTTAAATCTCTTCAGGCAGGCGCCGATATTGCACTGATGCCCGTCAACCCCACGGCCCTCCACGCCCGCATCCTCAAGGAAATGGGTCAGGATACACCGCTGAGCCGGCAGCTGGAAAAAAGCGTTAAGCGGGTCATTTGCTATAAGCTCCGGTATCCGGCTACCGATCAAAAGCCATAGGCGATGCTCACGCCGGTACCCGGACCGGTATAAGGCGCGACCCGGAAACCGGTACCGTCGGGACGGACATTCTTGTGCAACTGCGGCACCAGGATGCCTGCCCCGGCACCTACGAGGGCACCTAGCAGCAAATCAGACGGCCAGTGTTTTCCGGCTTCATGGCGCAACACGAGAGTTGCCGTTGTAGCTGCTGCTGCCCCGCCCCAGAAAGCCCATCGCCAGGGCGAGTTGGGGTGGTAATCGTGGAAAATCTTCGCTGTAAAGAACGATATGGCGCCCACGTTGGCGACGTGGCCGGCGAAAAAGGCGTTTTTATAATTGCCACTCACCCGCTCACCGGCCGGTTTGGCAAAATCATAGGTTTCGGGCCGGTACCGGTCCACGAAATAAGTTGCACCGGTATAAAGCGTTCCGGCAATGGCCATGGTTTCCCAATACAGCAACCCTACTTTCCAAAAGTCTTTGCGGATTTTTGGATCCAGCCCGAATACAATAAGCGGTGCGGGAATAACACCATAAAAGAACAAATCGCTTACTTTGGCCGCCTGACTGCTGTTCTTCCCGGCAGCCCAGCGGTCAAAGCCATTGACATCTTCTTTGCGCAGCGCCTGGATCTGTGCCAGGGTGCTGCTGTCCTTTCCATACACCTGCCCAAAGGCCCAAAGCGTCCAGGCTGTGCCGGCAGCCACAACAGGTGCGTCTACCGCCCACCGAATCCGATAGTCGGGCTGACCGCTGAAAAAATCCTGTCGCGCCGGTAGTGGATCGTCTTCCCGGCCCTGCACTTCCGTTTGAAAGGAAAGCGGCTTTTCAGTTTGGGAGCGCAGGGCCAGCCCCTGGGCATAAAGCGACGCAAAAGGACTGCTCAGAAGCGCACAAAGGGCGAGACAGCGGAAAGGTTTTCGAACCATAAAAGCGAAAAAAAAGGTCTTTAAAAATACTGCGCCGTTACTATGGGAAGCGATAAGAAAGATGAATGCCAAATTCATTGCCGCCATTCCAGGAAGGCAAAATCATCGCATCGCCTTTAATCTTGGGCGCTTTGAAGATTTTTTTCTTTAAAGCCGGATAAATGAAATAAGCAAAGCGGGTGGATGCAATGCCAACGCCCGCTCCGGCAATTACGTCCGAAAACCAGTGTGCATCGTTATAGATGCGCAGAAAACCAGTAGCGAAGGCAAAACCGTAGCCCACAAGGCCGGGCCATACAGAGATGCCCCGGTATTCGAGCCGGGCAAATTCGGCACTGACAAAAGCCTGCGCCGTGTGGCCGGAAGGAAAGGAGAAACGGTCGCGGCCATTGGGTCGCAGTTCCAATCCCTGACTTTTGGTTGCAAACACGATCCCATTGCTGATCAGGTTGGCCATGCCATACATGATCGATCGGTCGATAATGTTGTTGTGCCCTTTATAACCGGCAAAGTTTAAACCATATACCATGACGGCGGGGGCCAGCAAAAAATAATCTTCTACCTGCCGGATTTTGCCCTGCCGCCGGCTGTCCCAGGCCCGTTCCTTGATTTCCATATTCAGGTCCTGAAGGGCGCCGTTGCGCAGCGTCAGCGCGCCATAGCCAAACATGAGGCCGGGGATAATCATGCTGCGGGCCGTGACCGGAACCTGTACAATCGGCGCTTTAATCTTACGCTTTACCTTATCATGTAACGAATCGGCAACCACCGCAGCAACGGTTTCCGGAGTATCGACGGCATGTTGCACAACGGCGCTGTCAGGCGTTTTTTGGATGCCGGTTGTATCCGGTGTCATCACTTGCGCACCTGCCGGCAGCACGCCTGTTGAAAGCAAAACGCCCGCAAAGACAAGGCGCAGCATTTGAGGAATCGTTTTCATGGTAAGGATCCGGTGTTTTGGGGATTGTTTCTAACAGTGAAAAACCTTGCTTAAAAAACTTTGCCGGGTATAACTTTTGCAAGCATTGAGCGCATTCCTTTCTTGTTTTTTCCCGAAATTACCTGAACGCGCAAAAGCTTTTTCCTGCTCGCCGCAGCCGCGCTGAATTTCCGGAAATTTAGCCCGCTCTGTCCTAACCCGATTCTTTTAAAAACCCTTGCTAACCGTAGAAAATCTACAGACGGGTATCTCGCCGTCAAAAAAATCCCGGAAATGGCTTCATATTTCCGGGATTTTTTTGATGGAGGCAATATATATAAGGGTTCAACCAGAACTTAAAAGAGCGACTTTGCAGCTTGATTTTCCGGAAAAAAAGACCTGAATTTCCGGGAAGAAGAAAGCTCCGGCGTGATGGTTTTGGAATCGAGTGTTTTATTGCAACTGTAACAATTCTACCAGATATCCACCATTTTTGGTAAAAGAAACAAAGCGGTGCACGAGATAAATGCGGTAGCCATCGGGCTGCCAGATGCCCAGGTTGCGGCGGCCTTTGGCAGTTACAAAATAATAGGGCGCGTTGATCTCCTGCGGCTTTACAACTGCGATATCGAGGGTGGAATCCACAGCCGGAAAGCGTGTCATCTCCAGCAGGTTGGACTGAGAGAAGCGCAGTCCGTAAGCGCCGTTGTTGACAGATGCCCCTTTGCGGAACAGGTCCAGGTTGCTATATAAGATAATGCCTCTTTTACCTTTGGAGAGAATGTTGTCTTCGGTATACCAGATGGAAGAACCAAGTGGCTCGGCCAACACCGACTCATTGAATGTGAGAGGCTTTTTCCGGAAGATGCCGCACGAGGACACCAGCAGAAGTACCAGAAAAGAGAAAAGAGAGAGACTTTTCGAAGACATACAGGCTTTGCTTGAGGTTGAGATCAGGACTTCTTTTACCAGAATCCTGCCAATAGAAATATAATGAACGTGCCGCGGGCAAACACTGCAAAGAAACCGCAAACGCCGGCAACAGAAAAAGTGCTCTTCTTTTGGACGAAGAGCACTTTTTTTACGCTGCAAAAAAGACTTTTTATCGTGCCGGAGGGGCGGGCTTAGGGCGGGGCGTCACCCCGAAATGATATCCCACAGAAAGCTGCACCGTTGGGATGTGAATATACGTATCGGAAACGCGGCGCGCGCCCACACTACTGCCTTGCCGGCTATCCCACAGCTGCTGCGACAGGCGCAGGTCGAGGTGCAGAGCCGGTGTCAGCCGGTATTGTGCTCCCGCCTGATAGCCGAGGCTGAACCGGCTGCCGAAATCGCTGATGGACACATCAGAAGTGCGGCCCGGAAGCTGCGGCAGCGGCAGGGAAGCATCCAGCGTATCGTAGCGGCTGATAGTCGCAATACGCGTGTCGGAACGAGTCACATTGGGTGCAAAGTGGAAAGCAAATCCCGGTCCGCCGAATACAGAAATGCGCTTATGGTTGTAGCGCAGGAGCAAAGGCAGCTCCAGGCTGCTGTAAGAGTTAAAGCTGTAGCGGCTCAGCATCGAGTCGATCTCGTAGCGCAGGGCATAATAAGGCTTGCCATTGCGCATGACAGTTGCTTCATTGACTGTTTTTCCGGAAAAGTAGTCATCCCGCAGATCCATGCTGTTGTTCAGCCGGTAGGCAGAGCGCAATTCTGCACCCAGCTGCCATTTCTCGCTGAGTTTCAGCAAACCCACGATGCCTGCGTGCAAGCCCTGAAGGGCGCCGGTGCCGGCACTCATTGTACTGTTGATGCCGGCCAGCAGTCCAAAGGTGAAGCGTGCTTTCTGAAGCGCTTCCACCGCTTCCCCCAGTTGCTGTTCCACAGCCGGAGGCAGGCCAGTAGCTGTTGCCATTGCTGTTGTGGGAGCGGCAGAGAGCGGTTGTTGTGGTTGCGTTGCGGACGACAGCGGTGCGGCGGCCGGCGGCCCTGAGGCGCTTATTGATGGGCGGGCATTTTCCGGAATTTTAGCCGACCAGGTACTTGCAGGAGCCGGTGCATCGGGGTTCTGCCCCTGGGCTGCCCACTGCGAAAGGTAGTTTTCTACCCGCGCCAAATCTGCGCCGTCAATCGCTTTTCCGGAAAAAACAGCTACTGCCTGCCGGCTTACCCAGCGCAGCGGCGATATGTTTTCTGGTATTTGCTCAAAGGCCGGGCCGGAAGCAATAGCTCCGGACAGGGCAGGCGTGGTGCCCTTTGCAGAAGAAAGCTCCTGGGGTTTGGCATTCTCAGCGGCAAGGGTTTGCTTGCGTGCCGCAGCCGGCCGGGTTGCAGGAACGTCGGGCGTTGATACCGGGGCGATCCGGGGGCGTTGCTGGTTGGAAACCACAGCTACGGTAGTTTTATCCCTAACCCTTTTCGGGCGGCGCGCTGTTGTGGGAGCCACGAGCGGGGCTGATGGAATGGCGGCTTCTGCTTCAGCAACAGGGTTGGGTAATGCAGTCGGTTCCGGTGAAGTTGGATTGGGGGAAACGCCTGTTGCTGCTGCTGCTGCCACAGGCGGTGCTTCCGGAGCAGATTCTTGTTGGGCAGACTGGTACAGAAAGCTGCCACCACCGGCAACCAGCAGGCCGAGCAGCACAAGCGCCCACCGGCCCCGGCGACGACTGCTTGCAGCAACAGGCACGCCGCTTGTCGGTATCCGGGCATCCAACAGCCCTTCCATACGCGACCAGCTTCCGGGCGGCAGGGGCGCCTCCCGGTCGGCGAGGCGCTGCCGGAAAAGATCATCAATACTTATTTTTTTATTATCCATACGGCGGATAAATTTTTACTTTTTTAAATGAAGCTCCTGACTTTCAATCCGCTGGCGCAAGAGACGGCGGGCTTCAGAAAGGTGCCACTTGGACGTTCCCTCACTAATACCAATAGCATCCCGGATTTCGCGATGATTAAAACCTTCCAGGACATACATATTGAAAACCGTGCGGGTTGCCAGCGGCAATTGTTGGACCATCCGCAGCAACTCCTCATATTCCAGCCGGCTTGCGTCTTCACGGGAAACATACTCGTGTGTTTCGGTGAGTGCAATTTGCGTTCCCGGCTTGTCGGCGGTTTTTACGTAGTCGCAGACGGCCCGGAAAACAATTTTGCGGATCCACCCTTCAAAAGACCCCTGAAAATTATAGAGCGAGACTTTTTGAAAAGCACGCAGAAAACCGTTGTTAAGGATTTCCTCCGCGATTTCGGGTTGGTCTATATACTGTCGTACCAGCGCCATCATTTTGCCATAGAACAGCCGGTAGACCCGCTCCTGAGCGGTCCGGTCATTGCGGACGCACCCATGAATGAGACTTTCCAGCTCGCTCGTCTGTACGGGGGGGGTATAACTCAAGGCGATAGACAAATGAATAAAAGCTTAAGCACCTCTATAGACGGGCTTTGGAGCCTAAAGGGTTGGGTAAGAGCACTTTTTAAAAAAAGCATTTCTGCTGAAACGGCCCCTGGCAGCTGACGCCTTGTGGGACCCACCATTCGGGAACAGGCAAATGTATTTCTCAAAACCGCTTCTGGCTTCTGGCAATCCTTCCAACGCCTTCACTATAATAGCCATCTCTTCCCTGCCAGAAGCCATCTCTTCCCTGCCAGACGGTCGGGAATACATCCCTAATCCCAAAAGCGTAGCTTTGCGCCCCAATTACCAAAGCCTGTTCCCTTCGTGGATTCTACAAAAACCGACAAGGAAGTTTTGCTGCGCGCCTACCGCCTCATGATGACGGCCCGGGCTATGGCCGACACTTATGAAGCCAACCGCGCTGTTTGTAAATATGTTCACAGCACTTCACGCGGGCATGAAGCCATTCAGCTGGCCACCGCTTTTTGCCTCAAGCCGCACGACTGGGTCAGCCCCTACTACCGCGACGAAAGCATTATGCTGGGCATGGGCTGGCGGCCGTATGAACTGATGCTGCAACTGCTGGCCAAAGCCGATGATCCTTTTACCTGCGGACGCGCCTACTACAACCACCCCAACAGCCGCCGCGAGAATCTCCCCAAGATCATTCACCAAAGCTCGGCAACGGGCATGCAGGCCATCCCGACAACCGGCGTGGCGCAGGGCATTTCTTATATTGAACACCAGAAACTGCGCGATTTTCCAAGCCCGCCGGTCGTGGTATGCTCGCTCGGCGACGGCTCTGTTACGGAAGGCGAAGTGGCGGAAGCCTGGCAGTTCGCCGTGCTGAAAAAGCTGCCCATTATTTACCTCGTGCAGGACAACGGCTGGGGTATTTCGGTGAGCGCCGAAGAAGCCCGCACCATGGACGCCTATGAATATGCAGCCGGTTTTAAAGGCATGGACCGGGTGCGCGTGGACGGCGCCGACTTCGAAGCGTCTTACCAAACCATGAAAGACGTGGTGGAGAAAGTGCGCCAAAACCGCGGACCGGTCGTTGTGCAGGCCAATGTGCCGCTCATCGGTCACCACACTTCGGGCGTGCGCCGGGAATGGTATCGCCACGATCTCGAAGAACACAACAGCAAAGACCCCGGCTTGCGGCTGCGCAAACGCCTGCTGGAGCTGGGCGTAACAGAAGCGGCCCTCGATGCAATCGAAAAAGAAGAAGCCGCTTTTATCCAGCGCGAGTTTGAAGCCGCAGCTGCCGCCCCGGAACCCGATCCGGCAAGCGTAGCCGACCATGTTTTTGTGCCAACGCCTGTTACGGAAGAAAAAGGCAACCGCTCCCCTGCCGCCGGTGAAAAAGTAGTAATGGTAGATGCGGCGCTGCACGCCGTAGAAGAAATTATGCAGGATCATCCGGAGGCGCTGCTCTATGGCCAGGATGTAGGCAAGCGGCTCGGCGGTGTTTTCCGGGAAGCAGCCACGCTGGGCGATAAATTCGGCGACGAGCGGGTGTTCAACACCGCCATTCAGGAGGCGTATATCATTGGCTCCACGGCCGGCATGAGCGCCGTAGGCCTGAAGCCGATTGTAGAAGTGCAGTTTGCGGATTATATCTATCCCGGTATCAATCAGCTGGTAACCGAGATTTCCAAAACATCGTACCTCTCTTGCGGCAAATTCTCGGTCAGCTCGGTGATCCGGGTGCCAATTGGCGCTTATGGCGGCGGCGGACCGTATCACAGTGGATCCGTAGAAAGCACCCTGGCGACGATCAAAGGCATCAAGATCGCGTATCCGTCCAACGCAGCCGACCTGAAAGGCCTCATGAAAGCGGCTTTTTATGATCCCAACCCGGTGGTGATGCTGGAGCACAAAGGACTGTACTGGAGCAAGGTTCCGGGAACCGACGATGCCAAAACCATAGAACCGGCCCGCGATTATATCTTGCCTTTTGGAAAAGGAAACGTGGTGCTGGAAGCTTCCGGGGAAGCCATTGAGGCGGGCGATTCCTGCTGTGTGATCACCTATGGCATGGGCGTTCACTGGGCCAAAAACGCGGCCGCTGCCTTTCCGGGCCGGGTGGAAGTGGTGGACCTGCGCACGATCTACCCCTGCGACGAAGCGCTTGTGTTTGAGACCGTTAAACGCCACGGCAAAGTGCTGGTACTCACCGAAGAGCAATTGCGCAATTCTTTTGCCGAAGCGCTCGCGGGACGTATTGCCCAGGCTTGCTTTCAATCGCTCGATGCCCCGGTGCAAACCCTCGGCGCGCTCGACCTGCCCGCCGTGCCGATGAATACCGGGCTGGAAGCCGCAATGCTCCCCACCCTGGAAAAAGTAGAAGCCAAAATCGGAGAAACGCTCGCCCTTTAAACAAACGAAAACCTGTCCATGGCAACCGCGAAACGCAACACGGCCCTGCGCCGGTATCTGTCTCAGATGGATGCCGAAACGCTGCGTGAAGAAATCGAGCGGATCCTGGACCGTTTTCCGGAGGCAAAGAAATATTACCTGGCCGACCTTTCCGGTGACACGAGCGGCATGGTTTCCGCCGCCCGAACGCAGATCGAGCGGTGTTTTAAAACCAGCACCGGCAAATGGCGGCGCGCCCGCTCTTCAAAGCTCAACGCAGTAGTGCGC
>JAEVZP010000221.1 GCA_023392185.1 Bacteroidota bacterium
GGCCATTTCAACCGGATCTTTCTGACGGTATTCTTCTACTTCTTCTTTAGTGCGGTATTTGGCCGGATCGCTCATCGAGTGACCGCGGTAGCGATACGTTTTGATTTCCAGGAAAGTCGGGCCGCCACCTTCGCGGGCGCGCTTCACGGCACGCTCAATGGCGGTGTGCACGGTTTCCGGATTCATGCCGTCCACGGCATCGCCAGGCATATCATAGGCATCGGCCATGCGGGAGATTTCAAGCGTCTTGGAGGTGCGTTCCACCGAGGTGCCCATGGCGTAGTGGTTGTTTTCGCAAATGAAAACCACTGGCAGGTTCCACAGCATCGCCATATTGAACGTCTCGTGAAGGATGCCTTGCCGCGCGGCACCATCTCCGAAAAGGCAGATAGTCACGCGGTCGTTGCCGTTGTATTGATCGGCAAGGGCAATGCCTGCGCCGAGGCCAATCTGGCCGCCTACAATGCCATGGCCGCCAAAGAAGCGGTGCTCGGCAGAGAAATAGTGCATCGAGCCGCCTTTGCCCTTAGAGCAGCCGGTAGCCTTGCCATACAGCTCTGCCATACACTCGTTGGCCGTCATTCCTTTAGCGAGCGCCAGGCCGTGATCGCGGTAGGCGGTAATCACGTTGTCGTCATCGCGCAAGGCGGTCATCATGCCGGCAGAAACGGCTTCCTGACCGATGTAGAGGTGGCAAAAGCCGCGGATTTTTTGTTGTCCGTAGAGCTGCCCGGCTTTTTCTTCGAAGCGCCGCTGCAGGAGCATGCTTTCGTACCAGTAGAGATAAGTTTCTTTGCCAAAAAGGTTCTGCGCCATTCTGCGAAATTTGCGCGAAGATAAAGCACCTGTGCCTACTTTCCGGGTGCCCGCATCAGGATTTCCGGAAAGCGCTTTTCTGTTCGCTGTTTTTCTGTTTTTGAAGCTCTTAAGGAGAGAAAAAAAGGTTCTGCCGCTGCCGGACAGACCTTTGGGGATTAGGTCCTTTCCCTCCCTGGCAGACCGGGTTAGAGCGGGAAATAAGCCCACCCTGTTTTCCGGAAAACAGAGCCCATTTCCGGAAAACAGGATTTTAACGACCCATCTGCAACAGGTTGCGCAGGTAGGTGCCGTAGCCGCTTTTGGCGTATTTGTCGCCCAGCTTTTCCATCTGTCCGTCGTCGATCCACTCGTTGCGCCAGGCGATCTCTTCAATACAACCCACTTTAAGACCCTGCCGCTTTTCGATAACCTCGATAAATTCACCGGCTTCAATCAGCGAATCGAAAGTACCCGTGTCGAGCCAGGCGGTGCCGCGGTCGAGAATGCCCACTTCCAGCTTGCCCATTTCGAGGTAGGTCTTGTTGACGTCGGTGATTTCGTATTCGCCGCGCGCCGAAGGCTGGATGTTTTTGGCAATATCCACCACCTGATTGTCGTAGAAATACAGGCCCGGAACGGCAAAGTTGCTTTTGGGAACCTGTGGCTTTTCTTCAATTGAAATGGCCCGCTGCCGGTCGTCGAACTCCACCACACCATAGCGCTCCGGGTCGGCCACCTGATAGGCGAAAACCACAGCACCGTCGGGATTGGCTTTCTTTTGCAACAAAGTGCCCATGCCGGAGCCGTAAAAAATATTGTCGCCCAGCACCAGTGCAGCCGCGTCTTTACCCACAAAATCGGCACCGAGCACAAAAGCCTGCGCCAGTCCGTTGGGCACCGGCTGTGCCACATATTCAAATGAGCAGCCCAGCTCGCTGCCGTCCCCCAGTAATTTCCGGAAACCCGGCTGATCGTCGGGCGTGGTGATGATGAGAATTTCCCGGATGCCGGCCAGCATCAGGGTGCTGATCGGGTAGTAGATCATGGGCTTGTCATACACCGGCATCAACTGCTTCGAAACAGCAATGGTGAGTGGGTGCAGGCGGGTGCCGGAGCCTCCGGCAAGAACGATTCCTTTCATGGTTTCATGGGCCATAGGTCATACGTCATGGGTCATAAGTCATGACCTATAACTTATGACCTATGACTTATTTGTATTGTCCTTCGTAATATTTTTGATAATCGCCGGAAGTCACGTGGCGGAGCCACTCTTCGTTTTGCAGGTACCAGTCAATGGTTTCGCTGAGGCCTTCTTCAAACGTCACCGACGGTTTCCAGCCCAGCTCCTGATTGATTTTGGTCGCGTCAATGGCATAGCGGCGGTCGTGGCCGGGCCGGTCGGTGATAAAAGTAATCAGCTTCTCGCTTTCGCCTTTTTCGCGGCCCAGCTTCTCGTCCATCTGCTGGCAGAGCAGGCGCACGAGGTCAATGTTTTTCCACTCATTAAAGCCGCCGATATTGTAGGTCTCCGCGTTTTTGCCTTCATGGAAAACAAGGTCTATGGCGCGGGCATGGTCTTTCACAAACAGCCAGTCACGGGTGTATTTGCCGTCGCCATAAATCGGCAGGGGCTTTTTTTCCTGGATGTTGTGGATGCACAGCGGAATCAATTTTTCCGGAAAATGGTTCGGGCCGTAGTTGTTGGAGCAGTTGGTCAGCACAAACGGCATGCCGTAGGTGTTTCCATAAGCGCGCACCAGGTGGTCAGACGCTGCTTTGGAAGCCGAGTAGGGCGACTGCGGATCGTAAGGCGTGGTCTCGAGGAAAAAACCTTCATCGCCAAGCGAGCCATATACTTCGTCTGTAGAAACATGGTAGAAGCGCTTGCCGCTA
The DNA here is from genome assembly GCA_023392185.1 of Bacteroidota bacterium. Classification (GTDB taxonomy): domain Bacteria; phylum Bacteroidota; class Bacteroidia; order Chitinophagales; family Chitinophagaceae; genus UBA1952. Next base: position 2,692 of record JAEVZP010000221.1, read on the forward strand.
AAGTCACCACGCCAGGTTTGGAGCGCTGCATTCAGCAGGTTGGCCGTGCCCATGACGTTGGTTTGCACAAAAGCCAGCGGATCGGTGATAGAACGGTCCACATGACTTTCGGCGGCGAGGTGAATCACGCCGTCGGGCTGGTACTCCGCAAAAATGCTGTTGATCGCTTCCGCGTCGGTGATATCTGCTTTGAGGAAGGTATAATTCGGCGCATCCTCGATGTCTTTAAGGTTCTCGAGGTTACCGGCGTAGGTCAGCGCGTCGAGGTTGAGGATGCGATAGTCCGGGTAGCTGGTTACAAAGCGGCGCACGACGTGCGAACCGATAAAGCCGGCACCGCCGGTGATCAGGATAGTCTTGGTCATGCCAGACGAAAAAGGAAAAGTTTTAAAGTCGTTTGTTAAGACGCCACAAAGGAAAGCAAAAATGCAGTAATTTCTTACTGCATTTCCTTTATTGCATTTTAAAGGTCTCGATAAACTTCGTGGTGAAGTTGCCGGCCCGGAAATCTTTGTCACGCATCAGCTGCTGGTGAAACGGAATGGTGGTTTTAATACCTTCAATCACGTATTCGCTCAGGGCGCGCTCCATGGTATTGATGGCTTCCTCCCGCGTTTGGGCTACGGCAATGATTTTGGCAATCATCGAGTCGTAGTAGGGCGGAATGGTATAGCCGGCATAGATATGGGAATCCACCCGCACGCCGTGGCCGCCGGGTGTGTGCAGCACGGTGATCGTTCCGGGCGAAGGCCGGAAGTCGTTGTACGGATCTTCGGCGTTGATACGGCACTCGATGGCATGCATCGTTGGCTCGTAGTTTTTTCCGGAAATCCGGATGCCCGCCGCAATTTTAATCTGCTCTTTGATAAGGTCGAAGCTGATCACTTCTTCCGTCACGCCGTGCTCTACCTGAATGCGGGTATTCATCTCCATAAAATAGAAGTTCCGGTGCTTGTCTACCAGAAACTCAATGGTGCCCACGCTTTCGTAGTTGATGGCCGATGCCGCTTTGATGGCTGCTTCACCCATGGCTTTGCGCAGTTCCGGCGTCATAAACGGTGAAGGGGATTCCTCGACCAGCTTTTGGTGGCGGCGCTGAATCGAGCAGTCGCGCTCGCTCAGGTGGCACACGCTGCCGTATTGGTCGCCGGCCACCTGAATTTCGATGTGACGCGGTTCTTCCACGAATTTCTCCATGTACACCCCGTCATTGCCAAAGGCAGCACCGGCTTCAGTTTTGGCGGTATTATAATTCTTCTCCAGCTCGTCTTCTGCCCACACCACGCGCATGCCTTTGCCGCCACCGCCGGCTGTGGCTTTCAGGATCACCGGATAACCCATGCCAGCCGCCAGCTTTTTGGCTTCTTCCACGCTTGCGAGCAAGCCTTCGGAACCCGGAATACAGGGCACACCGGCCGCAATCATGGTTTCTTTGGCCGTCATTTTATCGCCCATTTTCCGGATCATATCCGGGGTGGGGCCGATGAATTTGATGTTGTACTGACCGCAGATTTCGGCAAAGCGCGCGTTTTCGGCCAGGAAGCCGTAGCCGGGGTGAATGGCATCGGCGTTGGTAATTTCGGCGGCCGCCATGATGTGCGGAATGTTCAGATACGAATCGGTGCTTTGGGCTTTCCCGATGCACACGGCTTCGTCGGCAAAGCGCACGTGCAGCGAATCTTTATCAGCTGTGGAATACACCGCAACCGTTTTGATGCCCATTTCGCGACAGGTCCGGATAATGCGCAAGGCGATTTCGCCGCGGTTGGCAATTAGAATTTTTTTAAACACAGGCGTTTTTTAATTTGAAACTTTCTCCTCCCTGAATCGTGTTGGAGAACGCTACTGCTATTTTAGCGGGCTTCGACAGGCTCAGCCTGACAATCAGGATTGGCACTATGCGTGTCACCCTGAGCTTGTCGAAGGGCCACTAAGTTTTACGCTCAAATGAGAGCCATTGAGCCATTAGTTACGCGGGCTCCACCAGGAACAGCGGCTGGTCGTATTCCACCGGCGAAGCGTCGTCTACGAGCACTTTCACCACGCGACCGCTTACTTCGCTTTCGATCTCGTTGAACAGTTTCATCGCCTCGATAATGCACACCACTTGTCCGGCGCGGATTTCGTCGCCTACGTTAATAAAGGCAGGTTTATCGGGCGATGGGCTGCGATAGAACGTGCCAATCATCGGGCTTTTAACGGTTTGCGCGTTTCCGGAAGCGGCAGCAGCATCGGCCGGGGCAGCAGGAGTAGCAGCAGCAGGTGCTGCCGGAGCGGCTTGCATTTGTGGCAGCGGGGCAGCCTGCATTGGCATATGATAGGCTACCGGCGCACCGGCAGTTTGCTTTTCAATGGTGATTTCAAAGTCGCCGTCTTTTACGCGCACTTTGGTAACCGAAGACTCGTCTACGGCTTTGAGAAGCTCCTGAATTTGATTGTATTCCATAGTTTTTTTTGAATGACTCAATTTGAAAATGGCTCCATGGCTCAATGATACAGCAGAAGGTGGATTATCTAAAACACTCAAATCCCATTGAGTCGTTGAGCTATTGAGAAACTGCGCAATTAAAAGAGATTACTCTTTTACGCGCTCCATATACTTGCCGGTCTTCGAATCGATCCGGATCAGCGTGCCTTCGTCTACAAAAAGGGGCACGTTTACGGTGGCGCCGGTTTCTACCGTAGCCGGTTTCAGCGTGTTGGTCGCCGTGTCGCCTTTTACGCCCGGCTCGCTGTAGGTCACGCGCAGCACCACGCTCGTCGGCAGTTCTACGCTCATCGGAAGTTCGCTTTCGGTGTTGTACAGCACAAAGCAATCCTGCCCGTCTTTGTAGAGCTCGGGGCGCTCAATGCTGCTTTCCGGAATGGCAATCTGCTCAAAGGTGTTGGTATCCATGAGTTGAAAGCCCGAGTCGTCCTTATACAGAAACTGATGCGGACGCAGTTCTACGCGTACCGGATAAACGGTTTCGCCGGAGTTCCAGGTTTGCTCGATCGAGCGGCCATTCTCCACACCTTTCAGTTTAGCCCACACTTTCGCGGCGGCGCGGGCGGTTTTGTTTTGTCCAAATTCAACGACGGAATAGAGGTTGCCGTCGATTTTCAGAATCATTCCGTTACGGATGTCTGCAGTAGTTGCCATGTAGGGGTAATAAAAACGATTGTGGGGCAAAAGTAGGTTTTGAGCGCGCTACCGGCAAAAACAGAAATTCTCGCGCGGGCGACAGCGCAGTGCGCGCGTGTAGGAAGCCATCCGGTCCGCGACTGCTGGCCATCTCAAAACAAACACGGGTGTCGCCTATGCCCAGGCGCTCCGGAAGAAAAACCGAATACCCGGGCCAGCGCAGCAGGTTGATCGCATCCGCGAAAAGATCCCCGAACATTTGCGGCAAAGAGCTTGCAGATTCCATTTGATACCGTTTCAAAAAGCGCCTCCTGTTGCAGAAAATCTTTGCATCCTGCTCCTCTTTTTCTACCAAACATTTTAAACCGGCATACGAGAATTCAAGCTGCCTTCGTTATTGTCATAAATTTGTCAGCTTTATTCTGATCCTTCTTATGCGAGCGGCTCTTCTGATAGCTTTTGTGTTTTTTCTTTTCCCGGCGCTTGCGCCCGCGCAGGTGAAAAACCCGGTGGCTGTTTCCGGAAATATTTCGGATACCGCGCTAAAAAGCCCGCTTCAACATGCCTCGGTTGTGCTGCTGCATGCCCGCGACTCCGTGCTCGCCGGTTTTGGCCGCACCGGAGCAGAAGGCAATTTTCGGGTGCAGGTTGACAGTCCCGGAAATTATATCCTGCTCGTAAGCTATCCCGGTTACGGCACTTATTCCGACCCGCTTTCGCTTACTCAACCGCAAACTGCTCTCGGCACCCTGCCGCTTTCCTCGCGCGATCAGCTCATCCAGGAAGTAGTCATCAAACGGCGCATGGCGGCGATCAAGGTCGTGGGCGACACCACCGAATACGCCGCTGATTCTTTTAAAGTAGCCGAAGGAGCCAATGTAGAAGACCTTTTGAAAAAACTGCCCGGCATTCAGGTAGATAAGTCCGGAAAAATCACCGCGCAGGGCGAAACCGTAAAAAAGGTTTTGGTAGACGGCGAAGAGTTTTTCTCCGACGACCCGGCCGTAGTGACCAAAAACCTGCAAAGCAAGGCGGTTTCTTCGGTGCAGGTGTATGACAAAAAATCCGAGACGGCCACTTTCACCGGCATCGACGACGGCATCCGCGAAAAAATCATCAACCTGAAACTGAAAGATTCGATGAAGCGGGGCACCTTCGGCAAGGTGGAGGCCGGTGGCGGAACCGACAAATACTATCAGAATCAGGGCATGATCAACGCCTTTAAAGGCAAGCGCAAAATATCGGCCTACGGCATCCTGAGCACCACCGCGCAGACCGGCCTCGACTATCGCGACGAAAGCAAATATGGTGGCACCGACAATTCTTTTTCTTTTGACGAAGAAACCGGTGTCTGGAGCGGCGATTGGGACAGCCGCGGCAGTGGTTACTACGGGCGCGGTCGGCCGAAGGTGATTTCCGGCGGCGGGCATTATTCCAATAAGTGGAACGACGGCAAGCAGCAACTGACGACCAATTATAAAATGCAGCAGCTGGACATAGATGGCGACGGCCGGCAGTTTACCCGGTTTTTGCTGCCCGATTCTACCTATTATTCCAAAGAGAACTGGAGCCAGGCCAGCCATAGCCTCCGGCAGACAGGCGGCGGAAAATTCACCCTTCAGAAAGACTCGCTCACCACCATTCTGCTCTCTGCCTTTGGAAACAACACACACAGTAAGGTTAACGAGGCGTATCATACCGTGACAGAGGGCGGCGACGGCGCGGCGGTCAACCAAAATGATCGCACGACCGACGACGAAAACAACCGCCAGCTTTGGAAAGCCAACTTATCCTGGCAGCAGAAATTCCGGAAAAAAGGCCGCAGCCTTATGGTGGATGCCAATACCAACATCACCCGCAACATCGCTGATATGATGTTCCGCTCGGTGAATACTTATTTTGCCGGTGGCTTTTCCGACAGCATCAGTCAGCACAAAACACGCAACGACGAGGTAGAGAGCTTTGGCGGCAATGCAGCCTATACCGAGCCGCTTTCCAAAAAGTTTTTCCTTGCCTTAAACTATGGCGCAGGCTTGACGGCTTCCCGGTCGGCGCGTTTTTCCTATAACCAAATGCCCGGTACCGGCGATTTCAGCGCTACGCCTGATTCGCTCTACAGCTCTGATTATGCCTACCGGGTACTGACTCAAAAAGGGGGCCTTACGCTGCGTTACGTAACTGCCAAGCTGAACGTTGGGCTGGGTGGGCGCGTGTTTTATACCGATTTTGTACAGGAAGATTTTTTCCGGAACGCTTCGCCCCTCAACCGGAGTTACCTGAACTGGGCACCGCAGGCCAACCTCGTCTGGAGCCGCAGTCGCATGGAGAGCGTCCGGCTTTACTACAGTGGCAGAACGCGGCAACCTTCTATCGAGCAGTTACAGCCTTTCCGCCAAAACACGGATCCGCTCAATGTGGCCATCGGAAACCCCGATCTGAAGCAGGAATTTACCCACAATATCAACCTCGGCTACAACAATTATAAGGCGCTTTCCGGAACCTATACCTATGCCAACATCGGATTTGCGATTGTGCAGGATGCCATCAACCAGTCGCAGTATATCGACGTGCTGGGCCGCCGGACGTATCAGTATATCAATGCCGGAAATAATCAAAACCTGTGGAGTTATTTCGGCACCGGCACCAAGCTCAAAAAGCTGGATCTGGATGCGAGCGTGAACGGGAATGTGTCGCACAACTCCTACCACGGTTTTGTGAATGGAATTGACAATAAAACCACTACAACCCAATACGGATTGGGCTTTGAACTCAAAAAAGACTGGGACAAGGATGACAAGATGACCCACGAAATCTCCCTGAGCATAAGTGGCGATTACCGGCAAAACAACAGCACCCTGACCCGGCTGACGCCCAACTACTGGAGCTCCGATGTTTCGCTTTCTACCAACAACCTCTTATTCTGGAAAATCCGGCTGACCAATACGGTGAACGCCAATCTGCGCGAGCGCTTTTCGGAGGCCGACCGGGCCTACAACACTGTGGTGTGGAATGCGGCCCTTTCCCGGAAATTCCTCCAGCGCGATGCTGCCGAAGTGCGTCTTTCGGTGTTCGATATCCTAAACCAGAATCTGGGCTTTAACCGCACCGTTTCCAACACGATGATTTCGGAAGAAGCTTATACCACGATTCGCCGCTACGGCCTGCTGTCCTTTATCTGGAATTTCAACAGCAACCCCGCCGTCAGCAACGACGATTAGGAACGCGTTCTATTCCATGTTGGAGAACGCGCCTCCTGGCGCGTTCCTACCGGGGATTTCTACACAAGGTTCTTATACAAGGTTCTTAATCCACCTGAATGACCATGAGATTCTTTTGCTTTCTGCTGCTTTTGCTGTCTTCCACAGCCCGGGCCCAGCACCTGTTTGGGGGAAAAATCACCTTCGAGCGCAAAACCAATGTCCACCAGATTTACGAAGGACAGGAGTGGTTTGACGACGCCAAAAAAGACATTCCCAAAATCATGACTTCCGGGTTTACGCTCACCTTTGACACGGCCCGAAGTCTGTATGAACCGGTGCCGCCTGCCGACGAAGAAAAGCAAAAATGGTATACGCCGCCCGGCGCCGATAACCGCGTGTTGCAAGACTACCGTTCCGGAACTATTACTGCCCAAAAGCAGGTTTTCGAACAGGCCTTTCGCATTGAAGATTCCCTGCCGCGTTATACCTGGAAGATTGGCAGCGAGGTGCGCACCATCGCCGGTTTCAATTGTCGTAAAGCCGTAACCCGCATCTGCGACTCAGTGTATGTCGTTGCATTCTATGCCGAGGAAATTCCGGTGAGCGGCGGTCCGGAGCAATTCGGCGGCTTGCCGGGCATGATTCTGCAACTCGTGGTCCCGCGCCTCGGAACGACCTGGCAGGCCACCAGTTTTCAGGAGTTAAAGCCGGATGAAAGCACTTTAAAATTGCCCGCCTCCAAGTCCAAACCTACCAACCGTACCAACCTGGCCGGGACGCTGAAAAGCAGTCTGAAAGAGTGGGGAAAATGGGGCGAGCGCGCCATTTGGTGGAGCATGTTGTAACCCTGCGGGTGGTTAGAGCCGTTGGCTTGGAGCTTCGCGTTGGAACTGCGTGTTGGAGCCCTTCGGGCGTTGGATAATAGTGGAGTTGAACGTAAAAATTTCCGGAATTTTTGAGACCTGACAGGTCAAGGCTGAAACGGCGTGGAAGCCGCAGAGCCTGTCAGGTCAGAAGTACATCTTCCGCGAAAGCGGCATTTCCGGAAATTTTCATCTACAAACGACAACAGCCCTGACAGGATCTCTCCACTACGTTGTGGACCCGTCAGGTCAAAAAAGATTTCCGGAAAATCCAGCATTAAAACACCTTTCTGATGCCTTATTTTATGGCAATAAAAAAGCGCCCGAAGGCGCTTTTTCTTTTTTTAGAATTCTGAATATTAGTGATTGTGTCCGTCGTGTTCGCTATGACCGGCAGGCATTTGCGGTTGCGCGCCCGGAGCGGCTGCATCTACCACTTCCACATCGAAAACGAGAACGGAGTGGGGTGGAATGTTCGGGCCGGGAGAGCGCTCGCCATAGGCCAGGCTCGAAGGAATATACAGGGTTCCTTTGCCGCCTTTTTTGAACAGGGCAATGCCTTCATCCCAGCCGCGGATCACCTGACCGACGCCCAGGCCGAAAACGAACGGCTGCACATGGCCAAACTGCGGATCGACGTTGGAATCAAACGGCGTGCCGTCGAGCAGCTTGCCGGTGTAGTTCATCGTGATTTGCTGGCCCTGCTGCAGGGCCGCGCCGGAACCGGGATTATCAATCTTATAATAAATACCGGAAGCTGTTTTCTGCGCTTTGATGTTGTTCTTAGCCAGGTAGTCGGTAATCAGCTTGTCGTCGATACCGTTTTGCTGCGCCGATTTTTCAGCGGTTTCTTTTTGCATCTCCGCCTGCGTGCGCAGTTTCACTACTTTGATAAAGTAGTCTACGGTTTGCTTTTTGTCTTTCTCCGCGCCCGCAATCATCGGGAAGCCTACCTTCAGCATGCTGTCGAGTGGTGCTTTGATCACCACAGAATCGCCTTCGCTGAGCATCAGAAATGCCTCAGAGATATCGCCGCCGAAAGCCGGCTTCTGCACCATCACCGGAACGGGCATATTGTTGTTCATTTTCCGGGTGTCAAACAGCACCGTGTCGGCGGCGCGGCTGCCCCGGAAGCTGTTGATCAGGTGCACCTCCATATAGTCGCCGACCTGAGCCGTACGGCCGGGCGCATCTTTCACAATCTTATATTGAAGGGTGGAAGGCAGCTTTTTAAAGTCGCCGCTTTTGGCTTGCGCGTTGCAGGCCGTTTGGCTCAGGGCAAACAAGGCGCCGGAGAGCAGGAGAAATGTTTTATTCATCTGGAGTGTAAAGAAACGAAACCGGATAGATTTATTTCGGGTGGTACTGGTTTAAAAGCGATTTAAATTTTGCAACCGTCTCGGCAAACGAAAGATTGGACTTTCCACCAGACGCATTGAAGTGGCCGCCGCCGTTGAAATGCTTACGGGCAAATTCGTTTACATCAAAATCGCCTTTGCTCCGGAAACTCATCCGCACCTCGGCAGGCCGCTCGGTAATCAAGACTGAAAAGCGGATGCCTTCAATCGAGAGCGGATAGTTGACGAGGCCTTCGGTGTCGCCGGGGCCGAGATTGAACAGCTGCGCATCCCGTTTGGAAATGGCGATGAGGCCGCTTTTTTGTTTGGGGAAAATCTCCATCCGCTCGCCAAGGGCAAAGCCCAGAAAGCGCATCCGGCTTTGCGTCCACGAGTCATAAATGGCTTCATGCACGGGCGTATGTTCCAGCCCGCGGTCTTTCAAATCCGCCACCACGCGGTGTACGCTCGCCGTGGTAGCCGGAAAACGGAACGCGCCGGTATCGGTGAGCAGGCCGGTGTAGATGCACTGCGCCATGTCGGCGTTGATTTTATCCTGTCCGCCATGTTGCACGATAAAATCATAAACCATTTCGCAGGTCGAGCTTTTGTCGGGCAGGGAGGTGCCGCAGAAAAACTCGTCTTTGGGAAACATGTGGTGGTCAATGAGCACGCGTGGCGCAGTGGCTTCGCGCAGCGGCGTTTCCAGCGTTTGGGTGCGGGAAAGGTCGTTGAGGTCGAGGCAAAAAATCACTTCTGCTTCTTTCAGCGCCCCGAGTACGGGGTGGGGACGGGCTTCATAGTTCAAAACCTCGCCTGCACCGGGCAGCCATCCCAGGAAAGGCGGCAGTTCCGACGGTACTACGGGCGTTACAGTGTGGCCACAGGCGCGCAGGTAGTGGGTGAGGCCGAGGGTGGAGCCAACGGCATCGCCATCAGGACGGTAGTGCGTCACGATTACGATCCGGCGCGGCGCTTCCAGAAAAGGGAAGATCTCTACAATGGGTAATAACACGGCGCGAAGATAGCGGAAGGCGGCTCCCTGGAGGCGTTGGGGAGAACGGAAAAGCGCACAGGTTTCCCCAAATTTCACCCATCCTGACCCAGACCGCTAAAAGGCCGCCGCCCCTTGCGGATGCGGGCGGGTTTATTTGGTAAGAATGGCCGTTCCCCCGGTGTCGGCGATAGGCACGTAGTGGATGTTGTGCACGGCGCAAAACTCCCGGACGGCTTGCTTGGCACCGGAGTAGCCGGCGTTGTTGTAGTCGTGGATAAAGATGTAGCCACCGGGCTGCAGACGTGGATAGAAATACTTCAATCCCTCATAGATCGGCTGATACAAATCGGCATCAAGGCTCACAAAGCAAAAGGCTTCTTCCAGCCCGGCTGCCGTTTGGGGAAAAAAGCCTTTCCGGAAAATGCAGTTCTCCGGCCGGACCATTTTGCCCCGCACCAGCTCAATACCAGTGTCTGAGAAGTCCTGCGTGCCGTCTGAAAAACCTTTGCTGCGCTCCACTGCCACATCCTCCGGCGCAAAGCCTTCGAAAGTGTCAAAGAGATAAAACTTCTTTTCCGGCATTAATGCATGCACCCGCTTGGCAAAATCGCCTTTATAAACGCCCACTTCCGCTAACGCACCGGTGAGTTTTTTTTCTATTATTTCCTCTGCACACAGCTGCAATGTGGCGTAGCGGATATAATCGGTGTTGGGACCGATGCGGAACTGAAAAGGCGCGCCCAGCGATTTGATGAGGTAAAAATCTTTTTTCTGAAGAATGCGGGCGGTCTTATAAAACAACTGTTGCAGCAAAGACATAAAAGGTTTTGCGGCCAAAGGTAACAGCCGCCTGCGGGAACTAACGTTTCCCGCAAACCTTCTCTGCGTACCTTCGCCTCCATGCACAACGCGTATTTCAACTTCGCCGAACCGAAAAACGAACCCGTTCTTTCTTATGCGCCCGGCTCGCCGGAAGCTACAGCTTTGCAAGCCGCGCTTAAAGACCTTAAATCGCAGCAGCGCGACATTCCGGCTTATATCAACGGAAAAGAAGTCCGCAGCGGAAAAACAGTCGAAATCCGCCCGCCCCATGAAACGGCGCACCTGCTGGGTCAGTTCCACCAAAGCGACGATCAGCAAGTACACGACGCGATCGATGCCGCGCTGGCCGCCCGCGAAGCCTGGGCCGCAACACCGTGGGAACACCGTGCCGGCATTTTCCTGAAAGCCGCCGAGCTGCTGGCCACCAAATACCGCTGGCGCATGAATGCTGCCACCATGCTGGGTCAAAGCAAAAACGCCTACCAGGCCGAAATCGACTCGGCCTGCGAGCTGATCGACTTCCTGCGTTTCAACGTGCACTTCCTGACCGAAATCTATCGCGGCCAGCCCGTTTCTTCCCCCGGCGTGCACAACCGCATGGAATATCGCCCGCTTGAAGGCTTTATCCTCGCCGTAACGCCGTTCAACTTCACGGCGATTGGTGGCAACCTGCCGACGGCGCCTGCCATGTGCGGCAATGTGGTGGTGTGGAAACCGGCCAACACACAGGTGTACAGCGCTTCGGTGTTTATGGAAATTCTCATCGAAGCCGGACTGCCCGCCGGCGTGATCAACCTCATTTATCCTTCCGGCCCGGTGGTGGGCGAGATTTGCTATAAGCACCCCGACTTTGCAGGTGTTCACTTCACCGGCTCTACCGGCGTGTTCAACAGCATGTGGAAAAGCATTGGCGAGAACGTGCCCAACCTCAAAACCTACCCGCGCATCGTGGGCGAAACCGGTGGTAAAGACTTTGTGTTTGTGCACCCCGACAGTCCGGTAGACGCCGTTGTGGCCGCGCTGGCGCGCGGGGCGTTCGAGTATCAGGGACAGAAATGCTCGGCGGCTTCGCGGGCATACCTGCCTTCCAACCTGGCGGCGGAAATCAAAGAGAAGCTCGTGGCCGAAGTAAAAACCATGAAGATGGGTCCGGTGGACGATTTCCGGAATTTCGTCAACGCAGTGATTGATGAAAAGTCTTTCAACAACATCAAAGGCTACCTCGACGGCGTAAAAAACAGCAAAGACGCCGAGATTCTCTGCGGTGGCGGCACCGACGATTCCAAAGGCTGGTTTGTGGAGCCGACAGTCATCGAAGCGAAGCGCCCGGATTACGTGACGATGTGCGAAGAAATCTTTGGCCCGGTGCTGACGATTTATGTGTATGACGAAAGCAAATGGGAAGCGATGCTCGATGTGGTGAACACCACTTCGCCGTATGCGCTCACCGGCGCAGTATTTTCCAACGACCGCTATGCGATTGAGACCATGACCCGGAAACTGGTGAATGCAGCCGGTAACTTCTACATCAACGACAAGCCGACCGGCGCGGTGGTGGGGCAGCAGCCTTTTGGCGGTGCGCGCGCTTCGGGCACCAACGACAAGGCCGGTTCGCCGCTCAACCTGTATCGCTGGCTTTCGGCCCGCACCATTAAGGAAACGCTGGTGCCGGCCACCGATTATCGTTATCCCTTCCACGGCGAGGGTGCGATCTAAAGAAACGCATGCAGTTTTGCTTCAAAAAAGCCCGGTCTGTACAGTCCGGGCTTTTTTAGAAATGGATGATTTTTTGTTAGGACAGGGCTTTTATAATCCCGCCCCGCTCGGCGCTTTTTCCGGAAATTGTACGGTTTTTGATACTGGAATATGAGGCCTGCGGGGCTTTTGAAAAGGCTTTTATTCCGCGGAGAAGGTATTTCGGGCTGCGTTTTTCACGTTTGCCTCCGTCGGGGGCCTCTAGGTCTGGGTTCAACCTCCGCTTTTAGGTGGAGCAGAATCCTTAGAAAGCAACCGCAACGCCGGCGTTGAACGGGATATGGGAGATGTTGAAACCTTTGGCAATGGGATCAACATAATTAGAGCCCGAGAAACGCATCCAGCTGTGCTGATAGCCAGAGGCCAGGGTAAAGGTGAGCTGTGGGCTGACGGTGATGCGGGCGCTCAGATCGAAGCCGGCATTCCAACCGGAAGAATGGCCCACCGGCACGGCCGTAACGGCGCGGGTCGTTTGATCGAGCCCTTCCGACAAGGCAAAACCGTAACCGCCGTAAGGGCTGAGCTGAAGACCAAACTTCGGCGAAAGCGGCAGGCTGACATGGCCCTGTAAGCCGATCTGAATTAAAGGACTGGCATACTTGGCAGTGACAAGCTCGGTTTGGCCGTTATTATAAATGACATAACCGTCTTTCCAGACCCGCAGGCTGTTCATCGCGAGCCGTCCGCCAAAAGTCAGACGCCGATCAGGAGCGGCGATGAGCTTCAGGAGAAAGCCGCTGCCCAGGCCCACATGGGTTTGGTTGCTTTTGAGGGTGCTGTAGGCGGTTACCAGCGTGGGCGTGGTAGCGATGTTAAGACCCGCTTCCACCACCAGCTCAAGGCTGCGCGCGTGGTGCGGGGCGCTTTTAGTGGGGGCCTGCGGGCGCGGCGACTGGGCCAGGCAAACGGCGGTGCTCAGCACGGCGGCGCCGGAAAAAAGGATTCTTCGCATGAAATGGGAGGTGGGAATCAGGACCGAAATCCGGGCATTACCGGCTTTGGCGAATGTAAAGTACCCCTGCTACAAATGAAAAAATGATATTTGGGATCCAGACGGCTAAAAACGGATTGAAACCGCCTTTGATGGAAAGGGTGGTACTGAACTGCAACAGCATCATATAAACAGCGGAGAGCATGATGCCAAGGCCCAGGTGGTAGCCGCTGCCACCCCGGATTTTCCGGGAAGCAATGCAGGCACCGATGATCGTGAGCACCAGTCCGGCAAACGGCTGCGCGCTGCGGCGGTGAAACTCTACATAATAGAGGTTGACCGTCTCGGCGCCGCGCATCTCCTGTTTGCGGATGGTCTCGAGCAGTTCGGGGGTCGTCAGCGCCTGCACCGCGTCGTTGTTGTGCAGCAGCTCCGTGGGTTTGAAGTTGTAGGGCTGAAACATCGTATCCACGTGGCGCAGCGTTTCCGTCAGGCTGTCATTGGTGCGGATGGTGATGTCGGCCAGCCGCCAGCCATTGCGCAGGCTGTCGTAATAGGCCTGTTCGGCCATCACCTTCTCGCGCAGCAGGGTGCTGTCAAAGGTTTCGGCGGTCAGCTTATAGGCCGTATTGTTGCTGAAATCATAGCGCTGCACATAGACATACAAACTGGGCGAAAGCCGGATGTGAATGTTTTGCCCCGTGCTCATAACCGCGTTGTGGATATAACGGTCTTCGAAGGCAAGGCGTTCTTTATTGGCTGCCGGCACGATCAGGTGGTTGGCCCAGAGCGAAAGCAGGCCCAGCAGGAGGCCGCCGATAAAATAAGGCCGCAGGAAGCGCTGAAACGACGTGCCGGTGGCCAGCATGGCGATAATTTCCGACTTATAGGCCAGCTTGGAGGTGAAAAAGATCGACGCGATAAAGATGAACAGCGGGTAGAGCAGCGCCGCGATATGGGGCGAGAAGTTTTTGAAATAATTCAAAATGGCCGATAGCGGCGCTTTCTTCACCATCATATCCTCGATCTTCTGCGACAGGTCGATCACATCCGAAATCAGGATGAGGACGAGGATGGCAAAGAAAAAAGTCCCGAGAAATTTCTTCAGGATATAGACGTCCAGCCGCTTCAGGCCGAAGTAGCGGTAGTGGGGCAGAAGGCGGGAGAGGAACTTCACAATTAATTTCTCAAGGGCACTGAAGCACAATTCGCAAAGGTGAAGACAGTTCTTAAAAAGGTTGTATCATTTTAATAAAAGAAACTGTCTTTGACAGGAAGCGGTTTCGCAAATCAACTCATAAAAAAGGAGTCTCTTCTTTTGTCATTCCCGAAGGGAATCTTCACGTTTATAGAAACTGTGAAGCCCCTCTGCAAGGGTGACAAAGAAAACGAAAAACAATTGATCCCTATTGAAGAGACCGCTTCAGATTGTTTTCTTTGGTCTTGTATAAAGAGGGTTTTTTGTGCTTTTTTATAAGAAGTAGTTGAAGGGATCCTTTGCTAGATGACAAAGTCGCTGTGTGTTTATTTTATTCGCCTTCTTTGTCATTCTGAAAAGAATCTCTTTATCATTCCATTTCCGGAAACCTTACAGCCGGGTCTTGAGCCGGGGGATCATTTCGCGCTTCCAGGCGTCGAAATTTCCGGAAATAATCTCTTTCCGGGCCTCGTCCACGAGCCACAAATAAAAGGCCAGATTATGAACCGAAGCCAGTGTCAGCGCCAGGTATTCGCCCG